>NZ_JBZYAO010000021.1:0-142546 GCF_059820445.1 Paenibacillus sp. sgz302190
TGATGTATCCGCGATCCATCACGTACGTTGTTCCTTGCTCGGTAACCAGTTCGATCGCAACTTCTTTATCCGCCACGGCTCCCGTCGACAACACGACTTTACTCGGAATCGCCAGATCCGGCCATTGTGTGCTTAGGCTCAGGTGCAGCTTTACCTGATTCTTTTCTTGGTCGACAAACGCCCACTTGCCAAAATGACTCGAGAGTGTGATCGAAGAGGAATCGATGATGGATAGGGGGACTAATTCTTTTTTTAGCCCTCTGTTCTCACACAGATGCAGGGTATCGTGAATACGGCGAGTGATGTCTTCGAACAGGTATTGGAGCAACCAGGTTGGCAGTTCAGATATTCTGCGAGAAAGTTGGGAAGCGCTAAGCGACGCGAGTCCAGTGAGTGCCTGTAGTTCCGGGCTATCCCGAAGATTTTCGACAATGCACTCGGGGTCTTTTCGATCGGACAACTGCGCTTCGACGAACAAGCGGAATGAAGCAGTGAGATTACACTTCTGCTTGCGATAATCGAGATAAACACAAACAAATTCGGGAATTTTCAACCATTCAAGACATTGACTGATGACGGTATTTGAGTTATGGTTACCCATGTATGGTCTCCTTTGTAATGGAGTGGGTAACACGCCCTCTACATTCACAATAGGAGATTTTTTAATTATCCGCCAGACAAAAAGCATCAATAAAATACAGTTTTAGGAACATTTTGAAACAAATTTTTCATGTCAGGTTTGATGCAAAGCTAGTGGCAAAAATGCAGTTTTTGGCTCGTTGATGCTCACACAGCAAAATATTCCTGCAAATGTGCAGGTTTTTGCTCGTTAATGGGCAAGCAGTGAAATATTCCTGCAAATGTGCAGGTTTTTTTGCGAATACTTGAGCTCAGGCCCATTTTCGGAGGAAATTCCTGCACAATCGCAGACTTTTCCTCAAAATGCCCCCTAATCGCTGAAAAAGCCTGCACTTTTGCAGGTTTTTGAGCTGCCTATCCAGCCTCGCCGAGCCTCGCCAGTCCTGGCCTGGAAGCTGCGCTCCCAACCAGGACTGCCCTCCGGCTGCCCTAATAGAAAGTCGCGGCTTTCTCAGGCAGCCTGAAAACTGCACGTTTCCGCGCCCAAACACCGGGCCCGGCCTTCGCACCGCACGCAGCTCCCAACGCGCAGTGTTTCGCAGCATGACAGCTTTCGATCGACTTTCGGCAGCGTAAAAAAAGGACCGCAAGGTCCTTTTTCAGTTTCATCCATTATAACCGATGCCCGCTTTAAAATACAGACTCCGGGCAGCAGCGCTCCGGCGGCAGCGCAGCGCGACTCAGCTTACCGCAACGCGCTGCAGCACAGCGCAGCTCAACGCCGCGCTAGCCGCTCAAATCGGCCGCAGGCGAGTGCGCCCCGAGCCGAACGGATCAGTGCGCCGCCGCTGCGCGGTCCTTGCCTTTGTCCGATTCGCCGGCGTTTTTGTTGGCGGCTTCGCGGTTCTGCTTCATCTCCTCGACGGATTTCACCTTCAGGCGCGCCGCGCCCTCGTAGTCTCTCGTCGGGATCAGATCGCCCGAAGCGAGGCGCCGCTTCGCTTCGGCAATCGCGCTGCCGTACTGCGGCAGCCACTGCTCCTGCGCAACGAGCATTTCGTCGACAAGCTGCCAAATCTCCTTCGGATTGCACACTGCGCCGACGAGCGGGTCCATCATGAACGCCTGGCGCAGCAGCTTGTCGTCGCCGTGCACGGCGGCTTCTACGGCAAGCCGCTGTACGGAGATGCTCGCATTGCATACGGCCGCAGGCCCCAGCGGCAGATCACCGATGCGCGGCATCGAAATTCCGTTGCGGTCCGCGTAGCCCGGAGCTTCGATCACCGCATCGGCCGGCAGGTTGGCGATAACGCCGTCGTTCACCACGTTGAAATGCCCGCGGTACACACGGCCGGTCTCCAGGCCTTCAATGATGTACGAGCCGTGCTCGTGGCTGCGCTTTTCCGGCTTGTACTCCAGGGCCGGATCTTTCATCCAGTTCGGAAAATCGGTCTCGAACCAGTTGCGGCCTTCCGTGCATACGCGCAAATAGCCGCCGGTTTCCCCGTTGATCCAGCTGCCGAGATCGATCCATTCGGCTATTTCCTGCGGCCGCTTGCGGTACCAGGGCACGTATTCGCTCAGGTGCCCGTTGGACTCCGTGCTGTAGTAGCCGAAACGGCGCAGCATATCGATGCGCACTTTTTCGGTGCGGCTGAAATCCGGATGCTTCTCGAAAGCTTCGAGCAGCCTTCCGGTCAAATCTTCGCCGTTATGGCGGATTTGGATGTACCACGTCTGATGGTTAATGCCGGCGCAGATGATATCGACTTCCTCCTGCTTCAGGCCGAACGCCTCGGCAATCTGCCAGTGCCCGCCCTGCACGCCGTGACACAAGCCGATCGTGCGCACGCCGCCGTATTTGTTGCACGCCCAAGTCAGCATCGCCATCGGGTTCGCATAGTTGAGCAGCAGCACGTCCGGCGCAGCCGTCTCGCGAATATCTTTGCAAATGTTCAGCATCTCGGCGATGCCGCGCTGTCCGTACATAATGCCGCCCGCGCACAGCGTATCGCCGACGCATTGGTCGATGCCGTATTTCAGCGGAATGTCCACGTCCGTAGCAAAAGCTTCAAGCCCGCCTACACGAATCGTACATAATACATATTTCGCATCTTTCAAAGCTTCCCTGCGGTCCGTCGTCGCCTGGATTTGAATCGCCAAACCGTTCTCGCGAATATCCCGCTGGCAGAGCTCCGTCACCATCTCCAGGTTGTGCGCATTGATGTCCGTAAAAGCGACTTCCATATTGTGAAATTCAGGCACCGCGAGCAAATCCCGCAGCAAACCACGGGTAAATCCGATACTTCCCGCCCCGATAAAAGCAACTTTAAACGACATCAGACTTCATCCTCTCTTTGTCACATTCGGTTTCTTACACAAAACCAATTGTAGCAAAGCGTCCGCCGGAAGCGTTATCAAATTCCTCACTTTTTACCCCTGCGTCTGTCAAAAATCCTCACTTTGTTCCGGATAATTCATGATGTGCGTATCCATCGACTGCCTGAACTCCAAAGGCGTCCGATTCGTGTACGCTTTGAACAGCATATGAAAATATTGCCGGCTGCCGACCCCGACATAATCGCAAATCTCCGCAATCTGCACGTCGGTTTCGAGCAGCAGCATCTTTGCTTTTTCCATGCGGATCGAGGTCAAATATTCCATCAGCGTCACGCCGGTATTGGTTTTGAAAATGCGCTGCAAATAGCCGGGATGCAGGCTGACGGCCGCAGCGATATCTTTGACCTGAATGTCCCGGTCGTAGTTTTGATGAAGATACTCCATGCTCTGCTTCACATAGACGTCGCTTTGCTGCTGGCCGCTGCGGTACGTTTCCCGCCACAGTCTGGCGATCCGGATCAATAGCTGCGACATAAGCAGGTGCACCATCGTTTCGCTTTTGGCCCCGGGCCTGTCAAGCTCCAGTACGAGGCTTTTGAGCACGTGGTACACGTCGTCGGGATCGCGGAGCACCAGATAAGGCGACTGTACGGTCAAAAATGAAGCCAATACGCCGTCTTCAAGCGCCATTTGCCGAACCGACGGGAATGCGCCCTTACGGTCGGCGAAGCGGAATTCGGCGTTCAGCATCCGGCAGGGCGCGCCTTCGCCCACCAGCAGCCTGTGCGGCACATTGGCATCCAAAATGATGAACTCGCCCTTTTTCAGCCTGACGCTATCGTGCGTCTCCCGCTTCGTTTGAATTTCCACATCGCAGGCGCCGTGGATCGCATACATGATTTCAATCGCATCGTGCCGGTGAAACTGCATATGGAATCCGTTCCATTGTTTAAAATAGTAAGCCATAACCTGCGGATGGCAATCCCGCTCCAGCATCGTGCTCTGAAAAAGGCCGCCGCTCATGGCCGGCTCCGCGCCTGCCGCCACTGCTCCTCGGCGATCCGCTTCAGGAGCAGCGCTTGCTGCCAGCGGTCGGAGATTTCCACTTCCCGCCCCTCTGCGTCGATCCGGGTTATCGCATAATTGCGCGGAGGTCCAAGCTCCGTGACAAAAGGGAGCACATCGCCGGGCAGCGCCCGCTTCAGCCACTGCTCCATGCCCTTCCTCCACCAGCGGGCAAAATGTCCGGCCATAGGATGGTCGCCATCCGGGCCGATATCGACCTGCACCTGCTCGCCGTTCGACACGCGCGCATGAATGACCGCCGTTCGCGCCAGCAGCCGGTCAAAAAGCCGCTCCGCCCGCTCGCTGCCGCCGCCGGTCAATTCCCCGGCCACGACGTAATGCGACAGGTCGATCGTCAGCTGCAGCTGCGGAAGTTGTTCCACATACTGAGCCGTGCGGATCAAATCCTGTGTAACCGTGCCGCGGTGCGTCTCGATAAAACCCGGGATGCCGGCGCGCTCGCAGGCTTCCAGCACGCCTTCCAGCAAGCGCTGCGCCTCTTCGCCGACAACGAACGCATCCATCAGCTGGATGTTCATGTACCGCACCCGGCCAAACGCTTTGGCGGCCTGAAGCGGCCCTTCCATATCCTGCGCCTTGAGCGGATAAGCCAGGCCGCTGAAGCTCAGCTTGTACCGGTCGAGGAGCCGGTGCCACTTCGCCGCCTCGGCCTGCGCCGGCACAAAACCGGAAATGCCCGTGAAGCCCGCTTCAGCGATCCGCTCCACCTTTTCTTCCGCCGACCACTCCTTGCCGTCTTGACCCAAACCGGACATCGCCCACCAAGATTGCTCGATGGCCAGCTTCGGCGGTTCATTCGTTCCGTCATTGACCCGATTCCAACCCGTCATGCGCCGCTCCTTTCCATGTTGAAGCCATTTTTTAACACATAAGAATGTTTAAGTTCTTTACAGCGCTAAAGCGCGCAGAACACATTCTTATTGGCGAATAAACCTACCTCTAAACGCGGTCGCTCATCTTCGAAAGACCTCGATAGAAGTTTATCTCATTCATGCTTCTTCATGAATAGCATACTACGCAGCGGGGCTGCGGACAACGCGAGGATAATCGCGCGTTGCGGAGCTGTCACTCCCGTAAACGATCCAATTCGCGGTCCAAAACAGCCAGCATCTCGTCAATGTCCTCCCGGCTCACGATTAACGGCGGCATAAGACGAATCGTCGCAGGCTGCGGCGAATTGACGAGCAGGCCGGCCTGCAAGCAATTTGCGACCAGCTCGGCGCCTTTTGGCTCGGGCAGGTCAAAAGCCGCCAGCAGCCCTTTGCCGCGGATATTCCGCAGGCCGTGCTTCGCTGCGATTTCGTCCAGCCGCTGCTGCAAATAGTCTCCCTGCTCCTTCGCCTTTTGCGGCAAATTCAGGCGGATCACCTCGCTGAAGACGGCGAGACCCGCAGCCATCGCCAATGGCTGTCCGGTGTAAGTCCCGCCCTGATCGCCGGGCTCGAACAAGTTGTAAGCCTCCTTCGTCAGCATCGCCGAAAGCGGGAAGCCGCCCCCGATCCCTTTGCCGAGCGTCATGATGTCGGCTTCGATCCCGTAATGTTCGTACGCGAACATGGTGCCGGTTCGTCCGACTCCCGTTTGAACTTCGTCGAAAATGAGCAAAATCGAGCGTTCGTCGCAAATTTGGCGCAGCTGCCGCACATAGTCGGGATGGGCGGCGTGTACGCCACCTTCACCTTGGACCAGCTCCAGCATAATCGCGCAAGTGTTCGGACCGACGGCCTGCAGACACGCCTCGATGTCGTTCAGAGGCACGTGCCGGAAGCCCGGTACCTTTGGCGCGAACAGCGGCTCCCAGTAAGCTTTGCCGGTTGCGGACATCATAGCCAGCGTACGTCCGTGGAAGCTGTTCGTCGTCGTAACGATCTCAAAAGCCCCTCCCAGCTTCAAGGAGCCGTATTTTCTCGCCAGCTTGACCGCACTTTCGTTCGCTTCCGCCCCGCTGCTGGCAAAAAACGTCCTGTCATAGCAGGTGTGATCCGTCAGTAGCCTGGCGAATTCGACCATCGGCCTGTTCAAGTACGCCGGACTCGTATTCACCAGTACGGAGGCTTGCCGGGCCAGCGCTTCCTGCAGCACAGCCGGCGAATGCCCCAGACAGGTCACAGCCCAGCCGCCGACAAAATCCAGATACTTCCTGCCCTCCGTATCCCACAGATACATGCCCTGACCGCGTTCGAACACAATCTCCGGCCGTTTGGCCGTGAACAGAAGCGAAGCTTCCGCTTCTTTCAACAGTTTTGACGTTGCGCTTTGAACTTGGGAATTCATGCTATCACCTCTTCATAATTTCGTATTATTATACATTTTGTTGTATTTTTATTCAAATCTTTTTTTCGGATGATCTTCTGTCCCGCGACAGCAAAAATCGGCAGCCGATTCCAGGTCCTTGCCTGAGATCGATTGCCGATTCATTTGACTTTTCATTTTGTTGAGTTTATGTTAAAATATTTTCACCAAAAACGGAAATTCATTATATCACATTTTACCGCTTGTGTCAATGTAAATTTCCGGAAATAGAACGCCGTTACAGGAGGTTACTTATGGAAACTTTACCCTGCCAAGGATGCAAAGGGATGTGCTGCGGCCCGGTTCCGGTCACCGAGCAAGAGTTCAAACGCATCAAAAAGCATATCAAATCGATGCCGGCCAAAACCCGCTCCAACCTTGAAAATCAACCGAGATTGTACGGAACGTGCATCTTTTACGATCTGGACCGGGACAAATGCGGAATTTACGCCGCAAGGCCTGAAGTGTGCCGGAAATTCGGATATTATCGGCACCTGATCTGCTACCGCAAGCCCGAGCTGGCAACTCAGGAAGACAAAAGCTTCAAGGAAAAACCGGTCGGGCTGTTGACCCTGGATTTTCTCTGGAAGCATTTCAAATGATGCTGCAAAACGCCTCCGAAACCGCCGGCAAGCGGAACGAGGCGTCTTTTTTTTGCGCGGGGACGGCGACTTCTCACTTCCATTCGTCCTTTTCCGTGTCATCGGTGAAAGCGTGCTCGATGTTGTCGACGATTTCCTCAACCGCACTGCTGATCATATCCGTAGCGGTCACGTCCTCTTCTCCGGGTTTGGTCGGGATCGTATCCTGGCAGACGTGCTCAAAATAGTTCGGTTCGCTCATGTTCGGAAGCCTCCTCGGTGGAAAATTTTGCTGTCATCCATAATAGTCTCCCACCGACAAGCCTGATTTTATGCATAAAAGGAAGACTGCTTTTCGGAGTAGACGAAGCCACCTTATGGGGATCGGTGAAGGCCGCTTTTCGGGATCGGCGATTTTCCGCTTGAATAATCGGTTCATTTGGAGTAATTTAAACCTATATGAACTTATTTTTACACATTTGAACCTAAAGGGAGAGATTTTTTCATGGAAATGGATATTCGCTACGCTTCGCACCCGAGAGAAGTTAAAACTTTTGACACCAGCCGCCTGCGGGAAGAATTTCTCATCAATTCCTTGTTTGCGCCGGATGAAGTGAAGACGGTTTATTCGCACGTGGATCGTTTTATCGTAGGCGGGGTCGTGCCTGTTGAGCGTTCGGTTCAGCTGGAAGCCAACAAAAAGGATATGGCCGCAGACTACTTCCTGGAGCGCCGCGAAATCGGAATTATTAACGTAGGCGGTCGTGGAACCGTTCGCGTCGACGGCACTGCGTATGCAATGGACTCCAAAGACGGCCTTTACATCGGTAAAGGAGCGAAGGAGATCTTTTTCGAAAGCGAGAACGGCGCGGAGCCTGCGAAGTTTTACTTCAACTCCACTCCGGCGCATACGACCCATCCGACCGTGAAAATCGCCATCAACGAAGCTTCGCCGAACCATCTCGGCAGCATCACCAACTCCAATGAGCGGACGATCTACCGTTACATCCATACAGGCGGCGTGCAAAGCTGTCAACTTGTTATGGGCATGACGCTGCTCAAGCCGGGCAACATGTGGAATACTATGCCGAGCCACACGCACAACCGCCGCTCCGAAGTGTATTTTTACTTCGATATGCCGGAAGACGGCGTCGTATTCCATCTGATGGGCGAGCCGCAGGAAACGCGCCATGTCGTGATGCGCAACGAGCAGGCCGTCATTTCGCCGAGCTGGTCGATTCACAGCGGCGTAGGCACGAGCAATTATACGTTTATTTGGGGCATGGCCGGCGAAAATCAAATTTTTGAAGACATGGACGCCGTAGCCATGAAAGATTTAAAATAATCGGTACACTCTCTTTCAGAACGGATGAACACCGATGAACCCTTTACGCAGATATGAAATCATCATGGAAATGCTGCTGGCGCAAAAGGAAGTGACCGTCAGCCAACTGAGCGAGCGCCTTGAGGTCACAGGCAAAACAATCCGTGAAGATTTGGCGAAGCTTGAGGAAAAAGGGCTGCTGATCCGCATTCACGGCGGAGCGACGCTGGCGCAAAGCGATCAGCACGGCATTCTTTCCGCCAAGGAACCGCTCGTCAAGCATGCCGATGAGAAGGCGGAAATCGCCGAAATCGCCGTCAGGCACATTCAGCCCGGCGACATCATCGCCCTGGACGGCGGCAGCACGACGCTGGAAATCGCCAGGCGGCTGGACAACCAGCCTCTGACCGTCGTGACGAACGACCTGTACATTATTTCCGAGCTCGTGCGCAAGGACGAAATCAGGCTTGTCATTCCCGGCGGAACCCGCATCCGCAACGTGCTGGCCGGCTCCGAAGCGGCTGAATACGTCAGCAAGCTGAACATTCAGAAATCGTTTATATCCGCTACCGGCGTTCATTTGCAATACGGTTTTACCATTTATACGAGCGAACTGGTCGATTACAAAAAGGCGCTGATCAACTCCAGCCATACGGTCTACAGCGTCGTCGACCATTTCAAATTCGGGCAGTGCGCGCTGCGTACGTTCGCGGAGCTGTCGGACGTCTCGATGATTTTGACGGACAGCAAGCTCCCTGCCGATACGGCGGAACAATTCCGCAGCGCCGGAATGAAATTGGAATATCAATAAGCAGAAGCTTGGGGGAAATCGGATATGAAGCTTTTTGATTTAACGGGCAAAACTGCGGTTGTTACAGGCGCCTCGGGGGGTCTCGGGCAAGCGATGGCGATCGGTCTGGCCGAGGCAGGAGCGCGCATCGTAGCTGTCTCCTCGTCCGAAAGCGCGCAGACGGTAGCGGCCATTCGCGCATTAGGCGGCCAGGCCGAGCTGATCGCAGCGGATTTGAGCAACGAAGAAGTGCTGGAAGATGTCGTGAACCGCGCAGTCGGCTTTTGGGGCGGCATCGACATCCTCGTCAACAACGCCGGCATTATCCGCCGCAAGCCGGCTGCCGAGCACAGCCGTCAGGATTGGCACGACGTTATCGACCTGAACTTGAATTCAGCGTTTTTCCTCTGCCAGCTGGCAGGCCGTCATATGCTGGAGCGCGGAAGCGGCAAAATCATCAACATCGCCTCGATGCTTACGTATCAGGGCGGCATTAACGTGCCGGGTTACACCGCGAGCAAGCATGCGATTGCCGGAATTACCAAAGCGCTGGCCAACGAATGGGCCGGCAAGGGCATTCAAATCAACGCCATCGCGCCAGGTTACATGACGACCAACAATACGGCGCCGATTTTGCAGGATGAGAAGCGCACGCAATCGATCACCGAGCGGATTCCGGCCGGACACTGGGGCGCGCCGGACGATTTGAAAGGTCCGGTCGTATTTTTGTCTTCTTCGGCTTCCGACTATATGAACGGCCACGTCTTGTGCGTGGACGGCGGATGGATGGCGAGATAGATGGGCATCGGAACTCTTGCGCATACGGTCGGGAATTTGCCGCTGCAGCAACTGACGGCCAAGCTTCAGGGACGCGGGATTGACTTCGTACAGCTCGCACTTTCCAAAGCAATCGGCGATATCGATACAAGCCTCGGCAAGCTGAGCCCGGCGCTGGCGAACTACGTGGGCGAGCATTTCGAACGCGCGGGGATCCGCATCGGTGTGCTCGGCTGCTACATCAATCCGGTCCACCCGGACGCCGCCCAGCGCCGTCTTGAAATCGAAAGATTCAAAGAGCACATCCGCTACGCCCGCGATTTCGGCACATCGATTATCGCGACGGAAACCGGCGACCTGCGCACTTATGCGGATCAGGACCCCGAGAGATTCGAGGAGATCGGGTGGTCGGTTTTGCGGCAAACGGTCGAGGAACTGGCGGAAGAAGCGGAAAAACGCGGCGTGTTCATCGGCCTTGAGCCTGTGTTCACGCATACGCTTTCCAGCGTGGACAAAATGAACCGCATCCTTGAGGAAGTGCCTTCGGGCAACATCGGCGTCGTCTTTGACCCGGTCAACCTGCTCCCTCCGGATGCCATCGATTCGCAGGACACTTTTTTGGACTATGCTTTTGAGCGTTTTGGCAGCCGCATCGTGCTGGCGCATTTGAAAGACGTCCTTGTTCAGGAGGACGGCAAGCTCCGCCAGGTGCGCTCGGGAGCCGGTATTTTCCGAACAGCCTCGTTTCTTGAAAAACTGCACCGGCACAAGCCGTTTATCGACATTTCGCTGGAACAGCTGACGGATGAAACGGTGGATGAAACGGTTCAATATGTACGGGGCTTGATGAAACAAGGATAAACGACTCCGTCGTCCTTCTGGGACGAACGCGTTTATCAAGGTAGATGCGAAGCAAAAGTATAAAACATATACTTTCTTATCTACTGAAAAAAGAACCATCCCTGCGGCGGTTGCCCGCTTTCGGGGTGGTTCTTTTTTGTCGGTGGCATCCCGGTTTGGGGGCCGCTCTTTTCGCACCGCAGGCAGCTCCAAGCGCGCGGTGCGGAAATCGCATGGCGGCGGTCAACCTTTCAGCGCTTGGTCGATGCCGAACGGCTGGCCGCTCCACGCTTTGCGCGACGTCCACGCCTCGGAAGGCGCGCTCCAGAACGGATCAGCCGCCGGCAGGCCCAGCGGCACAAACACGGTCGTGCACAAATACAGGCTGCCCGTAGAAATATACGGCTCCCCGATTTCCGGCTGATTTCCGCAAAAGCCGATCGTCAGCCAGCCGTTCGTGTCAAAGTTGCCGGGCACCTCCAGCGTCCGCCGAATGACAGCCGTCAACGCGCTGCGCACTTGCCCCGGCTTCAAATGGGCCGGCAAGCGGTGCTGAAGCGCCATTTGCGCCAAATGCTGAAAAGCGCCGAACCGGTACGCCAAGGACCGCCCGATCGGCGGATACGTGCCGTCCGGCGCAATCAGCCTCTCCTGCACGTCCGCGTACCGGATGCATCTTTGCTCGTGCAATTGCTTGATGGCAGGCCAATCCCGGCCTTGGTCCGCACACACGTCGAGAATATCCATCATCATAGGCTGAATAACAAAGCTGTTGTAATAGTCAAAATGAAAATCGGGGCCGTCTCCATAAGCGCCATCCCCTTTGTACCACTGTTCATGCTGCCTGAGCGCATAATCGATCCGCATCGCATCCCAGTCCGCACCCAGCCGGAACAAAGCGGCCTCGATCATGGCGCTGAACAGCAGCCAGTTGCAAATATACGGTTGAATGCGGAGCGTCTGCTTAAGCGCCTCAATCACGTTGCCCCGCACCCGCGAATCGAGCTTATCCGCCAGCTCGCGAGGCGCGCGGAGCAAAGCGTGCGCCAAAAAAGCGGCATCCACCAAAGGCTGGTCCCCATGCGCAAAATTCATGTAATCCGCCGAGCCGGGGTCGGTTCCCGCATCGATGGCCTGCCTCGCCTCCGCTGCATACGCATCGCGAAGCCCAGCTTCCTCACCGCCCGCTTCCGTGCCTTCAAGCCAAGGCGCCAAACCGCTAAGCGTCCGCCCCAACGCTTCCAAATACGTGTAGCGCGAGCGGTCGCCCGTTTGCGCCTGAACCGGCATCAGCTCCTTCAACTGCTGCTTGCTCAGCGCCTTCAAAACCGGGTCCGCGATCATGCGCAGCGTGTCCAGCCAATATTTGCGTTCCTCATTGTATCCGTATGACGTCTGTCCCATACTCACCCATCCCATGTTCAACTATGTGCATATCCTACTAAACAAGTATATTACGCTTGGTTGAAACGTTTCAATGGGAAAATAAAAACTGCAAACGCAGTGGCTGGCGTTCTCTGATAATGCAGTTCACCGCTACGTGCATCCGCTTAATCATGGCTCATTTACCTTCTTTCACAAAGCGCTCAATTCGATCTTTTATGGAATCACGAACTTCGCGGAATTGGGATATGATTTCTTCTTCAGTTCCGGTCGCTTTCGCCGGGTCATCAAAGCCCCAGTGCCATCTTTCCGCTTTATCGTTATGGATTACCGGGCAATTATCGTTCGCGTGACCACAGAGCGTGATAATGTAGTACGCTTCCCTGAGGATCTCGGGGTCAATCACGTCAGACGTATGCCCCGAAATATCAATACCTGCTTCCTTCATCACTTGAACTGCTCGGGGGTTTAGCCCATGCGCCTCCAGTCCCGCACTTTTGACTTCATATTGGTCGCTGCCGATCGACTTCAAAAAACCGTCAGCGATTTGGCTTCTGCACGAATTCCCTGTACAAAGAAAATACACGAGCTTTTTATCCAATTCATCCATCCCCTTATTCATGTAATGTTTTATAGATCATGGAAGCGGCTATTGCCCCAAGAACGGGAGCTGCCACATACAACCATAGATGTTCGGTTGCGCCGGACACAAAAGCCGGTCCCAGTGACCGTGCAGGGTTCATCGAGGCTCCGCTGATCGGACCTGCAAACATTGCCATCAGCCCGACCGTAGCGCCAATCGATATGCCGGCAAAGCTTTTTACCGCTTTACCGTGTACGGCAGACCCCAAGATGACGATCATCAGCACAAACGTCAAAATAAACTCTAAAACAAAAGACTGTGTCTCGCTTGAAATGGGGAGGGTAGCCCCTAAATGAGCAACATTCCCAAACAAGAGGAACAGGGTATAACTCGCCGCGACCGCTGCAAGGAGTTGAGTGACGACATAGTACAAGCCATCCCTGGCGGAAATATCCCCTCGCGCCCAAAACCCGATGGTGACCGCAGGATTAAAATGGGCTCCTGAGATATGACCAAACGTATAGATCAGAGCCGTGACCACAAGTCCGAAGGTGAGGGCAACTCCGACATGAGTGATACTATTGGTGATCTCGTCAATCACCATGGCTCCGGGACCGGCAAAGACCAAAAAATAAGTGCCGATAAACTCAGCAATTAGTTTCTTTTTCATGGGTCACTCCGCAGCAGTTATTGCCTTCTCGAGCTGGTTTGAACATGCAGCACAGCTCCTCCGAGAGGATATGGCTTACTTCCTGTTGATTAATTTCGTAATAGCTCCACGTACCACGCGTCTCACGCGTAATAAAGCCGGCATCCAGCAGAATCTTCAAGTGATACGATAGCTTGGATTGGGACATGTCGAAAATATCCGTGAGATCGCAAACGCAGGTGTTTCCGCGCTGCGTCAGCTCGTACATGATGTGAAGTCGCTTTTCATCGGCAAGCGCTTTGAATTTGGCTTCGTAGTCTTTGAACGAAACTTCTTTCATGGAGTCACCACCTCTTTGAACTAAATCAACTTTTTTTGATTTATTCTACAGACTGAATGTAACACCACTTTCTTACCCAGTCAATCATTAAATCAAAAAAAGTTGATTATTACGTTAAACTGCCAGTTAGCTTAGCGACGCTATCCGTATTTTAAATAACTTTATTATCAGAGAGCAGCTGGTGAAACAACCGCTGCACGCAAAAAACTGCGAAAGTGCAGGCTTTTCCGGTGGAAACAGCCCGTTTGGACGAAAAGCCTGCGATTGTGCAGGAATTTTCGGCTAAGATGAGGCTGAGCGCCTAATTCAGCAAAAATGCCTGCACATTTGCAGGAATTTTCCAAAGCCAGGTCATTGGGGAGCGAAAAGATGTACTTTTACAGGTTTTTTGCGCAATGCCGGCGATTGGTGTGGGAACTCGAAGTTTGTTTTGCTAAAAAGGTATACTGGAAGGCTGATTTGTCAAGGTTATTCGCCCAAGGACGGCGATTTGGCACGAATGGTTCGCAATGTTGTCCGTGATCATCCCAAGATCCGCATTTACTGCGGTGAACTGGACGCCGAGCTCGCGGATGGACTCATAGGCGTCTCGAATGACTGCGAGCACCTCTTCCGCATCCTCAATGCCAGCAAGCCGATACGTATCGCTCACTGCTGTCACCTTCCTTTTTTCGAAAATCGGTTAACCGGCTTCGGCAGCTGAAAATGATCCCGCAGCGTGGTTCCCTCGTACTCCGTGCGAAACAGCCCTCTTTCCTGCAAAATCGGAACGACATGATCGACAAAATCGTCCAGCCCGTCCGGCAGCAGAGGGGTCATCAGCATGAAGCCGTCCGCAGCCCGCTCGTTAAACCATGTTTCCAGCCGGTCGGCAATTTTCTCCGGAGTCCCGATAAAATGGTCGTCGCTGTACGAGCCCGTAAGCAAGGAGTACAGCTGCCGCAATGTCGGGTTCTCCTTGGCAATAATGTCCTGAAACCGTCTGAACTCAAAGCGCACCCGTTCCAGCTTGTGCAAACCGATGTCCCTGGAGCGGGTGTCCAGGTTGTACCCGGACAAATCGAAATCGCCCAAATAATCCGTCAAAAAGCGGATGCCCGCCTCTTCCGAAATCAAGGAATCGAGGTACGCGAATTTTTCCTTGGCGATCTGTTCCGTCTCCCCGATTACCGGAGAGATGCCCTGCAAAATGTAAATATCGTCCGGATTGCGCCCGAGATCGGCCGCTTTCTTTTTAAAAGACCGATAAAAAGCTTGCGAGTCTTCGAAATTGTTTTTGTGCGAAAACACGACTTCGGCTGCCCGGGCGGCAAACTGCTGGCCCGCTTCCGAAGATCCCGCCTGCACGAGCACAGGATGCCCCTGCCGCGAACGGGCGATGTTAAGCGGCCCCTGCACCGAAAAAAACTCGCCGCGATGATCGATCCGGTGCAGCTTCTCCGCAGCGAAAAACGTCCCTTCCGCCTGGTCCCGCACAAAAGCGTCGTCTTCCCACGAATCCCAGAGCCCTCTCACCACCTCGATAAATTCCTCCGCCCGCTTGTAACGGAAGTCGTGCTCATAATGCTCTTCCCTGCTGAAATTGCGCGCCGTATTCCCCGACAAATCCCTCGTGGTAACGATGTTCCACCCCGCTCTGCCCTTGCTGATATGATCGACCGACATGAACATGCGGGCCAGATTAAACGGCTCCACGTAGGATGTCGAAGCCGTGGCGACGACGCCGATATGGGAAGTGGCCGACGCCAACGCGGTAATGAGGGTAATCGGTTCGAACCGGTTCAAAATGTTCGGATGCGATTGTTCGTTAATGGCCAAACTGTCAGCGATAAAAGCAATATCAAACTTGCCCCGCTCCGCAGTCCGGGCCAATCGCTTGTAATAGTCGATGTCGATGCTTGCGCCGGGCTGCGCGGAGGGATGCCTCCATGAAGCCACATGCATGCCTGTGCCAACCAGATAGGCCGACAACTTGATTTGTCTCGTACCCGCCATGCCCGTCACCCGCCTCCCCGGCTAAAATGCAGGTACGACGGCGACTCCGTACTTGTCTTGAATGAATTTTTTTACGTCCGGCGCCGTCAGCGCTTCGCCCAGCTTTTTGATCTCCGGACGGTTCTCGTCGCCTTGACGGACTACGATGACGTTGGCGTAAGGCGAGTTCGCGTCTTCCCGGAACAGCGCCGAGTTCGGGTCGATTTTTGCTTCCAGCACGAGGTTTGTGTTGATGATAGCACCGTCCACATCAGGCAAAATGCGGGGCAGCTGCGCGGAATCGACCTCGGAAAATTTCAGCTTTTTCGGATTGTCGGCGATATCTTTCGGCGTGGCGGAATAAGTCGTGAGGCCGTCTTTCAGCTTGATCAAGCCTTTGACCTGCAGCAGCACCAGCGCGCGGTACTCGTTGGAAGGATTGTTCGGAATCGCAACCGTAGCGCCCTCTTTCAGCTCATCGAGCGATTTCAGCTTGTTCGAGTAAAAGCCGATCGGTTCGACGTGCACTTTCGTCGTAACGGTGAATTTGTAGCCCTTCTCTTTGGAGATCGACTCCAGGTAAGGAACATGCTGAAAATAGTTGGCATCGATTTGCTTTTCCGCCAGCGACGGGTTGAGCTGCCCTTCATCGTCAAGCACTTTGACGACCAGATCGACGCCCTGCTCCTTCAGCTTCGGTTTGACGAAATTCAAAATTTCCGCATGAGGCACAGCGGCCGCACCGATCGTCAACTTGACTTCGGCCTTCGGCTGAGCCGTTGCCGCCGGGGCAGCGGTCGCAGCAGTCGCCGCCGTTGTCGCCGCCGCAGCTTGAGGGCTCGCCGGAGCCGCGCCTGGATTCGCCGCGCCGCAGCCGGCAGCGACCCCCATAATCATAGATATCAACGCTGCGGATACTAGTTTCCGATGCTTCATTTCGCTCACTCCTGCTCCAAATTTAATAAAATTACTCGAATTTGTATCTTTTGCGGTTGATCGATTTCGCTATGTAATCCCCTATCCATTGGATCGCCTGCACCAAAACGACGAGCAGCAAAACGGTCAAAAACAATATATCCTCGCGAAACCGCATATAGCCGAAGCGGATCGCAAGACTGCCCAGTCCTCCCGAGCCTATGGCGCCGGCCACTGCGGTAAAGCCCGTGATCGTAATGACCGCCAGCGTCACCCCGCGCACAAGCGCAGGCAGCGATTCGGGGATCAGCACCCGGGTAACGATAAAATAAGGAGTCGCGCCGACGGCTTGCGCCGCCTCTATTTTGCCGAACCCGACTTCCTTGATCGCATTTTCGATAATCCTTGCCAAAAACGGCGCCGAACCGATGGACAAAGGCACGACCGCCGCCGTCGCTCCAAGGGAAGTGCCGATAATAAACCGGGATAAGGGCAGCAGCACGACGATCAAAATAATGGAAGGAAACGAACGGACGATATTCACGACCGTGCTCAGCACTTTGTGAAATCGGGGGTACGGGATCAGGTTCCCTTTTTCCGTGACGACCAAAATAATACCGAGCGGAAGCCCGAGCAGCAGCGCAAACAACGTCGACAAAGCGACCATGTACACCGTCTCGCCGAGTCCCTGAAGCAGCAAACCGGCCAAATCGTCGCTCATCGGGCTGCACCCGCTTTCGGCGCCGCGTCTCTTCTTACCTGATAGCTGTCGATGATGCGGATAAAGCTGCGCGATGTCTCGCTCTCCGGCTGGAAAAAAATTGTATCGACGGTGCCAGTTTCGACGATCCGGCCTTGCTCGATGACGGCCATATGCCGGCAAATGTGGCGCAGGACGTCCAGCTCATGGGTGATCAGGACGATCGTCAGATTCAGCTTGCGGTTGATTTCACGCAGCAGCTCCAGAATCGCATGAGTCGTCAGCGGATCGAGCGCTGAAGTCGCCTCGTCGCAGAGCAGCACATCCGGTTCATTGGCAAGCGCCCGGGCGATGCCGACCCGCTGCTTTTGCCCTCCGCTGAGCTGCTCCGGATACGCATCCGCTTTATCGCCGAGCCGGACGAGCTCGAGCATTTCTTCCACCCGCGGTCTAATCCGGTTTCGCGGAACGCCGGCCGCTTCCAGCGGGAATGCTACGTTTTGGAACACGGTTCTGGCATCCAGCAGGTTGAACTGTTGAAAAATCATGCCGATTTTCCTTCGCGCCTCGCGAAGCTCCTTTTTGTTCAAATCGGTAATCGTTTTGCCGCCGATGCGGATGATTCCGGCGTCGGGCTCCTCCAGACGGTTCAGGCAGCGAATCAGCGTCGATTTGCCCGCGCCGCTGAAGCCGATAATGCCGAAAATATCGCCTTTGTCGATGTGCAAATGAATGTCGTCCAAAGCTTTCGTCTGCGTATTTGCCGTGCGGTACGTCTTGCTCAAACCGCTGATCGTGATCATCTGCGGCTCACCTCGAATCTGCGGAAAGCGCGCTAAATCGGGATAAGGCAAACGGCGAAATGTCCGTTTCCGTCTTCCCCTGCGTCGCCAGATCGGACAATATTTCCCCGACCGCGCTGGAAAATTTAAACCCGTGACCGGAAAAACCGCCGGCCACGACGACGTGCCGGTGTTCCGGGTGCCGGTCCACGATAAAATGCTCGTCGGGCGTGAGCTCGTATTTGCACACCGCGCCGCGCAGGACGCGGCCTGCCGCCTGCGGCAGGAAGCTTTCCAGCGCCCGGCGCAAATCCCGCTCGTCGTCGGCGTAATGGCCGAACGGCTCGAACGGGGCCCCGGGCTGCCACGGCTGGCCGGCGTCATGACGGCCGATTTTGACGCCGGAGCCGCCGATGCTCGGAAAGCCGTAGAAGCCGCCGCCGCGCGGATCGCCGAACGTAAAGCCGGGGAAACGTTGCGCGCCGTACAGCGATTCGTCGGCTTCGAACCAGGCCACGGCTTTGCGGACGGGGCGGATCGGCAGGGCGAGCAGCGAAGCGAGCTCGCCGAACCAGGCACCCAGGCTTAGAATCAGGCGATCCGCATAATACACGCCGCCGTTCGTATGCACGGTGACGCCGCTGCCGCTTACATCGATGGCGGTCACCGATGTATGGACGAGCAAATCGGCGCCGTGCCGCAAAGCCTGCTCGCGGTATGCGCGCACGGCTTCCTCGCTCAGCAAGTACCCAGCCTGCGGCTCGTAGAGCCCGGCGTAATGCTCGGGAGGGTTCACCCCCGGCCAGCGCTTGCGAATCTCGCCCGGCTGAAGCAGCTCGACGTTCAGCTTATGCTCCTCCGCTGACCGGACTTTTTGGCTTAAGCCGCCGTGCTCAAGCGGGCCCATGTTCAGCACGCCGGAGCGGACCAGCAGCGTCCGCCCGCTCTCCGCCTCCAGCTCCTGCCACAGCCGGTCGGACCGCAGCGCCATCGCCGTGTAAGTCCGGCTGCCGGTGTAGGCGTGGCGGATGAGCCGGGTCTCGCCATGATGGCTGCCCGCAACGTGCGGCGGATCGAATTTATCGATCAGCAGCGTCTTGACCTGCCGTTTCGCCAAATGGTAACCGGCGCTCATCCCCATCGAACCGGCGCCGACAATAATGACATCGTAGCTGCTCATACGACCCCTCCCCGATGGTAGGCGGTTACTTTTTTCTCCAAAAAAGCTGTCAGCCATTCGACAATGAGTGTCAATCCCCAATAAATGAGCGCCGCCGCTATGTAAGCTTCCAAAAATTTCAGGCTCACCGACGCGACGACGTTCGCTTTGCCGAGCAGCTCCATTTGCGATACCGTAAAAGCGAGCGACGACGTATGCAAAAATCCGACGAAAATGTTGCACAGATTCGGCAAAATGACGCCGACCGCCTGCGGCAGCACGATGCGGCGAAGCGCCTGCCGGGTGGTCATCCCGACGGAGTAGGCGGCTTCGATTTGACCGCGGCTCACCGCCAAAATGCCGGAGCGGATAATTTCCGACATGTAGGCTCCCGCCGTCAGGGAAAACGCCGCCAGCACGATCAGAACCGACGGAATAGAGGCCGATTTGAAGCCCCATCCGAACGAGGCGGCCAGCTTGTCGATGACCATCGGCAGCCCCCAGAAAATGACCAGAATATGCAGCAATACCGGTGTGCCGCGGAGAAACGAGACGTAAAAATCGGCGATCCGGCAGATGACGGGAACTTTGTAAATCCGGATGAACGCAGTGCCGATACCGATGAAAAAGCCGATAATGAGCGGCACGATCGTCAGCACAAGCGTAAGCGGCAAAGCTTTTAAAATTTCAAAAAACGAAGTGTAAATAAAAAGAAGATCGATGTGAATAGTCCTCACCTCATCCGGCGAGCGGCCGTTCATGCTTTTGCAGCTTGAACTCCGCTGTGAAAAATACTTTTTCAAGAATCAGCACGGTCACATAGTAAATGATCGTCAGGCTGATATACACTTCCAGCGTATGGGATGTAGCCGAAACGAGGGTTTCCCCCCTGCCTACCATATCCATGACGCCGATCGAAAAGGCAAGCGACGTATCTTTCAAAAACCCGATTACGGAGTTGGCGAAATTCGGGAAGGCGTTCACCAGCGCCTGGGGCACGACGATGCGCGCGAACGACTGGGGCGCGGTCATGCCGATGGCGTAGGCCGCCTCCGTCTGGCCGCGGTCAACGGACTGCACCGCGGCACGGATCGTTTCGGATTTGGAAGCGCCGATGCTGAGTCCGTAGGTGATGATGACGAAATAGATCGGGTCCATTCGCGCGATATCGAGGCCTACGATTTGCAGCAGCGCCGGCAAGCCGTAGAACACCAGGAACAGCTGAATGAGAATCGGCGTCCCCCGGATAAAAGAAACGTATACGACCGCAAGCTGGCTGAGCACGGGAATCCGGTACAACCGGATCAGCGCGATCAGCAGCCCGATCAGCACGCCGACGACGAGAGAGGCGACGAGAATGAGCAGGGTAACCGGCAAATAATAGAGCAGTTTGGGCAAAAAATCAAAAATAAGCGTTATATCGAACGTTTTTCCCATCTAGTTCTCCACTGTATAGTTAGCGCCCAGCCACTGCGTGCTAAGCTTGGCCAGAGTGCCGTCCGCTTTGATCGACTTCAGCGCCTCGTCCACTTTGGCTTTCAAATCGGTTTCGTCTTTGCGGAGAATGAAGTATACCTTGGAGTTGGAAAGCGGCTCTCCGACCGTTTTCAGTTGGGCGTCGGCCACTTTGTTTTGATAGTCGATCGCGAACTGGGTGCTGATCGTCGCATCCGCGCGGCCCGCTTTAATTTGCGTCTTGGCGTCTTCGCCGGCCCCGGTGTAGACGATATTGATGCCCGTGTTGTGCTCTTTGTTGTATTTTTCGGCAAGTACGGCGGCGTTGCTGGTAGCGCCGACGAGCAGTTTTTTGCCTTTCAGGTCGTCGATCGATTTTACGGCGTCGTTATCTTTATGTACGACAATTTTGTTCGGGAATATGTTGTAGGCTTCGTCATTGAAAAGAAATTTTTGCTTTCTCTCCTCGTTGACTTCCATCTGGTGGGCGATCAGATCGATTTTGTTCGTTTCCAGGCTGAGCAGCAAGTTTTTAAATTCCATCGTCTTGAACTCGAATTCGTAATCCGGCAAACGTTTGTCGATCTCTTTGACGAGCTCCACATCATAGCCGGTCAGGTTGCCTTTGTCGTCGATAAAGCAAATGTTCGGAAACTGGGTGCCCGTGCCGATCACGATTTTCTTGACGCCTTTGGAAGCCGCCTGCGTGGAAGCGGGACTGCCGGCAGCCTGCGCCGCAGGCGATGAAGAAGATGCGCCGGACGAGCCGCCTGCGGTATTCGTTTGGGATGCGCAGCCTGCGGCAAAAGCTGCGGTAAGGATAAGTGACGCAAGTACGGTTAATTTTTTCATTGTTCAATTGCCTCCGGTAAATTAAATTTAATTATTTCAATTGGCTAACTTGGTTTTAAGGCGACGACCGCTCCCACTGTTTCCGGCTTTCAATCCGGTGCAGGACCGGGGACCGCCTTACAAAGGATAATGGCAGGCAGCCCAGTGGCCTTGCCGCACTTGCAGGAGCGCGGGCTGCTCTTGTTTGCATTTGGCTGTCGCCGCCGGGCAGCGGGTATGGAACCGACAGCCGGAAGGCGGATTGGCGGGGGACGGAATTTCGCCTTCGATCGCGATATATTCCCGTTTGCGGGCCGGGTCGGGCAAAGGGATCGAGGAAAGCAGCCCCTTGGTGTAAGGATGGGCCGGATGTGCAAACAGCTCCTCGCTGGGGGCGATTTCGACCAGCTTTCCAAGGTACATGACGCCGATCCGGTCGGACAAGTGCCGTACGATGTTCAGTCCGTGGGCGATGAATACATACGTCAGACCCAATTTTTGCTGCAATTCCTGCATCAGGTTCACAATCTGCGCCTGCACCGATACGTCCAGCGCCGACACGGCTTCATCCGCCAAAATAAATTGCGGCTTCAGCGCGATCGCTCTGGCGATGCCGATTCTTTGTCTCTGTCCCCCGGAAAATTCGTGCGGATAGCGGTCGTACAAAGAGCGGCTCAAACCGACCAGTTCCAAAAGCTCCTCCACACGGCTCCGCTGCTCGCCGGCGCTCAGCATTTCGTGCACCGTAAGCGGTTCGCCGATAATGTCCCCGACTTTCCAGCGCGGATTCACCGAGCCGTACGGGTCCTGAAAAATGATCTGCATATGTTTGCGAGCGTCCCGCAGTTCCTTGGCCTGAAGCTTCGCCAAATCTTGCCCTTGGAAAAGCACCCGGCCTCCTGTCGCTTTTTCCAGCTGCAGCAGCACCCGGCCGAGCGTCGACTTGCCGCTGCCGGACTCGCCTACGAGCCCGAACGTCTCCCCCTTGCGAATCGTGAAGGACACATCGTCGACCGCGCGGATATGAGCCCGCGCCCGGCCGAGCAAGCTTTTGCCGACCGGATAAAATTTGCTCAGCCCGACAACCTCGAACAGGTTCTCGTCGTCCTTCTCCTTGACCGGCTCAACGGAAGCTTCCTCGCTGCAACGCTCTTCGCCGGTGACGGCCAAGGCCGGACTTTGCTTCCAGCCGTCCGTCTGCACCAGCTCTTCGGCGTACCAGCATGCGGTCAGACGGCCGTTCACTTCCTGCAGCGGAGGACGGTCTCTGTGGCAGCGGTCGGCCGCAAAAGGACAGCGCGGATGAAACCGGCAGCCTGCAGGCAGATCGCTTAAGCTCGGAATCGATCCTTCGATCGAGTACAGCTTTGCCGCACGGTCGCTGTCCATCGTCGCAATCGACCGGAGCAGCCCCCGCGTGTAGGGATGGTGAGGCGCATCGAACAGCTGGCTGACCGTCGCCTGCTCGACAATTTGCCCCGCATACATCACGATAACCCGGTCGGCCATCTCGGCCGCAATGCCCATGTCGTGCGTAATGAGCAGAATCGACATGTTGAATTCCGCTTTCAGCTCCTGCAGCAGGTGAAGAATTTGCGCCTGGATCGTCACATCCAGAGCGGTCGTAGGCTCATCCGCAATCAGCAGCTCCGGGCCGCAAGCCAGCGCCATCGCGATCATCGCCCGCTGCAGCATTCCGCCCGACAGCTCGCCTGGATACTGTTTCATCCGGAGTTCCGGTTCGGGAATGCCGACCCGGCGCAGCAAATGAACGGCGCGGTCCCATGCCTGTTCCCGATTGCCCTGCTTATGCCGGACGATGACCTCCGCTATTTGGCTGCCAATCGTAAAAACCGGGTCAAACGCGGCCATTGGCTCCTGAAACACCATCGCCATCTTTTTCCCGCGCCAGGCGCGAAGCTCGTTCTGCGACAGCCGGGTCAGATCGACGCCGTCAAGCACGATGCTGCCTCCGGAGATGACGCCGTTCTCATAATCGATCAACCTCATCACCGATTTCGAGGTGACGGATTTACCGCTCCCCGACTCGCCTACAAGGCAGACGGTTTCACCGGCTCCGATATGCAGGGATACGTCGGAAACGGCCGTAAGCAAACCTTTTTTAGTGGCGAACTCGACCGTGAGATCTTGAATATCAAGCAGCTGCTTCATCGCTGTGTCTCCCTTCCTATGCCCTGCTTTGCTTCGGATCCATGGAATCGCGCAGCCAGTCTCCGATCAAGTTGACGGAAAGCACGAATAACGTAATCGTCAGACCGGGGAAAGTCGACATCCACCAGGCGACCGTCAAATAGCCTCTTCCTTGCGAAAGCAGCGTTCCCCAATCGGGAATTTCCTTCAGCACGCCTAATCCGAGAAAGCTGAGCCCCGATCCGACCAAAATGGAGGACCCGAGTCCGATGGTCGCCATCACCAGCATCGGCGACCAGGCGTTCGGCAGCACATGGCGCAAAAATATGTGCGCTTTGGAAGTTCCGATGGAGCGCGAGGCGGTCACGAAGGCGCGGTTTTTAACGCTTATCATTTGACCGCGCATCACCCTTGCGTATCCGGGAATCGCCGAGACCGCAACCGCCAAAACGATATTGAACAAATGAGGGCCGAGCGCTGCGGCAATCGCCAGCGCCAGCAGTATGCCCGGAATCGTCATCAGCACGTCGATAAACCGCATAAGCACAGTATCGACGATGCCGCCGACGTAGCCCGAAAGCGCGCCGATCGCACCTCCCGTCAAACCGCCGACCAGCACGGAAGCGAACCCGATAAACAGCGAATCGCGGCTGCCGTAGACGACGACGCTGAATACGTCCCGGCCGAAATAGTCGGTTCCGAACAAATGCGACGCGCTCGGCGGGCTGAGAATATGATCCGCGAACATCTCGGTCGCCTTGTACGGCGCGATCCACTGCGGAGCTATGGCACAGCCGACGATGAACAGCGACACCAGCGCCGCCAGACAGACGAACACCTCGGCTGCGGTCCATTTGCTAACGATTCGGGGTGGGGAAGCCTGCGGCCTCTTTTCCCGCCAGACTGCTTTTGCGGAAATCACTTCTTTCATCAGTCCGCTCTCCTTTCTATTCGTTGTGCCCG
Organism: Paenibacillus sp. sgz302190; assembly: GCF_059820445.1. Classification (NCBI taxonomy): domain Bacteria; kingdom Bacillati; phylum Bacillota; class Bacilli; order Caryophanales; family Paenibacillaceae; genus Paenibacillus; species Paenibacillus sp. sgz302190. The sequence goes on from NZ_JBZYAO010000021.1 coordinate 24,495, forward strand.
ACGTTATGCCCGAATCCGCTTCAAGCTTTGCGCCTTACCCGGGGATCGATAACGGCATAGGAAACGTCAACGAGCAAATTTACAATGACATAAACAATTGCCGAAAAGAAGACGACGCCCTGGACGACCGGCAAATCTTTGGCCATAATGGCATCCGCGAGAATTCGGCCGATGCCCTGCCTGGAGAACACCGTTTCGATGACGACCGTCCCGGCCATCAGATCGCCGATATGAATCCCGATAATCGTAATGGCCGGGATCAGCGCATTGCGCAGCGCATGCCGGTACATCACGATGTTCTCCGACAGCCCTTTGGCGCGCAGCGTCACGATGAAATGTTCGTAAATCACTTCGAGCATGCTGTTGCGCACCATCCGGACGATGAACCCCGCGCCGACGAAGCCGAGCGCGAGAGCCGGCAGCACGAGCGTTTCGATGCCGTCCGAGCCCATCGCCGGAAACCATCCCAAGTACACCGAGAAGATCAATATGAGCAAAATGCCCGACCAGAACGTCGGCATCGAGATGCCGAACAAGCCGACGATGCGGGCCGCCACGTCAACAGCCTTGTTGCGGTGTATTGCCGACAGCACGCCCAGCAGTACCCCGACGATGACCGAGATGAGCGAACTCGCTAAAGTCAACGCCAGCGTAGCCGGAAAATGCTGCAAAATTTTGGGCAAAACCGGTTCGCTGTTCAAGACCGATTTGCCGAAATCCCCATGGACGATCGCGGCAAAATATTGGCCGAATTGTACGTAAAAAGGCTGGTCGAGTCCCAACTGGCGGCGCAGATTGGCAATCGCCTCCGGGGTCATGGAAGCGGGATCGATCATCGACAGAACCGGGTCCCCGGGAAGCACGTAAAGGATACAGAACACGAGCACCATAGAACCCGCAATAACGAACAAGGAAACCAGGAAACGTTCCGCAATCGCTCTCGTCATAGCCGCCAGCTCCTTGCCCGGTTATTTTTGAAGATTGACATCGTTGAACAGCGGATAGCCGAGAGCATCGAATTTCAAGCCTTTTACCGACTTCGCTGCGGCTACCGTATAAGGGAATACGTACACCGGAATGATAACCGCGTTATCGATGATGTAATGCTGAACCTGCTTGTAAATGTCGGCCCTCTTCTTGTCATCCGTTTCGATCGCGCCCTGCTCAAGCAATTGGTCTACGGTCGGATCGGAAAGCCCCGGAAGCGTTCCCCGGCCTTTCGGATCGCTCGTATGATAAAAAGCGTACAGTGCGTTCGGATCGGAATTGACCTGGCTGTTGCCGTAAAAATCGTAGTTCCCCTTCGTATAGACAACGTTAGCGACATCTTTCGTAATTTCCACTTCTACGGAAATGCCGACTTGTTTCAGCTGCTGCTGGATCATGGCCGCGATATCGTTGCGTTTCTCGCGGTTCGGGGAGCCGTCCACGTAATGGAGCGTCAGCTTTTTCCCGTCTTTTTCGCGGATGCCGTCGGCGCCTTTGACCCAACCGAGCTCATCGAGCAGCTTGCCCGCCTTGGCCGTGTCCGGCTTCACGGAGTTTTCCAAAGAAGCGTCATAGCCGAAGGTACCTGGCGTCAGCGGCGACCACGCTCGCGGATACGTGCCGAGATACAGCGTCTTGACGATGGCGTCAACGTCGATCGCAGCCTGGACGGCTTGCCGCGCCTTCACCTCGTTCCAGGGCGGGCGTCTTTGGTTAAAGAAAAGCGTATAAGGCAGACCTACCGTATTTACTTGCAGCACCTGCACGTTCGGATCGGATTTCAGCGATACGATATTTTGCGGAGGCACGGTTTCTGCGGCCAGCACCTGCTTGCTCTGCACGCTGCCGATGCGGGTTGCCTCTTCCGGCACGATTTTGAATGTAATCTGCTCCAGATATGCCGCACCTTTGTTGTCGACAATTTCCGGAGCCCACTTGTAATCAGGGTTGCGCTTCACCTGTATCGCTGCGTTCTCATCCCATTTCACAAAGCTGAAGGGACCGGTCCCTACCGGATTTTTGCCGAATTGGTCGCCGTATTTTTGGGCTGCCGTCGGCGATACGATGCCGAGCAAAGCCTGGCTCAAATTGCCCAGAAACGCTCTGGACGGCGTCTCCAGATTCAACTTCACGGTGTATTCGTCGATGACCTCGGAAGACTTGTACGGCTTAAGCAGCGCAGCCGCATTCGCCGCTTTCGTCGCCGGATCGAGAATCCGGTCGAAACTGAATTTGACGGCTTCCGCGTTGAACGGCGTCCCATCCTGAAATTTCACGTCCTTGCGCAGCTTGAACGTATAGCTTTTGCCGTCCGGCGAAACGGTCCACTCCGTCGCAAGCCAAGGCTTGATGCTGTTGTCGGGCAGCTGCACGACCAGACTGTCATAGATCGTCCGGATGACCCGGACCGCTACGGCCAGACCGCTTCGATGCGGGTCAAGGGTATCCGGCGAAGTCGCCAGCGCGTAGGTCAGCTCGCCTCCGGGCTGGGCCGCCTGCTTCTCGTCCTGCTTGCCGCCCGAAGACGGAGCGGCCCCGCTGCCGTTCTTCGCCGAGCCGCATCCCGATAATGCCAACACAAGCGCCGTCGTCAGCGCGCCGAATCGTATCCATTTGTTTAACCTTGCTGCTTTCATGTTCAACGCCCCTTTTTTTTATTTCATTCAGCAAATCGCCGGCGACGATTACCGGTTAACCTTCACTTTGGCGTAGCGGTTTTCCGGAATGCGCAGACCGAGATTTCCGCGCAGCGTATCGGCTTCGTACTCGGTGCGGTAAAGGCCACGCTCCTGCAAAATCGGCACGACGTCATCGACAAAATCGTTCAGCCCGTTCGGGAAGCCGGCGCCGACGATAAACCCGTCCGCTCCGCGCCCCTCAAACCATTCCTGGATCAAATCCGCCACTTTGGCCGGCGTACCGATGAACAGCGGGCGCGGAGTCGCCGCTTGCAGCGCAGCCTGACGCAGCGTCAAGCCGTTCTTTTTGGCGTTGTCCTTAATGCGGTCCGTCGTGCTGCGGAAACTGTTCTTGCCGATATCGCCCAGCTCCGGAAACGGTTCGTCCAGCGAATATTGGGTAAAATCGTGATGATCGAAAAAGCGTCCCAAATAGTCGAGCGCGTCTTTGATCGTAACCAAATTCGCCACTTCCTGATATTTGCGCTCCGCCTCTTCCTCCGTCTGTCCGATGATCGGGCTGATTCCCGGCATAATGACGATATCGTCCTCGGAACGGCCGTAAGCGGCTGCTTTGCTTTTTACGTCCTGATAAAAGCGCTGCGCGTCTTCCAGCGTCGGGTGCCCGGTAAAGACCGCGTCCGCTTCTTTGGCGGCGAGATTTTTACCCGGTTCCGAAGATCCCGCCTGGAAAATAACCGGCTGTCCCTGCTTGGAACGCGCGATATTGAGCGGCCCCTGAACGGAGAAAAATTCGCCTTTATGATTCAAGCGGTGCAGCTTGCCGGGATCGAAGAACACGCCCGACTCCTTATCCCGCACGAATGCGTCGTCTTCCCAGGAATCCCACAGCCCTTTGGTCACCTGCAAATATTCCGCCGCAATGCGGTAGCGTTTCTCGTGGGCCGGATGCTCCTCCAGCGTCTTGCCGTAGTTCAGCGCCGAGCCTTCGAGCGGCGACGTCACTACGTTCCAGCCTGCCCGGCCGCTGCTGATGTGATCGAGCGAGGCGAACTGCCGCGCCACCGTAAACGGTTCGCTGTAGGAAGTCGAAAGCGTTCCGACGAGCCCGATCCGCGAAGTGACGGCGGCGAGCGCGGACAAAATCGTAATCGGCTCGAAGCGGTTCAAAAAGTGCGGGATCGATTTTTCGTTAATGTACAGCCCGTCTGCGATGAACGCCAAATCGAACTTGCCCGCTTCCGCTTTTTGCGCCTGCTGTTTGTAATGGGCAAAATTGACGCTGGCGTCAACGACGGCATCGGGGTGCCTCCATGAGGACATATTGCCGCCGACACCGTGAATAATGGCGCCGAATTTGATTTTTCTTTGTTTGGACATGGGATATTCCTCCTCTTTTTTCGCCTCTATCGAAAAATAGAATTGTTCTATGAGGCGCTGACTTTCAAGTCAAGCTCCTTGGCGATTTCCAGCAGCGCGTAGTGAAAGCCGGATTCCGCCTCCTTCAGAGAAATGAGATTCGTGCGCAGCGATACGCCCGACAGCGCGGGAAGATCGATCGGGACGAGCAGCCCTTCCTGCACCTCTTTGCGGACGCAAAGGAAGGGAAGAAAGCTGATCCCCATCCCTTTGACCACGAGCTTTTTGGCGGTCTCCAGGTTGTCGATCTGGTATTCGATGAGCGGCGGATGGTCGAGCGTTGCGAACAGGCGGTGAATTTTCATCCAATCCAGCGACCCGCACTCAAAAAGTACAAGCGGCTCGCGGCTGATATCCTCGACGGAAACATGTTTTCGCTGCGCAAACGGATGACCGCGATGGACAAACAGGCGAATCGGATCCTCATAATAGGCCGCACAGTCCAAATGCGGATGCGTGACGTTGCGGATCAGCCCGATGTCGACTTCCTTGTTCAGCACCTTCTCAAGAATCGTTTCCGTAGGAGCCGTTGTCAGCTTGATCTGAAGATGGCGGTGCTTTTTCTTGATCAGCGGCACGATCTCGGGTATGACATAATTGGCGACGGAGACGGTACAGCCGATACGCAGCTCGCTCTGGGCCGCCTGCAAATTTTGCAGCTGCTGCCTGCCCTTTTTGTACGTCTGGAGAATTTGCTGCGCGTAGGGGAGGAATTGCTTTCCCTTATCCGTCAGCGAAAAATTCCTGCCTTCCCTTTCAAAAAGCAGCGTGTTGAGCTCGCGTTCGAGCGACTGAATGCGCGCCGTTACCGATGGCTGGGATAAAAACAAAGCGTCCGCCGCCTTGTTAAAACTGTTAAAATGAATGACATAAACGAAAGCCTCGATGTTTTCTATATTCATGACGGCACCTTCCTTTCCGGCCTGCGCTTGTTCAAGAGCTCTGCGGGTATAATTCGCAAAGGGAGCGGTCGGGATTTTGCAAATAAACGGCCAGCTGCTCAAAAGCTTCCTCTGCGTCGGAGCCCTCCAGGTGAAGATGAACGGCTTCGTTCTCGCCTAGCGACAGGCTGAGTGTTACGACGCCCAGTAATCCTTTTGCGTTTAGCATTTTTCCGCTTCTGCCCAAATAAATATTGCAAACATACCGGTTCGCCATCGAGACAAAATCCAGTACGCGATCGATCGTCCATACGCGGGACATCGTAAATGTCCATTTGATTTTCATATTCGTACCTCCTAGTGATGAGATCGTATGAGATAACCCTCTTCGAAAATAAGCGACCGCGTGAACGGGCTCATGGGCAGGTTAATTCGCCAATCCGGATGCTGTTCTGCGCGCTGGAGCGCTGCAAACAAAAAAAGAGACACATTCAACCCGCTCGCGGGTGAAGTATCTCCAGTTCCTCTGGTCGATCCCTATAATTCCGATGTTTTTACTAGTGTTTAAATTATAGGCCGTTACCGGTGGTTTTGTCAATGGTTTTTCAAACTACAAAATGCGCGCCGTGAACATCGATCTGGCCACGCGGGCGCCTTTGGCCACAATCTCCATGTCGATCTTGCAAAAGCGACGGCTCATCTCGATGATCGACGGCACGATCCGTATTTCGTCATCGATTTGCAGCGGGATCAAAAAATAGCTCGATGAGCTGTCCAAAATCAGATCGCCCTTTTTCTGCTCCTGCACCGTCCGATAGGCCGCCCTGATCATCAGCGTCGTCAATATCCCTTCGGACACCATGCCTTCGTAGTTCGTCATTTGCGGCGTTACGGTGCCTTGAAAATAAAGCTTGCCCTCCTCGTCCCGCAGCTCGTCGATGCCCGCGTATATTTGCACCTCGAACGTCTCCGCGTTCTGCGGCTGGCGCTGCATGTACTGCATTGCCTTCATCACGTCTTTGCGGGAAATGATCCCGATCATTTTGCGCTCCGCATCGATCACCGGCAGCAGCTCGATGCCCTCCCACACCATCATATGTCCGGCGGACGCCACCGAAGTTTTCAGGCTGATCATGAGCGGATTCGGCGTCATCAGCGATTCGACCGTCTGGCCCGGCTCCGCTCCCATAATGTCCTTGGTCGTGATCATCCCGATCGGCACCCGGTTTTCGTCCAGCACCGGATAGCGGGTGTGCGTCGTTTCCTCCACCAGCTTTTGCATATCTTTGACCGTGTTTTCCGGCCTGAGCGAATACACCGGTTCGTCGACGTGCACAATGTCCTCCACGCTCAAAATCTTTTTCTTGATCAGCCGGTCTTCCATGGCGCGGTTGATCATGGTCGCAACCGTAAACGTATCGAAAGAACTCCCGATAATCGGCAGTTCCAGTTCGTCGGCCAGCTGCTTCACCTCCGGGGTCGTATCGAACCCGCCGGTAATCAGCACGCCGGCGCCCTGGCTCAAGGCGCACATGTGCGCCTGCACGCGATTGCCGACGATCAGCAAATTGCCTGCTTCGATATATTTCAGCATCGCTTCAAGCTGCATCGCGCCGATCACGAACTTGTTCAGCGATTTGTGGATGCCCGCCGAGCCGCCGAGCACGACGCCTTCGACGACGCGTACGATCTCCGCGAACGTCAGCTTATCGATCTGCGGCTCCTCTTTCTTTTCCATGCGGATCGTGCCGATGCGCCTTTTGGTGCTGACAAGCCCGCCGTTTTCCGCATCCTTGATCGCCCTGTAAGCGGTTCCTTCGCTGACGTCAAGGTCCTGCGCAATTTGCCGCACCGATATTTTCGCGCCGACAGGCAGCGACTCAATGTATTTGGTAATTTGCTCGTGCTTTGTGTGAAGCTCCGAATGCCCCGTACTCATTGCCGCACCTCGCTGGTTGTTATATAACATTGAGAACATTATATTACACGAAATAAAAAAAAGACAGACGCCCCGTCATCGAGGAGTCTGTCCGCTGAAACAAATAGAAGTTATATATGCAAAAAGCAACTCCGTCCCCACACTCCGAGGCGCTGCCGCCGCTTTAAAACGAAACATCCGCAAATCCGCTACCCCCGCAGGCCGGACACATATTCGGCCATAGCAGCAAATCTTTGCCGCATGCAATGGGCCTGATTTCCGCTTGCTGCTGCCGTGTATCCGCCGAACCATCTTTCTCCTCCAAATATCCATAACCTTGACCTTGACTTTGACCTTGACAAGCCGGGCACTCCATCATTATCCCTCCAGTAAAATGTTATACGCTACACTTGCGCCAAACCTTGTCGCTCACTGAAGCAGGATCGCAACTCGTTTTGCGGAAAAGCCTGCGAATGTGCAGGAATTCCCCGCCATGATGGCCCAGAGCCGCAATTTCTCCCGAAATACCTGCACATTTGCAGGAATTTTCCGAAATCAGACCTTCCGGGAGCAAAAAGATGTACTTTATACGAAAATAGAACGCAGTGTGCCTGATTATTTTCATTCTGTGGAGTGACGTCCACGACGTCATGGGGGTTTTTGCAGGTTTTTTGCGTACTCGCACGACCATGGGTGGTACGGGCGTTGGCGAAGCGGCCGCTGAGCGGCTCGGCTTCACGTTAAACGGCAACTGGCTACGCGGCGGCTCACTTAGAGCAGCCTCCGGCACGAAAGCCTGCAAAAGTGCAGGCTTTTTCGACGAGAGCGGCTCGTTTGGCGGAAAAGCCTGCGAATGTGCAGGAATTCCCCGCCATGATGGCCCAGAGCCGCAATTTGTCCCGAAATGCCTGCACATTTGCAGGTATTTTCCGAAATCAGGCCTTCCGGGAGCAAAAAGATGCACTTTTGCAGGTTTTTCGTGCACGGTTGGATTTGCTTGTTAGCTTTCGGTTAAAAGTACCGCTGTTTAGCGCCGCCAATTATTATGGCACCGCTTTCAAATGCGGCATACAAAGCCAAACAGACCGGAGAAAGTGGATAAAACGCCGTTTCCCCGCATTCGTCGTGCTCCGTGCGGTCAGTGTTCTTTTGCTGCCGTTCCCCGTAGTAGTCAAACATTCGCTTGCCTGCCAATTTCCCAAATCGAGCATCCGTCGACGCCGCCAAACTTTTCATAAACTGCCTCTCCCTTCAATCGCCACTCACAATTATAATAATACATTAATAAATATTTGTTTATATTATATAACTAAATAAAATTATTATACAACATTTATTTAAAAAACATTATTTTATATTAATAAAAATGGGCATAAAGCTGCTCAAATAAAACGCGCGCAGTGCTCACGACAAAAAATAGGCGCAATGCTGCTCAAATAAAACACGTAACAGTGTTCACGACAACAAGCAGGCACAGTACAACACAAAAAAACAGGAGACGCCCCCGCCTCCCCGAGGCAGTGTATCTCCTGCTTTTATCCTTTTAACGACCCGGCCATGACCCCGGCGACGAAATGCCGCTGCAGCAGCAAAAACATAACGACCATCGGCGCGGCCGTAATGACGACTCCCGTCAGCAGCATCGGATAGTTCGTGACGTACTCGCCCCGGAACTGCAGCATCGCCAGCGGAAGCGTCAGCTTCGACTTGCCGTTCAGCAGCAGCATCGGAATGAGCAGGTCGTTCCACACCATGACAAAAAGAAATGTCGCCGTAGCCGCCAGCGACGGCGCGGACAGCGGCAGCGCAATGCGCCGGTAAAGCGTCCATTCGCCAGCCCCGTCGATGCTCCCCGCCTCCATTATTTCTTTGCCGAGAAGCTGCATGAATCCGCGCAGCATAAATACGGATAAAGGCATCAGCATCGCGGTGGAAACGAGGATCAGTCCGACTAAGGTGTCCGACCAGCCCATTTTATGGGCCAGCGCGTAGATCGGCAGCATGTTGACCTGCGACGGCACGATCAGTCCGGCCACGAACAGGGCGAAAATCGCAGTGCCGGTTCTCCAGCTGTCTGGTCGATACCCCACAAACTTAGTGGGATTTATTCGTATTTGTATCATAGCAGTGATATTCCTCACAGGTCAATGTCATTTCGCGTTCTTCTTTATTTGTCATTTTGTGGGTTTCATCGTGTATAATCAAAATAATCGTTTCTCATTCGAAAAAGAAAACATGGTAAAAAGAGGTGTGCCGCATGAGAGTCCCAATGCGCGAGGATCATCATGAATATTTGGAAATCTACTTTTTTACGCCTTCCGAATTCGAAAAATCCGGCTCCGCTTGGCCGATCCGCCTCGGGCACAACATCGCCAAGCCGAACTATCATATCGGGCCCAGGACGACTCCCTACTATTATCTGATCTTCGTCTTGGACGGCCAGGGCACGTTCATTCAAAACAACCAAGCGTACCGGCTCGGCAAAAACGATGTGTTTTGCTTGTTCCCGCAAGTGACCCACGAATATTTCACCGATGCCGACGACCCGCTGCGCAAAATTTTTGTCGCCTTCGACGGCCAACAAGCGCTTCATCTGCTGGAACGCGCCGGGCTCAGACCGCGATCGCCGCACATTTCCGGCATGTCCACCGGGAAAGCGATCGAGCTGATGCGGGAATTTATCCGTCTGGTCAGCGGCCCGGAACACAGCCATTCGGACATGGCCAGACTTATTCAGTTTCTGCGCGTATTCGATGAACTTGCCGGACGCGCCTCCCCTGCCGCTGCCGGCGACAGCCGTCCGGTGTCCTGGGTGCAAAAAGGGCTCGAGTACATGCAGATCCATTACGCGGAAGGCATCACGGTCGAGCGCGTCTCCGAGTACGTCGGCGTGGAGCGCACGCATTTTACCAAACAGTTCACCAAAACGTTCGGCATCACGCCGATCCGCTACATCCAGCAGCTGAAAATGGAAGAAGCCAAGCTGCTGCTGGCGCAAACCGCCTATACGCTGACGGAAATCGCGCAGTCCGTAGGCTACCCCGACCTGTTCTCGTTCTCGAAAGCGTTCAAAAAGTTCACCGGCGTATCGCCCAAGCTTTACCGGCAGCATCGCTTGACAAATTCTATGAACGCCAAGACATGAGCATGTCCATCATCGCCATATTTGTTAAAAATCCCTGTACTTTCGCAGTTTTTTTCCCGATCTTGCCTGCCGAGCCGCTTCGCCAAGGTCGTTCCCCCGTTATTGGGTGGCAAAGATTGCACGAATACCTCTTTCTTGGCACGGGGCTGCAGAGATCAGTCAAAAATCCCCAAATTAAGAAGGGTGTTCTTGTGTCCACACTGACACAAAAACACCCTGTTATGGCTGTGTATGCCTCTGTCTGCTGCAGGCAACATCGAAGCGTGGAGAATCATTTATATAGCTATCAATGTTGATTAAAAAAGAATCTTAGTATAAACCAATGCTTTCTAATCTAATAGTCTTGCTATCGCTGGAATATGTGTAGTCAATACTTACACTAAAGGATGTCAAGTAGTCTTTGACCCAGATGCCATACTTAATATGTCGAAGATTATCGCCATTATCGGTATAACTCGTGTAGTCATCCGCGAAGCTTTCTGCATTTATTAATTTAATTGCTTCATCGTATACGCCGTCCAAATCTTTTTGTTTGTTGTTTTTACGGAGAGAATCTACCATTGCCCCAGCATTTTCAATATTACGTTCTGCATCGGATTTGAATATCGAGTATACCTGCAATACATTATCATTAATTAACCCATTGACTTTAGATTTGTCGCCTGTTTTAATAGCATATAGATATTGGGTGAGTACTTCTTTGGCAAGCGGCTTCGCGTCATCAAATATTTCCTTTGCTTTTGTCCCAGCCGGGTATTCTTTTTTCCAGCTTGTACTTGATGCGGCCGGTTTCGCTGGCGCCGGCGTGGCGGATGGTTGCGCACCCGAACTGGAAGTATTATCCTTCGCAGGAATAGCACTGCTGTTGCCGCCTTTAGTTACAACCACAGTCGATGTTGAATCGTCCCACTTGACCGAAGCGCCGAGCGCTTCCGCAAGAGGCTTGGCAGGCACATAGGAGTGTCCGTCATAAATAATCGGAACCATCACGTCCGCTCCATCATTGAGGTTGATTTTGCTGCCGTTCACGTTAATGTTGATTCCCGCATTCTGGTAGGCCGTGATCTTTGTTACGACACCATCGGCTAACGCCCCGAACGAAAAACCTACTGTCAGTGTTAGCGAAAATGCAGAAATAAGTAAGAGCTTTTTCTTTCCTCTCATCAGATGAAACCCTCCAAACTAGTATGTATTTATGACCAATGAACCATTTTATGGTAACGCTAATAAGGCTTACAGTCAAGACAAAAAATTACAAATTACGCATTTTATTTTGATTATCTCTTGTTTTTTTACAAAATTTTCCTTATATTTCGAAATAAAATAGGATAAACGGACTATTAAATCACTATGAACAGCTCGAAAATAACTAGGCGTTTAGTAGCATCCAAGAACGCCGTACCCCCCACAAAAAATGGCAGCGACCCTAATAGGACCGCTGCCCGAAAGCTGCCTGCAATGCCTGCAAGCGCAGCTATTTCATATTTTGCAAAAGCTGAACGCGGTACGCCTCGCTTTCCAGCCCCTGGATTTCCTTGTACTCTTCCTCCGTCAACCGTCTCGGCTGACCTACCGATTTGGCGATCAGGTACACCTTCGCGCTCTCTTCCATCACCTCGGTGCGGTAGTACGCTTCGCGCAAGTTTTTGCCCGTTGTCACGAGCCCGTGGTTGTTGAGCAAAATCGCGCAGTAGGCGTCGGCTTTGGCCGCCACCAGATTCGCCAGCTTATCCGTCGTCGGCACGACGTAGGGGACAAAAGCGACATCCCCTACAAGCGCCGCCTGGTCGGGAAACAGCATCGGCAGCTCGTTGTCGACGAGCGTCAGGGCAATGCAGTAAGCCGGATGCGTGTGCACGATCGCCCGGATGTCCGGGTTCGCCCGGTAGCAAAACAGGTGCAGCAGCACCTCGGAAGAAGGGCGGAACGAAGCGTCCAAAATGTCCCCTGTCGCAATGTTGACCGGCACCCACTGCTCCGGTTCGATATCTTCGAGCGCGAAGCCGCTGGGCGAGAGGTACATCACATCCTCGTACCTCGCGCTGATGTTGCCGCCCGGCCCGACGACCAGCCCTTTGGCCACGCTTTTGCGCGCATATTTCGTTAGTTCTTCTCTCGTCTTCCTCTCTGACATGTCGCCTCAGCCCCTTCGCGCTTTCTGTTCGATAACCCGCCTGTAAGTCTCGTAAGCGTCCTGCCACTCATCCTGATGCTGCGGAACAAACGTCTCCGGAGGAAACGAATCCAGCACGACCTGCCGGATGTCCTCCAGGCTGCGCACCTCGCCGTGCGCTTTGGCCTGCATCATGACGTTGCCGACGGCCGTAGCTTCAACCGGACCCGCGATGACCGTTTTCCCGGTAATATCGGCGGTTAGCCGGCAAAGCAGGCGGTTCTGAATGCCTCCGCCGACGATATGAATGCAGGTCGGCTTCCTGCCGGTGAGCAGCTCGAGTTCATCCAGCGTCTGCCTGAACTTCATGGCCAAGCTTTCGACGACGCAGCGGATCAGCTCGGGCTTCGTTTGCGGCACGGTCTGCGCGGTTTGCGCGCAAAAGCTGCGGATGCGGTCCGACATGCCGCCCGGGGCGAGAAATACCGGGTCCTCGGGGTCTACGTAGCTTTGCCGCCCGCGCTCCCGCTTCGCCATTTCCTGCATCTCGGCGTAGGTGAGCGGCTCGCCCTCCTGCTCCCACTGCCTTCTGCATTCCTGCAGCAGCCAGAGGCCCATGATGTTTTTGAGCAGGCGGATTTTCCCTTCCGCTCCGCCCTCGTTGGTGAAGCCGAGGCGCAAACTGTCCGCGGTTAAAATCGGCTCGTCGATTTCCACGCCCATGAGCGACCAGGTGCCGCAGCTTATAAAAGCGTAGCTGTCCTGCAGCGACGGAATCGACACGACGGCCGACGCCGTATCGTGGGAAGCGGTCGCAACGACGGGGAACGGCGTCAGCTGCAATTCTTCGGCGATCTCCTTGCGCAAAGCTCCTTCGGGCGTGCCCGGCATCACGATGTGCGCCAGCAGGGAGACGGGAATCCCCAACCGCCCCAGCAATTCTTCATCCCATTGTCTGCGCACGGGGTCCAGCAGCCCGGTCGTGCTGGCGATCGTGTACTCCGCAGAACGCTCGCCGGATAAGAAAAAGCGGAACAAATCCGGCATGAGCAGCAGCTTGACGCCATCCTCCCGGGCAGCGGGCGAGCGCTCCTTCGACCAGGCGTACAGCTGAAAAATCGTATTAAATGATAACGGCTGAATGCCTGTTCGCCGGTAAAGCTCCGCAGCGGGCAGGACGGGCAGCAGCTCCTCCATCGCCCGTTGATTGCGCGCATCCCTGTAATGGTAAGGGTTCCCAAACAACCTGCCCTTGCCGTCCACGAACCCGTAATCGACGCCCCACGTATCTACGGCGATCGACGCCGGACTGCCGGAGGCGTACTGCTTGAAAGCGTGAATCCCTTTTTTGCATTCGTGAAAAAGCCGGAGAAAATCCCAGTACAGGCTGCCCCCGAGCTGTACCGGTTCATTGGCGAAGCGGTGAATGTCTTCGACGCTCAGCTTCGCGCCGTCCCACCGCCCCAAAATCGTCCTGCCGCTGCCGGCGCCGAAATCGACGGCCAGCATATTCAAGCTTTGGTTCCCCATCGAAGCTCACCTCGTTATTTGTACAGCGGCCCGAATGTGCTGCAAGCCCGGAAATCGGCGCTTTCCTTGTCAAGCGTGCCGAAGCTGCTCCATACGCGCGGGCGGAAAATGCGCTTCTCGGCCACATTGTGCATCGAGACGGGAATGCGCAAAATGGCGGCCAGCGTGTTCAGATCGGCGCCGATATGCCCGAAGCTGATCGCTCCGTGGTTCGAGCCCCAGTTATCCATCACCGAGTACACATCCGTGAACGAGCCTCTGCCGGTCAAAATCGGCGCAAACCACGTCGTTGGCCACGTCGAATCGGTACGCAGGTCGAGCGTGTCGTGCACGTCCTCCGGCAGTTCGACCGTATAGCCTTCCGCCAGTTGAAGCACCGGCCCGAGTCCCTTGACCAGATTGATCCGGGACATCGTCACAGGCATGCCGCCGCGGGTCAGGAAATCCGTCGAGTAGCCGCCGCCGCGGAAATATTCGACGGCCGCAGGCCGCCAGGACGTAGCTTGCAGGCAGCGCTCCGTTTCCTCGTCGGTAATTTCCCAGTAAGGCTTCATCGCCGGCTTGCCGTCCCGCGACTGCTCACCCGTTCCGTCCAGCGCGGCAGGGCCGGAGTTGATCAAATGCAGGATGCCGTCCTTTGCGGCGCCCGTCAGCGTATGCCCGGTCACGCGCTTCACCGCGTCGGGACTCCAGTACGTTCTGACGTCGGCGAAAATTTGCGCCGTATTCGTCAGCAAATGGCCGAACAGCATCGCCACGCCGTTCAGGCTGTCATTTTCCGTCGCGACCAAATAAGGCGCGCGCTTGCCGTTCCAGTCAAACGACGTGTTCAGCACCGCTTCGAGGAAGTCGCCGTTCGGGAAGTGGTCTGTCCACTGGCGCTGGCCCTGGAAGCCGGACAAAATCGCGTTATGTCCGAGCGCCTCTTCGCCGAACCCAAGCCCCGCCAGCTTCGGATTGCCGGCCATCAGATCGCGGACGATCAGCGTCATTTTCACGACGGTTTCCCAGTCGCGGTCTTTTTTCTCGCGGGTCGTGCGAATTTCGGGCGGGTTGTTGTCCGGGCCTTCCTTGCAGTTTTCCTTGACCCAATTCAGCGCGAGCTCATACTCCTGCGGGTCGAAAATCTCTTCATCGATGCGGCGCACGAGCTCCGACATATCGACATATTCGTTGCGCATGCCGAGATAGTTCTGGAACAGCTCCTCGTTCACGATGGAGCCGGCGATGCCCATCGATACGGAGCCGACGGACAAATACGATTTGCCCTTCATGTACGCGGCCGCAAGGCCCGCCCTGGCAAATCGGATCAGCTTCTCCCGCACGTCCTGCGGAATATCCGTCGTTCCGGCGTCCTGCACGTCCTCGCCATAGATGCCGAACGCGGGAATGCCTTTCTGCGCATGGCCGGACAGCACCGCGGCCAAATAAACCGCGCCCGGGCGCTCGGTGCCGTTGAAGCCCCAGATCGCTTTCGGCGTCGACGGGTCCATGTCCATCGTCTCCGTGCCGTAGCACCAGCAGGGGGTTACGGTGATGGACACGCCGACTCCGCTCCTGGCGAACTTCTCCGCTGCCGCAGCAGCTTCGGCGACGCCGCCGATGCACGTATCGGCGATAACGCATTCCACAGGCTCGCCGTTCGGATATTTCAGCGTCTCGCCGAGCAGCGCTGCAACCGCTTTCGCCATATTCATCGTCTGGGCCTCCAGCGATTCGCGCACCCCTTTTCTTCTGCCGTCAATCGTCGGCCTGATGCCGATTTTCGGAAAACCTTGCCTCCATCTGTAATCCGGGTTTGCATGTGCCATACTTGCAGCCTCCTTTAGGGTTATCGATAATCCTAATCAATCGGAAATAACGCCTTTTCTCAAAATAATGTTCGCATATAAAGCGCTTTCACTTGTAGCCGCAATCGCATACGCCTGCTTCGCCCGCTCATAGAACGCGAAACGCTCCACCTGCTCCACAGCCGGCGGCGCGTGCCTGCCGATGATCTCCCGGTACGCGTCCCAGATCGGTGTCTCCACGGGGTCGCCCAGAACAACCTGCATGAGCGCTATCGGGTACTCGCTGTACGTATCGAGCGGGAACAAGGCGAGAATCGCCTCCAGCAGCTCGGGAACTCCGTGGCCGTCGCAGCGCAGCAGCCGCTTCGCATGGCTGGCCGCGGGAAAATTCCCGTCCGCGATCACAATTTCGTCTCCATGCCCCATCTCCATCAGCACTTTGAGCAGTTCGGGAGAAAGGATGGAAGGTATACCTTTTAACATATTCGACGCCTCCTCGATTCATTCATGTTACCGATAACTCAAAATTAACAGCGATACGGCTTGCTGTCAATGGTTTTCTTTTATACAATAGACAAATAGTATGCGACGGAAAGGTGACTGTACTTGATTACAATCTATGATATCGCGGAAAAAGCAGGCGTATCCGCCATGACGGTTTCGAGAGTTATCAATAACTCCGGGAGAATTAGCGAAGCGACGAGAAAACGGGTGCGCAAAGTCATGGATGAGCTGAACTACATTCCGAATTCGATGGCGCGCAGCCTCGTTTTGCAAAAGACCAAAATTTTATCGCTGCTCATTACGGATATTACCAATCCCTTCTATACGACGATCGCCCGCGGGGCCGAGGATGCCGCCAAACGGTCGGGCTACAAGCTGCTGTTCGGCAACAGCGACGAGGATTACGCCAAAGAAAAAGATTACGTGGACATGATTTTGTCCACAAGGGTCGACGGCGTGCTGTTTGCGCCCACAGGAGACCGCTCGCTTGAACATTTGCGGCAGCTGCAAAAACATCGCATCCCCTTCGTCATTCTCGACCGGGAGGTGCCCGGCATCGAAGCGGACATCGTTCTCGGCGACAGCAAGGAAGGCGCCAGAAAGCTGGTCGAGCACCTGCTCGCGCTGGGGCATCGCCGCATCGCCCTGATTAACGGCTCGCCGGACGTGTCCACGGCCCGGCTGCGGTACGCCGGTTATAAGGAGGCGCACGCCTTGAACGGTATTCCGCTGGACGAGACGCTCGTCGTCCATGTCAATTACCGCGATTTTCAGGACGAAAGCGCGCTCGATTTCCTGCTCGGGCAGCCGTCGCCGCCGACCGCCATATTTGCGGCGAACAATTTGCTCGCCGTCGGCGCGATCAAGTCGCTGCGGGAACGCGGCTTCCGGGTGCCGGACGACATCTCCGTCTGCTGCTTCGACGACTTCGGCCGGGCGGACGCGATCAATCCGTTCCTGACGGTCGCATCGCAGCCGGCGTATCAGTTCGGCTCCATGGGCATGCAGCTGCTGATCGAGCGCATCGAGAACGAATCCGGCCTCGCGAACCGAAAAATTATGCTTCCGTCCGAAATGCTCATCCGCGCGTCGACCCGCCCCCCGAAGGCTTGAGCGAATGGCCGGCAGCACGCATGAAAAAACCGCCGGATCATGTTCAATCACCCGGCGGCTTCATTTATTTGGACGAACTTCGTATAGTCAATTCAAAACGCATAGATCGTTACAAGTATGACTGCTCCCACGATCCAGCAATAATAAGCAAAAGGCCTCATCGCCTGAATTTCATGTTTTTTAACCCATTTCATTAGAGCCCAGACGGCCAGCAGAGCAAACACCCCCGACAGGATGCCTCCTATGATCGACATTCCGAGCAAACCGTGCATGCCCGACTTCAGTTTCGGCACTTCCAATATGCTTGCGCCAACGATAACCGGAGTCGCCAAAAGCATCGAAAAACGCGCGGAAGCCTCGTGCTTGAGCCCCATCCAAAAGCCGGCAATCATACTGGACCCGGATCTCGAAAAACCGGGGACAAGCGCTAACGACTGGAACAATCCGATCACAAAGGCTTGTCCTGCGCTCAAATCTTCGATCTCTTTGCTTCCCTTCCCCGACATTTTCTCTCCGAGATAAAGCAGGACGCCGTTGACGATAAGAAAAATCGCCGCACTGGTGACGCTGCTGAAAAGGTGTCTCAACGTTTTTTCAAGCAGCAGGCCGATTACGGCTGCAGGCACCGTTCCAACGATGACGAGCAAAAGAGTCTTTTTGAACCGGGAAGGTCCTCCCGAAAATAACGATTTCAGCATGTGAATCCAGTCACGGCTGAAAAAGAGAAGCAGCGCCACAGCCGTTCCCAAATGCAGCATAACGACATAAGGCAAAAAATGCTCCTTCAGAAATTCGGGATCCAGATTCCAGCGAAACACATACGGGGTCAAGACTCCATGCGCTACGCTGCTGACCGGAAACAGTTCGGTAATTCCTTGAATAATAGCAAAAATGACGGTTTGAAAAAAATCCATGCTTCCTCTCCTCTTACCCGTATTTAACTTGCGGTCACCTGCGAATGCATGCCGGCTTCTCTTCGCCTTCGATTGTTATCCCGGGATATGCTTAGCAAAATGCCGACGCTTGCCATGCACAAAATCAGGGACGAGCCGCCATAGCTGATAAAAGGAAGCGGAACGCCCGTAACCGGCAGACTGCCTGTAACGGCCCCAAGATTGAGACAAAATTGAATAAATATCATCGCTACCAATCCTATACCCAGCAAAATTCCAAACGGATCGTCGCTTTGAACTGCGGTAATAAAACAGCGCCAGAAAAAAATAAAAAATACGATCAAAAGCAGCGTCGTGCCGACAAGCCCCAATTCCTCGCCGATAACGGCAAAAATAAAATCCGTGTGCGCTTCCGGCAAATAGAACTGCTTCTGGATGCTTAGCCCGAGTCCCGTTCCCGTAAGCCCGCCGTGACCTAAAGCGTAAAGCGACTGAATGAGCTGATACCCGGAATCGGACTGGTTATCGAACGGATTTAAGAAAGAGTTGAGCCGCTTCAGCCGATAGCTTTTGCTGCCGGCCAGGTATACAAAGACCGGCACAAGCCCCAGAGCAAGCACAAAAAGATGGCGCAATGCGATGCCGCCGACCACAATAATCGTACCTGCAATAGAAGCCAAAATTAGCGCGGTGCCGAAATCAGGCTGCTTCATGACAAGAATCAGAACCAGACTAACCATAATGAGTATGGGGAGCAGCCCTTTTATGAACGACTTGACCTTCTCTCCCTTTCTGCTGATTAAAGCCGATACGTACACGCAGACGGCCAATTTGGTAAATTCAGTCGGTTGAAAATTAAGACCTCCCATAACGAACCATCTTTTCGCGCCGTTAATGTTCGTTCCCCCGATTAATACGAGCACAAGCAGGATCAACGAAACAAGCAGCATATAAGGTCCGGCTTTTTTCCATATTGAAAAAGGAAGGCTCATACAAACAAGCATGATGAATAATCCTGCGGCGGCGAAAATACCTTGTTTCGAAGCGTAGTACCAGGCGCTCTCTTGCATCAAGGCAGCTTTGGGCGAACTGGCGCTGAATATCATAACAAGACCGAAGCCGACCAGCACGACGGTTGAAAATAGAAGCAGAAAATCCGGACGCCCCCGCAATGTGCCTTTCAATTCGCAAACCCCCTAATTCACCGGGCATATGTCACATGTTTCCGGGGATTTTATCCAATTGCAACTTTCCCTGATACCGCTGCTTGCTCCACAATTCCAATGTATTGTTTTTCCATTCATAAATATCAAGCCCATTCTCGCCTGCGCCCATGGACCATCCGAGCATAATCTCGGGTCGTCCGTCTTTCGTAACGTCCGAAAACCCGACATAATCCAGGCCGTAACCGAACCCTTTCGTATCCCAGACGATGCGCCACTCATTATTGCGCTGTTTCAACAGCGCCGCCTTTAGTATTTTGTCGTTAACGACGTTCTCTTCGTATACGACCACAGCTTCATCGATCCCGTCTCCGTCCACATCTCCGAATGTAACGCGTTCGCGGTCATTCGGGTGTTCCGAGGCTAACAGCCGGGCTCCGTCAGGCAGCAAGGTTCGAAGCATCGCACTGAAACTGTCTTTTGCGGCATTCGCTTCCGAGACCGGGGATTGAATGACATCCACGGGAGCGGCAGGCATCCCGCATCCGCTGATCCACAACAGTGAAGCTGCAGCAAGCAATGTACAAATCCGTCTGCTAAACATCATCTTATTTGGCTCCCTGCCTGTCATTGTACGACTTTATTTTATATTTTTGCGGAACATAAAAGGTTATGAAAAAGTTAAAATTTTTCCTTTTCACTTTGGGAGATAAATGTCGACTTTCGTTCCCATTCCCGGCCTGCTGTTTATTTTCATTTCCCCACGATGCAATCGGACGATCTGATCGGCAATCGATAATCCCAGACCGCTTCCGGCAGCATGCCGGTTTCCTTTGTAAAACTTTTGGAAAACATTCGCCAAATCGTGCTCCGCAATACCCACCCCCGTATCTTCCACAGTAATGACGATCTGTTCCTGGGCTGAGGAAGCTCGCATTGTAATGACGCCGCCGGGCTCCGTAAATTTCAGCGAGTTGTCCAACAAGTTGATCAGCACTTGCTTCAACCGATTTTCGTCGGCTTGAATGAGCGGAAGCGTATCGTTGGCATGCACTTCCAGCGAGATGCTCTGCCTGGCGGCTCTTGGGGCGAGCTGTTTTCCTAAATGCCGCAGCAGTTCCGGGATATGGAGCGGGGTACAGTGCAGCAAAATTCGTCCGTTATCCAATTTGGAAAAATCAAGCAATTCGTCGACAAGCCGAGTTAACCTGTCCGTCTCCGTCTCGATAATTTCGAGCCCTTCTTGAAGCATGTTCCTGTCTTCACCTGGCGTCGAATTCAAGATGACGACCCAGCCTTTGATGGACGTCAGCGGCGTTCGAAGCTCATGCGATACCGATGAAATGAAGTCGTTTTTGAGCTGCTCGTTTTGCCCTATTTTTGCCGCCATCGAATTGAATGTGTCCGCCAGCGTCCCCAGCTCGTCCCGGTACCGTTTGCGGGCCCGGACGGTAAAATCGCCTTCGGCCATTTGTTCGGCCGCCAGCTTCAGCTCGGTTATGGAGCCGGTAATGGTTCTCGACAGGGGGATGCCCAGAAAGGCGACAATGGCTACGACGATAAAACCGACGGAAATAAAGACGGCGGAAATTTGCTTGACCGCTTCCGCCGTTTCGGTTAAAGAGGTCACGAACCTGACCGCCCCTACGGTAGCATCCTTCGTCTGCAAAGGGTACGATACGGCTAGTATCGCTTCATGCGTGGACGGCTCATATCCCCTCCAGGTTCCTTCCTTTCCGCTGCACGCTTCTTTCACATCCGGGTACCCGATTATATTTTCGCCTATATGTTGTCCCGTTGAGTCTTGCAGCAGTTGACCGGACGAACCGATAATCTGGACTTGAGCGGATGAATGGTGGGCAAATCCGCTGAGCAGCCTTTCCGATTGCTGCGCTAAATCCTCGCCTGCAAAATATTGATGAAAAAAAGAAGCGGACAGTTCCGCTTGCTTCGACAGGATGCGTTCCACATTGTGATAATAGTAATAATTGACCAAAGCAATCAGAAAAAATTCCAGAATTGCAACTGTAATCAAAATGACGGCGAGGTAACTGCCTACAAGCCTTTTTTGGATGCCCAACCGTTCAAACCTCCTTTCGCCACCTGTACCCGAGCCCCCACACCGTTTCGATCAGCCGGGGGCTGGAGCAATCGTCTTCAATTTTTTCCCTGAGCTTTCGGACGTGGACATCAACAGTTTTCGTATCGCCCACAAAATCTTCTCCCCAAATCAGGTTCAACAGCTCATTTCTGGACAATGCTTTATCAGGATTTTGCAAAAACGCTTTGAGCATTTGAAATTCCTTCGGTGTCGCTTCAATGGGACAGCCGTCTTTGAATAACTTGTTGGCATCCAGATCAAGCCGGATCGAGCCTGATTGGAGTATTTTTCTATGCGGCGGTCCCGCCGATTTTCGGGTGCGGCGCAATACGGTTTTGATTCTTGCTGCAAGCTCCAGCGGATTAAAAGGTTTGACGACGTAATCGTCGGCCCCCAGTTCAAGACCTTTGATCTTGTCCAAATCCTGCGTCCTGGCAGTCAAAAAAACGATGGCGATGTCCGGGTCGATTTCTCTTAGTTTTTTGCAAAACTCAAAACCGTCCGTATCCGGCAGCATGATGTCCAGCACGACGACGTCGGGCCGGCTTGCGGCAAGGCTTCTCATAGCCATTTCTCCCGATGCGGCTTCGGCGACCTGAAACCCGGATCTGTCCAAATGAATCGCCACAAAACGCCGGATATGGTCATCGTCTTCAACGATAAGCACTTCGTTTCGGTATACGGCTTCCATCACTGTCTCCTCCAAACCCGATAAATGGACTATACAAACACAAAAAAGCTCTCCCTGAAAAGAGAGAGCTCCGGGCAGCTATCATTAGAGCATTATGCACCACACTTGGATATTACTATCGATACTTGGCGTTGTCAATATTCACTTGGAAAATCCGGAGATTCGGCGGCGCTTCTGTCATATCCGGCATGGGCTCACGTACAATAAATAAATACGGGCACTCTTATGCGCATCAGCCAAAAAAGGAGCCGAAAGCAATCAGCAGCAGCAAGAATCCGCTCAAAATCGTGCCGAACTGGCCGACGGTGAACTTGCCGATGCGAATCCCGGCCACTTTTCGGCCAAGCGCGACGCCGAACCAGACCGTAACGAAGCTGCCGATTGCGGCCGTTATGGAAATAGCCAGCGGAGATAGGCCCAGCAGCCCTGCTCCCAATCCGTTCGTAACGGCATTCGCGGAGAGCGCCACCCCCAGAATCACTGCCTCGCCGATGCCGATTTCGCCGGATCGATCGATGTCCGCCTTTTCGGGATTTTTCAAAATCGTTTGTATCGAGCTTGCGCCGGAAACTTCCTCATCGGAATCCTCGGACAGGCGCTGCCCTTTACGCGGTACCGCCAGCAAAATGATGCGAATTCCGATAATAATCATAAGAAATGCGCCAACCAGAACCGGCAACAGCCCGGGAAGAATTCGGGAAAGCCAGTGGCCGGCCAAAATTCCGGTCATACTGAACAAAAAACAAATGACGGCTATAACGGTGTTCGCCATATGCCGGATGCGGATACCGCGAACCCCGTAAGAAATGCCGACGCCCAAATTGTCCAGACTCGATGAAATCGCAAAACCCAAGATCAAAAGCCCTGCTGTCATAGTCGTTCCACTCCTCAACACTGTTTACTGTTAGCGTATTGATCAACCTGCAAAAAAGTGCTTTTCCAAATCAAAATGTGTTGAGATTATTTCAACATCGCTCAAAAGGAGTGAGGATATCGGATGACTGATAACCATTTGGAACGACCGGAGCCGTCTCTGGGCAGCACACTCACCTCTTTGCTGAAGGCGCGTTCCTATTCCATGCGCAAGCTGAGCGCGCTGACCGGGATCGATACGGCCACCATTTCGCGGATTATTAACGGAAAGCAAAAGGCGAAGCTCGACCATCTGGAAACGTTCGCTTTCCATCTCGGCGTGCCGACTGCAGAGCTTTTTCAAGCCGCCGGGTTCGATATCGGCATCCCGCAGGTCGAACGGCATTCGGATATTTTTGCATCCGTAAGCAATATTCAAAAAATTTTGCAGTCGTCCAACTTAATCGACACCCAGTTTACTGAAGAGCTCGTCCGCAAAGAGCTGAGCAAATATGAGAAATATGCCCTGACGGAGGAAGGAAAACAAATCATCGTCGAAGATTTCCCCGAAAAGGTTGCAAGCGTCAACGGCGCCGGCCCATTCATCGACGAGCTGAAGCAGATGTACCGCCTCTTTTGCGAGGAAGAGACTTTGCCGGAAAAGCGCGCTATCGTCGGCAGCGCCTTGCTTTATTTCGTTTTGTCGGCCGACATTATCCCGGACTACGTCTTCCCTCTGGGCTATTTGGACGACGCCATCGCGGTGCAATTAGTGCTCGACCGGCTCAACGACTCCAAAAGTGAGCGCCACTCCGACGAATGAGCCGAACGGCGCGGTCGCTTGCTTGCGACCGACCGCCGTCATGCAGCGAAAACACCGCGCGCCGGGAGCTGCGCGCGGTGCGGCACGGGCCCCGTGCAGAAAGCCTGCTCCCGGATGCCCGCGTGCGAGGCATTCCTGTACTTGTGCAGGCTTTCACTCTGAACCGGCCGCTGCCGCCAAAAATGCTGCACTTTTGCAGGCTGCGCAGAAACCCACTTGCCGGAACCTGGCGTACAATTTGCCTGATTGCGCGAAGAAAACCTGCAAAAGTGCAGGTTTTCCTCGGTTGATACGCCGGCTGCGCAATATTCCTGCAATTGTGCAGGCTTTTCGCCGCGAACATGGGCTCTGGCTCAATTTCTTCGAAAATTCCTGCACAATCGCAGGCTTTTCGCCAAAATGAACCATTATTACAGAAAAAGCCTGCACTTTCGCAGGTTTTTCCCTACCAAGCCGCTTTGTCCCCCCACTTCAGCTACTCATCCCTAACAGGAGAGGTGTCTCTTACTTCAGCTACTCATCCCTAACAGGAGAGGTGTCACCTACTTCTGCTACTCATCCCGTACAGGAGAGGTGTCCCCCTCCGGTTCCTCTATCCCGTCACTCTATCAACCATCTGATAGTTACAAGTTTTCTACACGTTAATAAGGATGTGCCTCTCCAATCATGTACGTTTTTCTCGACAGCCTGCACCAACCTTAAAATAACTAGCGATGTACTAATTTCGGCTTCATGGGTGCCGCCCAGCGGCATGGGAGGCTTTCGCATGTAAGGGCAGACGGCCAGTCGGAGGACGGGCTCGCGCGAGCCATGCAGTCGGCCGTCATGCAGCGTCGCACCGCATACATACGCGCACCGCAAGCTGCATGGCGGCGGTCGACCGGCTGCACCTCATTAACCGGGCGCGCCTAAAAAGGAGACCGTTTGGTCTCCTCGGGAATGCGATTCGTTTTGCTGGAATCGCGTCGGTTACTTTGTTTTCGATTGCAGCAGTTCGAGTAATTGCTGACCGGATTGCTGCATGCCTTGGCCGCCGCCTGCTCCTCCCGGTCCGCCTTGGCCTTGAGGCATTTGACCGCCGCCGTCCATTGGCTTTTGATCTCCGGATGGCGCTGCCGGAGGCGAAGCAGGAGGTGAACCTGCAGCAGAACCTGCAGCGTCCGGAGCCGATGAAGGACGCGAACCGGAGCCGCCCTTGCCGTCGTTTCCGCCTCCCCCTCCATTGCCGCCCTGTCTCATAGGCTCTTTTGCAGCGGCATCATCCAAATATTTTTTCTGGGCATCGGTAAGCCCGCTGAGCAGTTTCGTTTTGTTATCCGACGTTAATTCGCCGCTCGAAATACTCTCCTGCACGACGGGGATCATTTGCACCGCCTGATCTTTGGTGATGGTCAATCCATCCGCCTTATCCATCATGATCAGGGAACGGAACGTCCTCATCATTTGAAAATCTTTTTGATTCGCGCCCGATTTCGCCGCATTCTGCGTCTGGCCTTGCGATACCTGATTTTGCGCTGTCTGATCCGGCGTCTGCGTAGACGATGGGGCTTGCGTCGATTGAGCCTGCGATTGATTGCCGCCCGCCTCTTGGGCCGAGCCGGAGTTCGCCGTTTGCGCCGTCGAGCAGCCGCTCAGCAAAGCCGTTATAAGCAACAGTGAGCCGATGATTTGCTTCCGTTTCTTTTTCGCGTCCTTAGTCAGTCCGTTATGGTTGTTTGTTGCTTTCATGATACTCTCCGCCTTTCTAATCCACTGTTTCATTTTCTGTTACAACTGCAATAATAATCCTCTTTTATGAACAATAAAGAAACTGCAGCTTAATCTCCCTTGAATGTTCCCTGAAAGGTTACTGAAAAAAAAGAACCCGCTTCAGCAGCGGGATCTTTGGATAAAATCATATACAAGGCGAGTATGGCCGCGTGGCAGCTCATGCCCGAGAAACGGATTGATATGCAAATGCTTGTGGGCCGAGGCCAGCGCGTTGTAGGCGGCGAATACCGTTTCCGGCATGCAGACGGTATCTTTTAATCCGACGGACATCCATACGGGAACGGTGATCCGGTCGGCAAGATGAACGATGTCGAAATAGCTGAGGGTCACCAGCACCGGCGCGAGCCGCTCCGGGTTATGGCTGACGAATTGGGCGGCTTCCGTAAGCGATCCTGTGGAGTTGAGCAGCCCGAAATCGAAGCGGCACATGTTCGGTATGTCGGCAACCGCCATATGGACGCCCGGCTCCAGCGCAGCCGTCAGCAAAGCCAGACCGCCGCCCTGGCTGGCGCCCATCGCGATGATCCTGGCCGGATCGACGCCGGGCTGCTCCCGGGCGCAGCGCACTGCGCGGATTCCGTCGATAGCCAGCGCTTTGTAATAGCAGGTATGCGGGTCCATAATCCCCTGCGTGATCCACCCTTTTGCCATGCCGTATGTATTGGCCAGTGCATTCCCGGTTTCCCCGCTCTGCCCGCGCACATCGACGGCAAACACCGCGAAGCCCATCAGCAGCCAGGCCGCATAGTCCTCGGGCTCGCCTTTCGATCCGCCGTATCCGTGGAACACGACCAGGCAGGGGGCCGGCTCGGCGAGCGCCTTCGACGGAACAAGATGCCAGGCATGAATCGGCGTATGCGCATCGCCCTCATAAATGACCTTATACGCCTCCACGTCCTGCATCGGGGTTCGGACAACCGTTCGCGTATACGGCACCCGAGCCGTTTCGCCGGACAACGTTCGCTCCCAAAAATCGGCCAAATCCGCAGGAGCGAGCTGCCTATCGGGCACGTAACTATAGAGTTCGTCTATTCTTTTTTGAATCGCATTCATGGCGAATGTGCCTCCGGCTTACAGCTTTTGCATAAATTCAAACGCCAAATCGTTAAAACCCGGCAAATGCTCATGCCCAAAATCCGGGAACAGCTCAATTTGCTTCGGCGCTTTTATTTTGTTGTAAGCCGCAAACTGCGTGGAAGGCGGGCAGACCGTGTCGCTGAGACCGACGCCCATAAGCACCTCTCCCTGAATGCGGCTCGCGAGATGCTGAATATCGATATAGCCGAGCTTGGCAAAAATCTCATTCTCGCGCTTATGCTGCGGATCATGCCTGCGGAAGTAATCCTTCAGCTCGGCATACGCATCCTTGGCCAGATCCATTTCCCACACCCGCTGGTAATCGCTGAGAAAAGGGTACACCGGCGTCAGCCGCTTAATGCGGGGCTCCAGCGCCGCACAAGCGATCGTAAGCGCGCCGCCCTGCGAACCGCCTCTGGCGCCTACGCGATCCGGATCGACCTCCGGCATCCCCATCGCGATTCCGGCGAGCTGCGCCGTATCAAGAAAAATATGACGGAACAGCATATCGTCAGGCGAATCGTCAATTCCACGGATAATATGCCCGCTGATCGTCGTGCCCTTCACGCCGCCCGCATCCTCCGAAATACCGCCCTGTCCGCGGCAGTCCAAAGCGAATACGGAGAACCCGAGCGCAGCGTACGCCAGCTTTTCCGTCCAATCGCCTGAAGAGCCCCAATATCCGTGGAATTGCAAAATAGCCGGATGCGGGGACTCCGCAAACTTGGGCCGAATATATTTGGCATGAACCCGCGCCCCTCTTACACCCGTGAAGTACAATTCGAAACAATCTGCAAAAGGAGTTTGAAACTCGCTGGGGCGCAATTCAACCTGCGGATCAACCGCTTTCATTTCGGCAATCGCCCTGTCCCAGTAAGCATCGAAATCGTCAGGCCGCGGATTGCGTCCTTCATAGGTGAAAAGTTTTTCTACAGGTAGATCGAAAACTGGCATATTCTTCCCCTTTTCCTGGATCGTTGTTCAACTTCACATAACCGTATAATCCGTAAAATTTACAAATACCCCGTTGACCCGTCTCGTTATTTGCGAATCGGCGCCGACCGCAAGCTCCAGACGGTCTCCCCTCATCGTCACGTACGTGACCGAATTGCCGGCAAACGCACCATCCAGCCCGGCATGAGCAAAATCCGGCTTGTTCCTGCCCGCCGCTTCAGCAAAATGAGTCACATCCATAATGCCCAGGCTTTTGGCTTCGACTGCGTCCACACACTCCAGCACGACCCCGTTCGCTCCGGCCGAACTTGTGACCGTCCAGCGGTCCGCCAACTCGATTCTGTCGAAGGACTGCCGGATATGCACGGCCAGGTATACATTTCCGCACAATCCATATAACGAATTCGCCGCCTGGAGCCATTCTCCTTTTGGCAAACAGCCAATAACTTGACCGGTTTGGCCATCGGGGATGGTGTACAGGACGGCCGCTGTATTTTGATGAAACAGCACTTCCGTATGCCCGCTTTGGTGCCGCAAGCTTTCCTCAGAATCGGCGTCGCCCGCAAGGAAAAAATAGGCGCGGTTGACACCTTCCACAGCCTGCAAAGGAAACGCGGCATCCCAGCGGTGCTGTTCATTATCGAACTCCTCGGCCCGTTCCCACATGCCGCCCACCGCGTAATATTCCGTTATGTACACGTAACTGTGCAGCGGATTTCCGCCAACTGCCGCCGGACGGGGAACGATTTGCTTCACTTCAACCGGATTGCCGCGCTGCAAAGCTGTACTGCGGGCCTGCGAAGGCGCCTCGTAAAAAAGAAATCCCGCATACTCCGTCCGCGGCATATCCTCCGGAAGCTCAAAATCCCCAAACTGCACATAATCCATCAGCACGTTCCGGTCCTGCGGAATATCGTGAGCGAGCCCCCGGGAATGCGGCCCGACCCAGGCCCCCCGCAAGTAATAGAGCGACCGGACATGCCATAAATAATCGAGCATAGCTGCCAGCTGCTTTTTGATCTCAGCGTCTTCGGCTAGCTCCCACGCACATGTAAACGCCTGCACCCAATGCCAAAACCAGGGAAGACAGCCGTACTCAGACATCCCCATGCCCGTAATGCGCTCCAAAGTCGCCTGCAAACTGCGGAAACCATCCTCAAGCAGCTCCCGATCCCCGTACAACTGGCCAAAAATAAGCTTCGCCGCCGTATACTTCGCCTCATGATGATGATAATGCTCAAGCGGCTTCCGGTAAAAATGACTGCGGTAAACATGCTCCAAAGTCTGCTCCAATTGGGTCCGCAAAGCTTGCGGCAGCTCCGGGCCGTACCGTTTGTAAAAATAAACGAGCAAACTGCCCATCAGCTCGACCGGAAGAGAATTCATTCCCGCTTCCCGGGGAACGGGATCGAGATTGAGCGGCCAGTGCCCGTAAGTCTCGCTGAGCGGATCCCGGTCCTGCAGCTGCAGAACCTCCAACAAAACGCGGCCCGCCTTCGCCTTCGCGGCATCCCGCTCAAAAACAGCCGGAACTCCCGCATCCACAGCCGCCGCAAACAAATACGAAGCATAATAAAAATTGTCGCGGACGTCACGATGAAACCACAACCCGCTGTCCAAAACAGGGAGCTCGTATGCTTTTTTCGCCACTCGGCTTATAAACTCTTTTCTTCGCTGCTCATAATACGACATCATCGTCACTCCTTCGTTCCATAAAAAAAGGTCAAACAACCAAAATAAAAAGGCCCCACTATTCGCCTTGAGCCTCGTTGAAACGTTTAAATTCATCTTATCCGGAAATAAAACGAGCGTCAATGAGCAAAATACGTGGCGGGCCGCAGGGCTGTTTTTTGGGGATTGTTTCCTTATAGGTAAGATAGAAACGAGAATACTCACACGAGAAAGACGTAATGTTTCAAATTCCTTATAGGTATGACATAAAACACACCAAGGATTTTGCTGAAAGGATCAATCCGTAGTTTCAATTCCTCATAGGTACGATATAAACACGGTATGCTTGCTCGATCCGGCGTTTCAGTGCCCAGTTTCAATTCCTTATAGGTACGATACAAACAGAACAAAAGCTGCTGAGTACGTCATTAAGAAGGATTGTTTCAATTCCTTATAGGTACGATACAAACTGGCAACGTCGCTATGGCCGCCTAGTCCTGATTCAAGAGTTTCAATTCCTTATAGGTACGATACAAACTGTTTTCGGTGTAGGCTCCACCACATAGCCCCTCCGCTGTTTCAATTCCTTATAGGTACGATACAAACGAAGCATCAAGAGCCTCCTGCGCTGCTTCCAAAGCTTCGTTTCAATTCCTTATAGGTACGATACAAACTTATGCTTATAGTTGGTCCCTAACTTTACGTTGAGAGTTTCAATTCCTTATAGGTACGATACAAACCCAATCAAAATGAACAGCAATTGAACGTTTTGAGCAAGTTTCAATTCCTTATAGGTACGATACAAACCAAAAGCCCTTTTCCGTTTTCGTCCAGCTCATCCCAGTTTCAATTCCTTATAGGTACGATACAAACGTGTTCCAAGCAAACGAAAGCAAAAACGGAAGAATAACGTTTCAATTCCTTATAGGTACGATACAAACCTGGTTCGTTCATACTCTGCATTCGATATTGATCCGTAGTTTCAATTCCTTATAGGTACGATACAAACCCAAAAAACCCAGCAATACAGCCATTTTTACAAAACCATATCACAAAATTAATTCCCATGGTTTCACGACCCAAGCCGCAAATCCCTTATAAATACTGGATCTCCACAAAACATGTTTGTCGTCGATCCCCCGGCTTTATTACGCTATTGCAGGTCGACGACAAAAAATACTCTAGTTACCACTATCATATTACTAGTCCCACTTTTTTTCCAATACCATGTGCGGAACCTTTCAATGAAGCTTTGCTACCGTCTGGCAGCAAAATTTACTAATAGCAATAAAACTTCGCACCACCCCGTGTTTCCTAGCTATTTGGCTTTCGTGAAGATCCATGTTTCACTTGACGATGGAAAGTCGAATACTCTCCCATTTGTAAAAATAGCCTGCACAACAAGATTGTACAAAGTGTGTTTTAATTCCTCGTAAGTACAATACAGACCACTCCTTATAGCCGCAGCTGCTGGACAGATGCAGAAATTTCAATTCCTCATAGGTACGATATAAACAGCAACAATGCAGAAGGAAAACTGCTCGTCAAACCGGATTTCAATTCCTCATAGGTACGATATAAACTGAAAGCAATGGCACATGATGCATTTCGTATTCTCTAATTTCAATTCCTCATAGGTACGATATAAACCGGCTCCATAGCCGTCAACGGAAACGGATTGCAAAATTTCAATTCCTCATAGGTACGATATAAACTCGCGATGTTCGCCCCTGCAGCCATCTGTCGTGCAATATTTCAATTCCTCATAGGTACGATATAAACCCAATTGAAAGAGTCTGAGTCAATTATGACTCGATAATTTCAATTCCTCATAGGTACGATATAAACCGAGACCGACGCCAGCGAGTACCGCGTGCAGTATGAATTTCAATTCCTCATAGGCACGATATAAACCTGGCGATCGATTTGCCGAAGTTCATGAACGCCACCAAATTTCAATTCCTCATAGGTACGATATAAACAGTTTTCGATTGGTCGAAATCCTGTGCTGCTTAAATAAATTTCAATTCCTCATAGGTACGATATAAACACAAATGATCCTAGTAAACGGGCAACACCACCTGGGAGATTTCAATTCCTCATAGGTACGATATAAACCCAACAAACATATGGTCATTTGGGTATCAACTCATTATTTCAATTCCTCATAGGTACGATATAAACCCACAAAAATCCAGCAATACAGCCACTTTTTGCAATGCCTCACTACAAAGTTAATTCGGCTGGCCTCATTACCCTAAGACCTAAAACCCTTATAAACATTGGATTTCCATAAGACATATTTGTCGTCGATCCCCCGGCTTTTTTGCGCTATTGCAGGTCGACGACACAAAAATACTTTGGCTACCTCTATCATATTACTAACCCCGGTTTTTTCCAAGCCCATAAGGTGCCCTTATTCATCGATGCTTTTGAGCAAGCACGGTGATACCATTTTCAGATTTCAACTTGGCCAGTTCTAGCAAGTCTTTGACGAACACTTCCAACTTCACTGTTACGCCCACTACAAACTAATTACCTATAAGAAAAACCATACAATACCTGATTTGTATTTGCATCGACTACAACGCTATACTCATTGAAAGTTTTGGGAGTTTGATCTTTTTTGTAAGATTTGGCTGGCTTACTGATTCATTTAAAAGTCACAACATAACAAGGTGTATCCAATAAATAACTGTCTTTCTCTAACTTGGGGTTGCTTTCAGTAGCTCCTTGAGTAAAAAGTTTGAAATCAGGATTAGTAATTAAATGGTATTCAACTTCAATTTTCTTTGCTTCTTTTACATATCCTGGTGCATACTCTTTTGCGGAACTAACCGCTTGACTGGCATCTTGCTTAGGCTTGACTGTTGCCTCTTTGAAAGTTATTCCAACCTCTTTTATTTTTTCACTATCGTGAGTTGATGTTGACATTAGTTCATACTTATTAGCGGACACTTCTGACGAAGCAAACGTATTATTTACAATAGCAAATAACGCCAATCCCAATGCTGCACTAGCAGATACAACGACCCATTTTTTTCTGTTCACGTTTATTCCTCCATTATTGCCAAGAACACCAAACAATATCGATTAATTCCTTATAGGTACAATATAAACCGTGATTCCCAGGCAAAGATGATCGTAGCCTACAGGTGTGTTTCAATTCAGGTAAGATACAAACCGGAGCAGGTTGGCTTCGGCAGCGGGAAACAGTTTAAATTTCAATTCCTCATAGGTACGATATTAACCCACAAAACATGTTTGTCGTCGATCCCCCGGCTTTTTTGCGCTATTGCAGGTCGACGACAAAAAAGGTGTAGGTTATCTCTATCATATTACAAGCCCCGCTACTGCTTTCACAATTTAGCAATTGAAAGAAAATTCCAATCCAGTTAAACTATTATTAGTGTACAACTCAACCTTGGGTGCGGCTTTCCTCCAGGAAGGAGGGGATGCCATGGAAACTTTCCAAGCGATCATGATCATGTTTGCGTTCGGAAGCTTCATTCTGGCGCTACTGACTACATCGATAAACGAAAGTAACCCACTTTTAAGGTTGGCGCCTAAGTGGGTTACTGCCTGTAGGTTATTTACTCAGGAGGGAATCCACCCAAGTTTGTACACGAGGACGGTTTAGCGGACCGTCCTTATTTATTTTTATAATAACATGATTAGTTTATACGCGCAATTCATTGTTTGGTGTTCAAAATACATACGTGATTGTTTACGTGTACGTAATTTACTTTAAAAAGCTCGGAAATTTTCCCGAACAGAATATCCGATATAAATACAAATTGGATCGCGGCGGGTGGTCTTCCCTTTAAAGTTCCGGAATTTCAATTCCTTATAGGTACGATACAAACGAAATACATTTTGTGACGTATGAAAGTAGCATTGAAAGGTTTCAACTTCTCATAAATTGAAACATGTCCCTATACAATCCGAATGAATCACCAACCCTTGAATTTCAAGGTTTTTCCTGTTCGTAACCCGAGTGAATTGTGTCCCCATTTTGTCCCCAAATTACAGGAAAAATCCACCAGGGAAACTTTAGATAAGCGCTGATTCAGTTTTGAGCCAAATTCCATTTAAATTTATTCATTCACTTCCATTTACAATTACTGTAAAATGTTATTGGGTTGATTTGCTACGCGGCGATCATAATTCCATTTATTACAGCAGTGTTTAGGAGAGCGACCTTAAAGTATGATGCTTAAAAAATCAATTATTGCTTTATCCTCTGCTGCAATGTTGTTTGCAAGTCTTTTGCCCATTTCTGCTTACGCTGAATCTACAATACCTGATCAGCAAAGCGATAAACAAAGTATTTCACCAAATCAGTATCCCAAAATAACAATCACAAATGATGCACTGACTATGGATATTTTAAAAGCAGGCGATTCAATTACGAAGTACATCCAGCTAGGTCAAGACAATTTATATCACATTGATCCTACAGTTAAATCATTGTATAGTAGCGAGGTATATCAGTCTTATTCCAATGCTGTTGACAGTGTAAACCAAGCACTTCAACAAAAATTATTGAAAATCGAAAATGGTTTACCTGTTGCTAATGTTTCCGCAAAATCATCTACTTCAGGAGTGCATACAAATGTTTATGCAAACCCCTATTGGTGGGGAGTCGCGGTAACATTTAACGAACAAGAAACCCAGGATATGATTTATTATTTAAACCAATCTGGGCAAGTATGGCAACTTGTAGCAGTTGTCGGTGCAGCTATAGCCGTTGTTGCTGCGCCTGCTGGTGCTGCTGTTTCAGCGGCTGCAGTAATTACGTCTGTTGGATCATTTATGATTGCAGATTCAATGTCACGCAATGATAGAGGAAACGGGGTAACATTGAATTTACATTGGCTTCCAATTACTTACTTTGAATCTACTCCAAACTAGAAAGTTGTTGAGGCAGAATGCTATTGGCAAATATACTTATTTATTTATTCTTGTTTTTTTACGTTGCAGTCTTTTTTATAATCACGCTAATAATAAAAAAGAAAACAAATAATAACAAAAAGTATATTGGTTACTGGTATTTAATTGCAATTGTTTTGATGTTAGGCTTATGTATTTGGTTACTGATAAATGGCACTTACAAAGGCGTCATTTCGCTTATCTCAATTCTTATAGTTTTCGCTATCATTGTTGTGAAGTGGATGCCTCCCGAGAAAATTGATCGATAACTGTCTTTTAAGCAAAGCATCCCTCCGCTGGCGTTGATTGGCCGACGGAGGGATTTTTCTACTGAGCTATTTTTATGGGCTCAAACCCTTTTGCACTCGACCTTTAGTTAACGGTTTGTTCCACGTTTCAACTAATCATAGGTATAATACAAACTCAGCTATTCCCCGCGCGTATAGCCCGAGCCTCGCGCATTTAATTCCTCATAGGGTACAATACAAACAACTCGGGAAAACGCGAAAATCGATCATTGCCTATCATTTCACTTCCTTATTGGTACAATACAAACGTAATTTCTGCACAACCGCAAGCTGCAGCTCTGTACAATTTCAATTCCTCATAGGTACGATACAAACCTTTTGACTCACGATATGTTCGAGCGTTTATGCCAAATTTCAATTCCTCATAGGTACGATACAAACCGAATTCATGTACGCTGTCCAATCAACCACCGATTTTATTTCAATTCCTCATAGGTACGATACAAACAGGGGGAAGAAGCTATCCTCCCTTGTATTTGATTATTATTTCAATTCCTCATAGGTACGATACAAACAAAGGATCAACGTTGCTCCAATTGGTGTTTTGCTCCGATTTCAATTCCTCATAGGTACGATACAAACGCATTCAGTTCGTCCGTCTCTTCGGAGCATTGTTCATTTCAATTCCTCATAGGTACGATACAAGCTCTTGAGGGAAATGGCAGACCATACCGCCTATCGTGATATCAATTCCTCATAGGTACGATACAAACTCAAACTATTGCTTACCCAAACGGCACAGTATACTTATTTCAATTCCTCATAGGTACGATACAAACAACAACCTTCTTACCCACAACAACAAATTGATCCTAATTTCAATTCCTCATAGGTACGATACAAACCGAGAACACAAATACCCGCAACCGCAAAGAAAGCCAAATTTCAATTCCTCATAGGTACGATACAAACGGGAAACATATATCTGTTTACGACAAAGAATTTGAAGAATTTCAATTCCTCATAGGTACGATACAAACAATTGGATAAATCAGACAGACCGTTCTCGTTGAGAAATTTCAATTCCTCATAGGTACGATACAAACCCAAATTGCACATACCGGCCTTTATAGTTCAAAGGAATTTCAATTCCTCATAGGTACGATACAAACCCATAAAAACCCAGCGGCACAGCCACTTCATGCAATGCCTCACCACAAAGTTAACCCGGCTGACCTCACGGCTCAAGCGGCAAATCCCTTATATACACTGGGGATTCCACAAATCTTTCCTGTCGTCGATCCCCTGGCTTTTTTGCACCATCGCAGGTCGACGACAAAAA
The DNA here is from genome assembly GCF_059820445.1 of Paenibacillus sp. sgz302190. NCBI lineage: Bacteria > Bacillati > Bacillota > Bacilli > Caryophanales > Paenibacillaceae > Paenibacillus > Paenibacillus sp. sgz302190. The sequence goes on from NZ_JBZYAO010000021.1 coordinate 60,052, forward strand.
TACCCGGGTATCTCTATCATAGTACCAGTTCCGCTTTTTTCCAAGTACAAAAGAGACATTTTCCTCTTAGATATGATAAGAACCGAAGGTCATACCGACATATATGCAATGACGCTAGAATTCAATTCCTTATAGGTATTATACAAACGAAATACATTTTGTGACGCATGATAATCAAGGGATTTTCCTGCTAGTATCCGTCAATAATCCGGGTGAATATCGGTGAAACGCGTCCCCATTCGGTCCCCAAAATCCACCTTGGCACCTCTCGCTCCCAGCCTCGAATGATCCGCGGCTTACCCTGTTTCTTTGTATTTTGCCCTATAACTCAACAAAAGCCCACACAAAAATGAAAATTCCGTATAGGATATAAAATGAAGAGAAAGGAGAATTTGCTTTATGGCCGATGACATAAGTATTATTGGCTGTCCTGCGCCTCAAAACATTACTTTGATTCAACGCCTACAACCGCTTGTAGGTCGTACAGTGACTGTTTTCCAACCGGGATTTCCACAATTGACCAAAACAATAGGAAAGCTAACAAATATTACTTCCACTTCCTTTATGGTAGGATCCACAAATGTAGTTTTTAAAACATCCTTTTTTATTGATCTGAGAAATCACGTGACAATCACAAAGCCTTTTGACTTGACAGCCTCTGCGGAGGACATCGGAACCTTAAAAGGGAAACTGATCCTTGTAGGAAAAGATTTTGTTGAGTTTGTGAGGATCCCTGGGAAGGACGTGCCCACCCTATTTCCACTAAACTTGTTTACAGAAGTAATCTGCGAACGAGAGCATGAAGAATAACGAAACGGAACGGTTAAAAGGAACTTGCCTCATGGCAGTTCCTCTTTTTGTTTTCGAGTCTTTGGTACTTCTTTAAATGACGAACTCTTGAAACACCGGAAACAGCATAAGCCCCGACTATACCAAAGACGATAAACATGTGCATCGAATATGACGGTTTCAAATCCCCTTAGGTACGAAACAAACGCAGGATATTGCTATGCACGAATCGGTTCAAATCGAGTTTCAATTCCTTATAGGTACGATACAAGCCAATTGGAATGGAAGGGGAGCAGCTGTAACAGCATCGTAGTTTCAATTCCTTATAGGTACGATACAAACTTGCGAAAAGTCTCGGCATCCCCGGCAAATACGCGTTTCAATTCCTTATAGGTACGATACAAACGGAGTTATCAATACACCGAAGAATTTAGCAGATTCCATGTTTCAATTCCTTGTAGGTACGATACAAACTATACCGATACCTTGTGCAGACGCGAAAGTCGATCCAAGTTTCAATTCCTTACTAGGTACGATACAAACGCTGAAAACCATGCTGCAAATATAGATCTTGAAGGAGGTTTCAATTCCTTATAGGTACGATACAAACTCAATCACACCAGTTTGACCGGCAGCTGCCGAGATATGTTTCAATTCCTTATAGGTACGATACAAACGTGGGGTCATGGCACAGATTCAGTTTCCATATGAAAGTTTCAATTCCTTATAGGTACGATACAAACAAAATAAAAAAAGTCAAAAGAGACCGCGCGCCCCTCGTTTCAATTCCTTATAGGTACGATACAAACTGTCGCTTCTCCTTTTGATGAGGGAGTCAGCAAAGTCATTTCAATTCCTCATAGATACGATACTAACAAAGGGAACGTTCCAGATATTCAAAGCGTGATAAACCAGTTTCAATTCCTCATAGGTACGATACTAACCTTTTGTTATTTTGTCGCCGCGGGCTCATGAGAAAAAGTTTCAATTCCTCATAGGTACGATACAAACGCGCCAACTATTACATCCCCTACGAATGGACAGTGGTTATTTCAATTCCTCATAGGTACGATACAAACTGAAAACGGAGGGTGACAAATCCGTTACGAACGTCCTATTTCAATTCCTCATAGGTACGATACAAACTTCGACTGCGGAATTTATATGCAATCCGCGTCATTGAATTTCAATTCCTCATAGGTACGATACAAACAAAGTCAATTCCTTTATGCCCTTCCTCCTTGCCCGATTTCAATTCCTCATAGGTACGATACAAACAAAGTCAATTCCTTTATGCCCTTCCTCCTTGCCCGATTTCAATTCCTCATAGGTACGATACAAACAACATATACCTCGCGTGGCCGCCTACTGTAATCCATTCCAATTCCTCATAGGAACGATACAAACTCAAGCATCCGACTAGCTACAACGATCTCAGGGTCTGATTCCAATTCCTCATAGGTACGATACAAACGTAAATTCTACTCCCTATTGGTTTATCATTCGTGAATTCCAATTCCTCATAGGTACGATACAAACGAAGATGGCACTTGTGGACCACCAAAAAGCGAAGATGATTCCAATTCCTCATAGGTACGATACAAACGATGAATATGGGAATCCCCAATCGACAGATTACTTTTATTCCAATTCCTCATAGGTACGATAAAAACTGCTCTCGAAATCATGGAGCCCGATCTCGCAGCCGAATTCCACTTCCTCATAGGTACGATAAAAACTAGCCCTCATGTGGCTATGAATCACGATGATGATGCGAATTCCAATTCCTCATAGGTACGATAAAAACACATTCTCATCGGACGCGGTGTATTTACGACATCCAAATTTCAATTCCTCATAGGTACGATAAAAACCCACAAAAACCCAGCAGCACAGCCACTTTTCGTAATACCTCATCCACAAGTTGACCTGGCTGGCCTCACGGCTCCAGTTGCAAATCCCTTATAAACATCGGGATTCCCCAAATCGTCCCTGTCGTCGATCCCCCGGCTTTTTTACGCTATTGCAGGTCGACGACAAAAATGTCCGGGTATCTCTATCATAGTACCAGTTCCGCTTTTTTCCAAGTCCTTAGGGGAAACTTTCCCCGCATGACTTCCCTTTATGATGTTTGCCGCCGCACGGCAGCAAACGTCCCCCCGGTTTTTTGTCGCGAGGAACTCCTGCCGCGGCGACCACAAGTGTGCAAAGCCTACACATAAAAATAAAAACGAACGCCCCGCTCCGTGTTTTCCGCTCCGTACCGGCTTTCGTGGAGGTCCAGCACTTGCTTGACGATGGCAAGGCCGAGGCCGGTTCCGCCGGTTTTGCGGTTTCGCGACCGTTCGACCCGGTAGAAACGTTCCCATATCGTTTCCAGCTGATCTTCTGGGATAGCTTCGCCTTCGTTTTCGATCGCCATGCGGATGTGTTCGCCTTCGCTTTCGATGCGGACGGCGATCTCGCTGCCGGCTGTCGCATGGCGAATCGCGTTCATTAGCAGGTTGACCAGCACCTGCTCCATTTTGACCTGATCCGCCTGCACTTCGTGTTCGCCTACGGTGACGGTGACCACCTTAAGCTCTTTTTCATGAAGGTGGTTCGACAGCTTCTCGACGATATCTTCCACTTGTTCGCTCAGCAAAAAATGGCTCTTTTTCAGCTTGATCGTTTTCGATTCCAGTTTGGCCAGCTCCAGCATGTCTTTGATGAGTGCTTCCATCTTATCGGTTTCGCCCAAGATCACTTCAAGATACCGGTCCCGCTTCGTTTCGCTGATTCCATCCCGGATGCCCTCCACGTACCCTTTCACGATGCTGAGCGGCGTTTTTAATTCGTGGGAAACGTTGGAAATAAACTCTTTTTGCAGCTGCTCCATGCGCTGTTTTTGTTCCATATCCGCCCGCAGCTGCTCATTGGCGTCGTACAGTTCCTTTAACGTATCGTCCAATTTCTCGGACAAGCTGTTCAAGCTGTGGGACAAGCTCCCGATCTCATCGTTGTTGCGGATTGGCGATTTCACCGAAAAATCGAGCTTCGCCATACGCAACGCGATTTGGTTCAGCGAGAGCAGCGGTTTGGACACAATTTTGGTAAAGACGAGCGAGAGCAGCAGAATGAGCACGATGCCCCCGATTCCGATGTAAATGTAAAACAGACGCAGGGCATCATACGCTTCGCTGATCTGCTGCAGGGAGGCGAGCACAAAAACCAGTTCGTTTACCTTCCCATCGCGCAAAATCGGCTGAATCGCCACAACGCTGCGCGTGCCGCTGATCGTATCCGTCCATTCCTCCTGGATCGTACCCCCGTTCTGCAAAACGGCTTTCCGCTCATCCGAAAGCGGGAACCAGTCCTCCAGCGCCAGATACAAAATGCCTTGCCGCGAATTCCATTGATTGGAAGCGGGCAGCACCGCGTCCGTGATAACGCCGGAAATCTTTTCCAGGGGCTCGTTCGTGCCTAGATCTACACTCCCGATTTCCTTGAAGCCGGCTTTATGGATAATGACCGGGTAAAAAAGATCTTTTTCCACCGTATCCTCATAATACCCCTCCACCTCGATCCGATCGCCGCGCTGAAAGTTCGCCTCCAGCAGCTTCCGCAAATTGGAATTGAGCAAAAAAGAGAGGGCTATCCGAACCGGATTTCCATGATCGTCCTTGATGACGATGCGGAACAGATTGTCATGCTTCACATTGCCTTCAGGCCCGAGAATCGCAAGCTGCGCTTTATTTTGGCTGATGAACAGGGCCATTTCGCGGGAGATGCGGTCGTCGTCCCAGCGTTTTTTGGCGTAGCTGTCGGTGAATGTCTGGAGCCTCTTTTCCAGTGTGGCGGTTTTCTGATGCTGGTAAAAGGTTTCAAATAAATTAAGCTGTCCCAGCAAAACAATGGCATAAAACAACAGAAAAAAGAAAGCTGTGATGGCAAACAGCTTCATAGTGACCCCACGTTTTATCATCGTTCCTCCTCGAATTTGTACCCGGACCGAATGACCGTGCGGATATGGCGGGCTTCGTCGCCGAGCTTGCCGCGCAGCTTTTTGATATGCGTATCGACGACGCGCAGGTCGCCAAAATAATCGAAGCCCCATATATGATCGAGAATCGTTTCGCGGGAAAGCACGATGCCTTCGTTTTTCGTCAAATACAGAAGCAGCTCGTATTCTTTGGGCGTCAGCTCGATTTCCTGCCCATCCACCTCGACGCGACGCGATCTTCTATTAATCGAAATCCGGCCGAAGCTCAGAAGATGGTCTTCTTTTCCGACAGTCCCCTCGACGCGCTTCATTAGACTGACTGCCCGGGCGACCAGCACCTTGGGGCTGAACGGTTTCGTTACGTAATCGTCTGCACCCAGCTCAAAACCAAGCATTTTATCGTCGTCCTCGGATTTGGCGGTCAGCATAATGATTGGCACAGCTGATCGCGCGCGAATCCGTTTGCATACGGTCCAGCCGTCCAGCTCAGGCATAAGAATATCCAGAATGACGAGATCGGCATCCAGCTTTTCCAATATGTCCAGCGCCTGGAGCCCATTCTCGGCCTCATAGACGCTCCACTGCTCCCGCTTGAAATAATCGGCCACGATTTCGCGGATCAAACTTTCATCTTCGATTAGCAAAACTTTGCGATCCATGCAGCCGCAGCCTCCTTCGCGCAAAAAAACGGTATAGAGCAAGAATAACCGATTGTTGTGTTTTTCGTGTGTTTTCAGTCAGTACTATTATACAAAAAATCGCCTGCTACAAAACACATGAAGTACACACCGCATCTCTATAATCGAATTTGTACAGATCGAAACGGAGACGCTGAAAGGATGTCGCGCATGAATATTATAGCAATTTTGCAAAAAAAAGATGTGCAGCGCTTTGCGGTATTGGCGTTGTTTTGCCTTCTTCTATTTTTTATCCGCAGCATGCTGAACCTTATTTTACTGACCTTCCTGCTGACGTTCCTGATGAACCGGCTGCATCAATTCAGCAAGTATTGGATCGACAAAGTCGTTCCCGTCAACTCCAAATTGCTGCTTGCGGTCATATACGCCGCCCTTCTGTCGGTTCTGGCTTTTGCAGGCGCCAAATTTTTTCCCGCTCTGGCCCACCAGATCACCCAATTGTTCGAACTTGTCAAACATGCGTACTACAATCCTGATAACGAAGTGGCCGGCTACGTAAAAACATGGCTGGACAGCATCGACATTCCGAGCATAGTTAAGCCAGGCTTCGATATCGTGGTGAAAATCGGAAATGTCGGATTTCAAATCTTTTTGGCTTTGATGATGAGCCTTTTTCTGCTGCTGGGCAAAGAGAACGTCATTCGCTTTACCGCGCAATTTCACACCAGCAAGCTGGGCTGGTTCGCCAAGGAGATTGAATTTTTCGGCAAAAAACTTATGCAAACGTTCGGCAAAGTGATCGAAGCCCAGCTGCTGATCGCCCTATTCAACTGCCTGCTGACGACTTTCGCGCTGTGGCTGATGGGTTTTCCGAATTTAATTGGACTCTCGCTGCTTATTTTTGTCCTGGGGCTTATACCGGTGGCCGGCGTATTTATATCGCTCTTTCCGCTAAGCATGATTGCTTTCAGTCTGGGCGGGTTCACGTATGTGCTGTACCTGATTATCGCCGTCACGGTCATTCATGCTTTGGAAGCTTACGTGCTCAATCCCCGGCTGATGGCGTCCAAAACGCATCTTCCTGTATTTTACACCTTTCTCGTTCTGCTCTTTTCCGAACATTTTTTCGGTATTTGGGGATTGATCGTCGGCATTCCGACCTTCGTTTTTCTGCTTGATATTTTGGATGTGCAAAAATCCGGACAGCCTGCGCTTCCAACGCCCAGCCTTCATTGAAAAGGAGTGATTTTCCATGCCGGTCCAAATGATTCCCACGCTGCTTACGATGACCGTCCTCAGCGCAGGCATGATGTCCATGCTGTTCTCGTTTCACGACAAATCTTCCGAGGCAGTGCTCAGCATTATTCTCGCGGCGGCGCTGGCCGGACTCGACGGTTACATCGTGAACAGACTGCGCCTGGCCAACGAATTCGGCAAAGAATTCCGCTCGCTCGCAGAGCTGATTTCCTTCGGCGCGGCCCCGGCTTTGACCGTTTATCTTGCCACCTTGCACAAAATGCCCGTCACCGGACTGCTGCTCGCTTCTCTCTTTATTATTTGCGGCGCGCTGCGGCTGGCCCGGTTCAACATTTCAGCTTGTGCAAGCAGCTATCATACAGGATTGCCGATCCAGGTCGCCGGCTGCATTTTAGCCGTATTCGCGCTTTGGTCTCCGCCCCTGTATCACCTTGAAATGACCGTGATTCTGGTTATCGTTCTGTGCTGCCTGATGGTCAGCCGAATCAAAATACCCGCAATCAGCCAAAAAAGTTCCTATCAGTAAAAATACGAAGCAGCCGCGGCAAATCAGCAGCCTATCCGAAGAAACGGAGCGTGAACGTCATAGACTTCCTACAAGACATGATCACACAATACGGATACATCGCCATTTTCTTCTGTTTGGCTCTGGGTATCATAGGCTTGCCGGTCCCCGACGAAATCCTGATGACCTTAGTCGGCTATCTCGCCTCCGCCGGGCTGCTTCATTTCCCGGTGTCCGTGGCGGTCAGTTTCATCGGAACCATGTCCGGCATGCTGTGCAGCTACGCCCTCGGGCGAAAATTCGGCAAACCGCTGCTCTGGAAATACGGAAAGTGGATCAAACTTACGACCAAAAGGCTGGAAAAAACCGAGACCTGGTTCGAGCGCTACGGACCATGGGCTATTTGCATCGGCTACTACATTCCCGGCCTACGCCACCTAACCTGCTACCTGGCAGGAGTAAGCGCCATGAGCATGCGAAAATACATGCTCTACGCAGGGGCAGGAGCCCTATGCTGGTGCCTGATTTTCATCTCAATCGGCTACTTCGTCGGAGCCTCCATCGATTTTTCCAACTTTCATTCTTCGCTGCTGCGATTGTTTAAAGAGACCGTGCCCGCTTCTCGGGCTGGGTAGGGATTGGGAGAGGGGATTGCGGAGGGGGGAGCTATAGGGGAGAAGTCTTTTATAGGGACGACATATATCGGAGAAGGACAACTTACTTCTCCTCTCATACTCTTGTCACATTAATCTAGCAATTGGTTTAAGATTATTCTTCAGAGAAAAAATCCTGATCAATCTTCTTTTCCTCATAAATAGCAACGGTCGAAACGCCTAAATTATAATCAATCATATACTGAGTAAGCTGGACTCCATCAATCAGAACAACCTTATTATCAATAAGTGTGACATACTCTTTAGCTTCTTTTGTAAACACAGAGGTCGTTAGGAAGACCCCTTTGCGAGCTTTATGCATCTGAAGAGCTCCAACAAATTTCTGAATCTCAGGACGGCCGACAGTACCTTCCCAACGCTTTGCTTGAATATAAATGACATCGAGACCAAGACGATCCTCCTTTATCATACCATCTATTCCACCATCGCCACTCTTCCCTACAGCCTTTCCTGCATCAGCCATAGAACCACCGTAGCCCATCTTAACCAGAAGCTCAACTACGACTTTTTCAAAAAACTGCGGGCTTCCCATCTTCAGACGCTGTAAGAGATCATGAGCAAGCTCTGTACGAATTGCCAGATAGCTATATTCCAAATTTTCAGCTGGTGTCCGTTCCTCGAAAATATCTCTTCCTACTTCAGCCTTAGGTACCTCTGTTTCCTTTGCCGTATGAAATTCGTTGAATTCAGGAAAACGCTTAAGGTGAGCTACGTTAATATTACTAAGGCCCTCGTTCAGCACAGATAATCCACGAGAAGTAATTTTGCAATATCCACGGCGAACGTATTCAATTAGCCCTGCTTTCATAAGGTAAGTACGTGACCATCCAACGCGACCCCCCTTCCTTTTAATGAGAAAAAAGAGGCCTTACTGTAAATTTTGTCATACTAGTGGAACTTACATTGGTACAACCTTGGCGCCGACGCTCGATGACTTCCTTTAGTTCTTTCAATTCCTTATAGATACGATATAAACCCATACCGCATCACGGCACCACAGCTTGCGCGTATGTTTCAATTCCTTATAGGTACGATATAAACGTGGTGTGGTGTGAGGCGGGGTTTGATACCCCAGCTCGGTTTCAATTCCTTGTAGGTACGATATAAACATAGAGCCAAAATTTGTCGTGTCTGTCGTGTACATATAGGGTTTCAATTCCTTATAGGTACGATATTAACAAGCGCATTTTTCAGTTCTTGGTCCGTGCATACAACGTTTCAATTCCTTATAGGTACGATATAAACTGAGCATCCAAATCTGTAGAAGAGCAAGGAAACATAAGTTTCAATTCCTTATAGGTACGATATAAACGGCGGGTGAATCTTTGTTGGGGCGTCGCTCAGAGTGGTTTCAATTCCTTATAGGTACGATATAAACCGTTCGCACTGTCTCCCCTCCATGCAGCATGGTGCTGGTTTCAATTCCTTATAGGTACGATATAAACCCACAAAAACCCAGCAATACAGCCACTTTTTGCAACGCACCATCACAAAGTTAAATTACCTTACCTTACGGTCTAAGCCCCAACATCCTTATAAACACTGGAATTTCACAAAACATGTTTGTCGTCGATCCCCCCGGCTTTTTTGCACTATTGTAGGTCGACGACAACTTTTTAATGTTCCATCTGTTCATTTTACCATAGTATCCTTTTATATAATTATTAAAATACACAGTTTTTCCGACATCAAAATTACGTCTCTTTGTAGAAGACTAGCATAAAGATATCTTTATCCAAATACAACGTTTGCCCATCAAGTGCCTTATCAAAAATCCATCCACGTTGTGCATGTTCATTCAGAATATTCGTAAGTTTGTTCGCATCCAAACTTGTACCCATAAAAGCTCCCTTTTTCTTGACTTCTATCACACGATACTCTCTCACGTTGCACCTCGGCTATAAGAATTTGTGACTCCTTAAATATATCTATATTTTCCCCCAATTAAAGCCAATTGTACTATATCTGTTTTCTTGATGAAACTACTAAAAGTGTAAAACTTCAATGATACCTGCAAAATTCCTCATAGGTACGATACAAACACCATGGAGCTTAACGTGGGTAACCCATTTCTCTCGTTTCAATTCCTCATAGGTACGATACAAACTTTGGATACAAGGGTGATGGAGAATGAATGAAATCGTTTTCAATTTCTCATAGGTACGATACAAACGGTTATTAGTTGACTAACACTAATATAGTTTTAGAGTTTCAATTCCTCATAGGTACGATACAAACCCACAAAAACCCAGCAAAATAGCCACTTTTTGCAGCGCCTTACTGCAGGATCAATCGCCGCAGTCTTGCTTCCAAAGTGCTGGAACCCTTACAGATACTGTTTTTTCACAAACCATATTTGTCGTCGATCCCCGGGCTTTTTTGCGCTATTCAGGGTCGACGACAAAATTACTCATGCTTTCTATATAATATTACTAGTTCCGCCTTTTTCCAAGCCTATGATTTCACGGTCTGAATATTTCTGTGTCCGCCATGTATAAAAGATAACGGAGTCTTCCGTTTCATCAATGAGCTTTTCCATTTCGGCTTTTAATTTTTTCAAATTAACATCGGAAATTTCTCCTTCTAAGACGGAATTCTGCACCCAGTTCAAATATTTCCGGCATGTTTTCAAAGCTTTGGCGACGCGTTTTTCACCGACATCATATACGATGATAACGAACAAATCACGTTTCCTCCTTTACCACAGAGCCTCGAATGGCTCGTATGCCTGTTCTCCCATCAGATGTTTCTGCAATTTGTACAGCTCCATGCGCATTAAGCGGCGGTAGCTAACTTCTTTATTGAGAGCACGATGTTTGATCGTCGTTTTCAATTTTTCATCCCATGCTTCGAAAATGAGCTTTGGTCAACTGCTTCTTGCCGATAAGCGAAAAAATCAATCGATCGACCAGTACAGGTTTAAAAATTTCAGCTACATCCAGATTCAAAGTAAACCGGCGAAAATTCGTTGTGTGCAAATACCCGATCCTGGGGCCCCTATTAGTTCCACCTTTTTCCAAACAACCATTAACTGGATTCGTTTGAGAAAGAAAGTCCGATTTTATCGCAATAATCCACCTCATAAATCGGCAATTGATACGGATTAGACTTGGGCTTGTTAACAATCTCTTTTTGAAATAGCGCTCTGCTGACGGGTACTTCGTATTTAGGTAGAAGCGCAAATTTTTTCTGCTTGCAGAGACTCATCACCTTATTATAGTAACAAGATGGAATAATTGATATTTTAGCGTATTGGAATAATCTCGTTTTTTCAACAGTAATAGGATTGTCGAAGATGATGTCGCTTACACCAAGTTGAACCGTACGCTGTCCATCTTCATAGTAATGGTCCTTCCACACCATATCGCGGTAAATGATTTCCATAAAACGGGCGATATCACGTTCGCTCCACTTTCCTTGATTTCTTTCCAGCAGCTCCACTGTCCGTTCTACAATCTCCCTCTTTCCTTCATAAACAAATTGATACGCTGTTTCGCTAATTGGAAACACAACCATTTCGGCGTCACGTATAAGGTCGAAACGATTGCAGCGTCCTGCCCGCTGTACCAAAGCATCAAAAGGGGCGCATTCACTGTACATGATATCAAAGCTAATATCTAAAGATACCTCAATCGCTTGCGTGGCTATTAACAGCCGGACAATTTCCCCATTCGATTGAATTAATCTTTCCTCCTTAATTAATCGATCCTCCATTGTAAATTGAGAATGATAGCATAATACACTACTACCCAGCTTTTTTTTCCATAACATGTATAACGATTTGGCTCTTTCTACCGTATTGACTACTATTGCTACCCGCTTGCCCTCGTTTAGTTTACTTTCAATTTCGCTTTCAAGCTCACGATCTTCAATTGAATACCGCACATAACGCCAAGAAACACGCTGCCGGTCCATTAGCTCTTCAGCAACTACAATTTGATCAATCCCGACCTCTTGTCGGAAATGTTCCCGCAATCCGCTGGGCATGGTCGCACTCATGAGCAGCACTTGCCCGCCTAACAGTTGAATAGTTTTTATTGTCTCTGTAATTAGTGCTAAAGTATACGTATCGTAGGCATGGATTTCATCGAATACAACATGGTTTCCAACGAGTGAGAACAACTTTTGCGTCCAATACCCGACATTAAAATTGGTCGTTAATAATTGGTCAACTGTCGATACCATCACCGGCTTCATAAATGCTTTGGAAAGCAGCAATGATTTACGAAGTTCGGGCAAATTATCCTCCGCGGCAGCTTCATTTTCCATGGAAAAATATGTCTCTGCCCCTGAGTGAGATAAACCACATTCTGAAGCTTGAAAGTAATGATCTTTAAACCTTTGAAATAAACTGTTGGAAGTAACCATCGTGGGCATAAGAAACAGCAGTTTACTGCCATTTGCCCTAAGTGCCCATAGCAGAGCGGCCTCTGTTTTGCCTGAACCTGTCGGAGCAATAACGATCATACTTCCTTCAGCTTGCGCGCAAGCTTTGTGGAACTGACGTTCCTTATATTCCATCTTTCCATTCTTTCCCGTCGATTCTACTTTGGCCCGTATTTTCCCCCAAAGATCTTGTTTCGTTGTGGAACACTCCAACACCCAATGATCGTCCGAATTTCCGGATGCAAGCCAATCGCATGTATGAAGCAAACCTTTGGCCAAAGCGTATTGCAATCTCATCTGTACAGGCGATAGACCAAATTCTCGATTTCTCATTTTATTTGAAATTGCATTCATCAAAACAATCATCTGTTTTCCACTAATCTCAGGTTTAAAAGTTTTTATCACGGCAATGTGCCGCTGGGAATCAATCATTTTTCCACCGGTAATGAATTCCTTGATTCGCGAAGCAGCGTGGTCAAAAATATATTGCAATGCGTTTGCGTCCATTATCGGCCACTGGACCCGTTCTCTTTCTCTTACGAAAGATTCCCAACTTCTGTCAAGCGCTTTATGATGGCCTAGAACAGCAAACCATTCGAATGGAAAACGATGTGCTTGATCTATCAACACACGAGGAACCATGCATAGTGCAGACCAAAGTTCATGGCGAAAATGCTGAGGAGCATTTGATTGAGATTCAATGCTATCCTGCTCCTCCAATTGAAGCAGTTGCTTCATCCTCATTTGAAAAGGCGGGATTAATTTTCCCGAATCATGCATAAGAACTGCATAACAAGTCCGCTCCTGGAAATCATCCCAACTTAGTTCAAGTTTTTCCACTACCTGACGCAGTTCGGTTGACCAAGAACTTAAAAAAATCCGCTGCCATACAGCATAGCAGCGGTCTATATGATAATCGTAACTCCCTGTTTCACCATGTTCGGGTTTAGCGTAATAATGCGGGATATTCATGGCACTCTCCCCAACTGAAATCTGATTTCATCGAATAGCGGAAAGCGGAATTTGCTCCTCCCCATAGCAATAAGCGGGAACTTGTTCTTTCAAACGTTGCATATTGCTAAGAAAAGTAAAACTTTCATATCGTACTGCCTTTCGCACACCGGATTCATCGAATGAATAATCCACAGGCAGCCGTTTTACTTTTGGCGCCGAAAGCGATACAGACAAAGGAGATTTTTTTATAGCTTCAAAATCAAACGTAAATTGTTGGCTCCAATCGCCCTCAACCATTACGTCCTGCAGTTCGCTTGTAGTAACAGCAGATAAGTTGTCAAACCATTTCACCGATTTGCATTTTGCCAAATCATCGCTCGATCCAAGCGTCAATGCGAACACCGGCTCTAAAAATGCTTCATACAATTGACGTGCACTAATTTGATCCTCACAAGCGTAATAAATATTTACGCTGCCCGAATCCGATTGTTCCTGCATAAATCGAGGAGCAAAACATAAAAACTCGCGATTCAAAATATCTGTTCGCGGATTTTTCTCCAAATCGACGGTTCGCTTTGTGTAATTCCATAAATCCTTGCCTTTGCCGAACGGGGTGCCATTCACCCCGACACTCACCTGTTTTTGCCGAAACCACTCCCACACCCGGTCAAAAGACAGTCCTAATGCAGCCCCTGCCAAACCCACGATAGTGGAGACGGGAGGAAGCGGCAATGTTGCGTGATACAATTGTCCGCCAGGGTCACGAAAACATGCGGTTTCAGCTACTAGCGCAACCTTAATTCCATACACGGCTTCCCTATCCCTCATCTCATCAGTATTTATTATTGATAAACCTCTTGCAGCCAATTTTTCATTTGAAAGAAAGCCTCTCCGACCGTACCGATCCCTTCATGATCAGTTCCAAAAAAACCTTTTCTTTCTCCTAAAATGTGTTCAACAAGTACTGGTTCAAAGTCATTAATCGTTTGCTTAATCGAATGTATTTGTACAACGTTATCTTGTAAAAACACAGATTCGAGGAATATCGGATTTTTTACGCGAAGCAAGGCTGCACTTACAAATTTGGGCGACATGTCCGATAGGAAGCGGCTTTGACGTCCTACCGTCCATAAACTCTGAATGGCATCCAGCAACAGCGACACCCGTTCAACCTTTTCTTCGGAGGTTAGCTCCAAATCATACTTGTCACCGACGGATTTAACTCCCACACGATCCAACTCAATAAGAATTGTCCCCCGATAAAAGCCCGAATGGATCTCCGTTTCAAAAATGTTTGGATTTCCGCCGGTTTTCGTCGACATATAATTTGTGGCGAAATCGAGCTCCCCTCTGTACGGGTCAAGCGCAATCAACGGCGAAACCCGAACGGGGCTGGTTCTTTTAACCGTATCTTTGTCCGCTCGCATAAAGCCAAAAAGATCGTCGTCGATATATTGCTGCGGATCGCATTGCGTTGTCGCCGCTCCCTTGTCTTTCTCGGACGCCGCCCCTTCGGAAAGTGTGCACCCTAATGTACTTAACTGTTCGCGCAGAGCGCGACGCACTGCTTGAGACGAGCAATAAGGGTACTCTTTACCATCGTTCATTTGAATCTTCTTAATACTGGAGATGTTATCCGCTTCTTTATCCGAACCATTTAATGAAACATACGAACCTTTTGTCACATAAGTGATAGTAAGACATTTGGCTTGCTTCCAAGGTTTACTCATGTTTCTCCTCCTCATCTTTCCCCATGTGATATATTAATGAGTTGTAAGTGTTAAGAGCGCTTGTTACCACGTAAGCTTTAACGTGTTCAAAGTTGCATTTCTCAAATGCACCTTCGGAATATTCTTTAGAAACGACAAAACCGTAACGCAATTGAAATGTGTTAATTTGATTCATAAAGTCAGCTAAAGTTCGCGTTTTGCGCAAGGTGAACAAATCACCCTTAATCTTCTTTAATTCATCGATACGTTTGGGATCATTCCCACACAAGTAATCGCGTGCTCTAATCACGACTTGCTTGCCCATCTGCGTTGCAATTTTGATTTGCTCGACGTCCATTGTACGTCCCCTTTCCTCATTGTCGTTCATACCTTGTCGAATGAGCGATTCATAAACAATTGTAAATTGCAAAATATGATTAATATTCGGATGCTGTCCCTTTCGGCTAATATGAAAAGAAAACCGCTCGATCTCTGTGATGATCAGTTTCTTTTCCATCACCCTGCGCAAAATACGGTTTCGACGCAGCGTCGGATTTTTCTCATCCGTGCGGTCCTGCAAATCAAAGTAAAACGCTTTTAAATCAACTGGATGTTCGGAATAACGCATAGCGTGCATAAGCCGGAACATATATACGGTTTCATTATATAAAATCAAATCGTCAACAAGAAAAGTTTGGCCCTTGGAGGACAAAGAGAACAGTGCTAACTCGACCGGAGCTTGATCCAACGCCATTTCCATTAATTCGAGAAGTACAAATTCATCTGAAGCTTGCGGATTGTTTTCTTCAAACCATGTAAAGACCTTCAAATAGTAGGCCCAAAGGAATTCATACGGCTTTTGCGTTCGATACAGCAAACCATCCTTCATACTGATATTGCAAAAAAAATAAGCATCGTCCAATTCGTGAATTTGCGAACCAACGCCTAGTGTCCCTTGCAAATTGTGTAATTTGGATAAGCTTGGAGAATTAATTTGTAAGATAAACAACTTATCTCCCATTTTTCGATAAAGCGCGGTTTCAATAGCAAACCGGCTGAGCAAACTGCATTCCCAACAAATTTTATCCGGATTTTTTAATTCCGAATTGAAAGATTTGGCTGCCGACTGGCTTGCAAATAACAGAAAAGCGGGTTGCGATACTTCATCGCATGATGACGAAGCTTGTCCGCAAACAGAACAAACACTTTTCTTTCGCTTCTCTTCAGGTAAAATATCAAGAACGGAATGGCAAACGGCGGGTTCAAAAAGCAATTGCTTTTTAGACCCCCAAAACGTCTTTTTCCCCTGCTCAACATACTCCTTCGCCCGTTGTGCCAGTTGTGGTTCCTGAAGAGATAGTTCGTCAATAGGTACTGCATTAGCCCGCCAACTGGAACCTTTGACGAAAAGAGCAGGGATGGGGGTAGGCTGTCTCTTCGCCCATTGCTCGAACCGATCAAGTTCACGATTGTAAATAATCCATTCGCGTTGTTCCAGTTGCTTTGAAGTCGAGACATTCCAGTGCCGTTTCGCAAGTTCTTCATAGCATGCATGCAAGAAAGATCGCAGCTCGTCTCCAGACTCATAAGTAAATACGAGCTCATTATCGTCGGAAGAAATCGCAATTTCAATTCCAGGAAATATCGAATTAAGATAATGAGCAACACTACGCAAACCTACAATTCCAGAATCGATCCAAAATTGATGACGCTGCTTGATACGGTATGATTTAAGAGCGTTCAAATGTTGTCACCTCTTTTCTCTTTAGTTTATATATTTATTAAATCACCCTTTATAGTAAATAATTGTAATTTTATTACTAATATTTGTCAATCGCAAATTCTAAATTGTCAATTCCAGAATTGATAGATATAATGATACCAATTACCTGAACAAGGAATTGAAATGTTTAGATATTGATCAGCCTACCTATGAGGTTTGTTTAACTACCCTACTCCAAAACAATACAGCCGAATCCTTGCGAATTTTTAGACCCAATGCCACAATCCAATGCAGTCTGGAGCACTTGTTGATCTCCGGTTAATTCCAACATACCAGTGTACCCTTTAATTACCGTATCTTTGTATTTAATTATTTGTTGTTTGATCAAACCTATTTTTCGTATCCGTAAACCATCGGCTGCAGCCTCGGAACCATGTAGAATCGAATGTTTTTTATGCAAGTTTTGTCGAACGAGTTGTTCAAAATCCGCCTCTCCAGGTTGAAAGTAACAAGTATATTTTCGTTGATCCGGCCTCAAGAACGTACTGTAAGCTACTACCGGAGAAACCGTCTTCACTCTAATTTTCTCGCCAGCAGCTTGCAATTGTTTCGCCTCAATCCGGTCAACCGTTACGGAATTTTGTCCTAAACGCAGTTCCGGCTTCTTAAGAAAGTTAAGAGCAATAGACTCACAAAATGATTGAATCGGAGAAGAAATAATAAATCGAATATCTTTTTGGAACTGAATTTGTTGAAGATTGCGATCAATGTCAAATTGCCCCATTAATCTTGATATTGCGAACAATTTAAATGTCCTTGATCCGTATGTATACCCTTTATCATGTAAAAAAGCAGCTAATTTCTCATCCAAAGATTGATAAATCAGCGCCTGAAGTATGTAATTGTAATGCATCGGAAGTTTTACAACATTAGTGCTTTTAAGTGAAATAAATAGATGCACGTTAATATATCTCCTTATCTGATAAGCTCCAATCAACTCGTGTAATACCATCCCATAAGTCTTAGGACTTATAACCTTAATTTTATTACAAATAATTCTATAGAACCTCATTTTTTCCTCCTTTTTCCTCAAAATAATATAATTCATGGGGTTTTTCAACAAAAACCCCTCTTCTCAGACTGTTGAACAACTCGCCAGCTGTAGGCAGCAGCGCATTTGTCTGAGCTACGCGAAGAAAGCCTGCAAAAATACATCTTTTTGCTCGTTGAGACGCGTGCATGGGAAAATTCCTGCAAATGTGCAGGTTTTCCAGCGCTTATTCGCGCTCAGACTCATTTTAACCGAAAATTCCTGCACAATCGCAGGCTTTTCGCCAAATCATGCCACTTACGCGGAAAAAGCCTGCACTTTTGCAGGCTTTTCAGGCCGCTATGCCAAGCTCAGCCGCTGCGGGTGAATCCTGCCGGATTAGCCAGCTCGGCGCATGCTTGCCGCACAACAACAAAAAAGAAGCTGCCGCAGCAGCCCCCTCCCATCTCCTCACCCCTTGATTCCCGTAGTCGCAATGCCTTCGATAAAATACCGCTGTCCGAGCAGGTACACGATAATCGCCGGCATGACCATGATCGCGGTTCCTGCCATGAGTAGGTTCATAGGCGTATTGTTCGCTCCCCGCAGGGTGGATAAGCCCAGAGACACCGTGTATTTGTTGGAATCGTTCAAATAGACGAGCTGTCCCAAAAAGTCGTTCCATACGCCGACGAAAGTGAACAGCAGGACAACGACGATAGCGGGCTTGATCAGTGGGAGAATGATTTTCGAGTAGATGGTAAAATACCCCGCTCCGTCAATGACCGCGGATTCGTCCAGTTCCTTCGGAATCGTCATCAAAAACTGCCGGAGCAAAAATATGTTGAAAGCGCCACCGCCGAAAAACGCGGGTATGATCAGGGGCCAATACGAATTGGTCAGCTGCAGCTTGGACCAGCCGAGGTAGGTCGGCACCAGCGTAACGATGCTGGGCAACAAAATCGTCATGACGATGAGGCCGAACCAGAAGTTTTTGAGCGGGAATTCCAGTCTGGCAAAGCCGAAAGCCGCAATACTGCTGGTCAAGCCGACCCCGATGAGAACGGGCACGATGATGATCAGCGTATTTAAAAAATATTGGCCGAAATTAATCCGGTCCATCACCTCGGAATAGTTTTCAATGCGGAATGCATGCGGAACCCAAATCGGCGGAAATTCCAAAATTTCCTGCAAATTCAATAGCGAAGAGCGAAGAATCCAGTACATCGGGAAAAAGACGATCAACGACAGCAGGCCCAGAATGAAGTAAGTGACGATTTTTCCTCGCAAGCGGTAAGTCATTATTTTTTACCTCCTTCGTAGTGCACCCAACCGGACGAGGTTCTGAAGAGCAGGTACGTGAAGAAGGCGACAATGACGAACAGCACCCAGGCCAAGGCGCACGCATAGCCCATATTTTGGCGTTGAAACGCTTCACGGTAAATATAGAACGCATAGAACAGCGTCGTATTTTCCGGTCCGCCCTGCGTCATCGAGTACGCCTGGGTGAACGCCGTGATTGAATTCACGAAACCGAGAATCACATTATAGAAAATAATGGGCGACATGAGCGGAATTGTGACCGATTTGAGCTTGTGCCACCAGCCCCCACCATCGATTTCCACAGCCTCGAGCAAGTGCGAAGGAACATCCTGCAATCCGGCGAGAAAGATGACGATGACGTTCCCGGAGCCCCACACTGCAATAATAATCATCGAAAGAACGGATGTATCCGGGCTGTTCACCCACATCTGTTTCTCAATGCCGGCAAAACTCAAAATATGATTGATAATCCCGAAGTCCGGATTGTACAACCACAGCCAAATAATGCTGCTGGCCAAAACCGGAATAATCGAAGGCAAATAGAAAATAGCCCGGAAAGCGGCTCTCCCCCGTATATTCTGGTTCAAAAACAGAGCGATGATGAAGCAAAAAACGATCGACGCAATGACGGAACCGATGGAATAGTAGGCTGTCGCTTTGAGCGAGTCGTAGAAAAACAAATCTTCTGTGAAAATGTTGCGGTAATTGGCCAAGCCGACCCATTCCTTCGGCTTCAAGATCGTCCAGTCGGTAAAGCTTAAATACAAGCTGTACAGCAGCGGTCCTAACGTAAAAATCAGCAGCCCAAGTATGGCGGGCAGTATGCAAACATAACCGATAAGCGCCTGCTGCCGCTTAAGACTCCAGAAACTGGATGACTTCACTGTAGACATTCCGGGTACCTCCTCTTTCTCCCCTGCAACCCCCGCAACTGTAAAGCCTGACGATTGCGGGCCGTCAACGTAATCGCTTACAGAGGCAATCGGGCTGCCGCTGCCTCTGTAGGCGTTTTTTATATAACCAGCTCCGGCTGCGATCAGTTCGCTTTGCCGCTTTCGAAGATCGGCTTGATTTTCGGCATCATTTCAGCGATCGCGTCCTTCGCCGATTTGGTGCCCAGCCATACCGGATCAAGCCCCGGATTCAGCACATCGCTGATGCGGCTGTACGTCGGCAGGAAGAACCATGGCGTCGGATAAGTCGCCTTGAGCGCGTAGTCGATAACCGCTGTTTTGTACTCCGGCGGATGAACCGGCGACTGCGTCCAGCGCTTGATTTTGTCCTGGTCGGTATACCAGCTCATCTCCGTCGGCATCCATACGCCGCTGTCGATGTTCGCCAAGTTTTTCTCCGTATCCATCAGCCATTTGTACAGCTCGATCGCTTCTTTCGCATGCTTCGTGTTTTTGTAGATGACGATCGGCGTTCCGGTATTGGTCGTCGCCGGCTTTTTAAAGATCGGAAGCACGCCGACGCCGTTTTTCAAGCCGTTTTTCAGCTGCGGATTGATGTTGACCAGCTCCCATTGGCCGGACGTGACCATGGCTACTTTTTTGGACAGCAGCAGTTGGCCTACGTCGCCGGGAAGCCCGGAAGATTGGGCCGCTGTCGGGGAGACGTGCTCCACGTTGGACAGATCGGCGATTTTTTGTATAGCCTCGATCGTTTCCGGCTTGTCGAGCAGCAGTTCCTTGCCGTCCTGGCTCACTTCGCCGCCGCCGTTGCTGATGGCGAACGGTGTCCAGAAAAAGTCCGCGCTTTTGCTGATGTTGATGCCGTATTGAACGATGTTTTTCGGGTCAAATCCCGCTTCGCCCGGATGCTTCCCGTTTTTGTCCTTCGTCAATTTTTTCGCGACGTCGAGCATTTGATCCCAGGTCCACGCCTTCTCTGTCTCTGCCGGAGGATAAGGGATTTTGGCCTCATCGAACATATCTTTGTTATAGTGCAAAATAATAACTTCGTTCGCTACGCTGTAGCCCAGCAGCTTGCCGTCGGGCGATACGAATTTGTTGCTTTCGATCTTCGGCGTAACCGACCCGTCCTTGTAGTACGGGGACAAATCCATCAAAATGCCGGACTCGGCATATTTCAGCGCCTGCGCTTCCAACATCGTGCTGACGTCGGGAAGCGTATTCGAAGCAGCCATGGCGCTTAATTTGGCGCCAAATTCGCTCAGCGCCACGTTCTGGTAGTCGACTTTGATGTTTGGATGCGCTTTCTCGAATGCGTCCAGGCTGACCCGCGTCGATTTGGCCTCCTCGTTGTTGGCCCAGTCCGTAAAGCGGATGGTGACTTTGTCCCCGCCGCTGTCGGGCGCTTTCGTCTGCGCTCCTGCGGACGGCGCCGCCGACGCCCCCGTTCCTGAAGCCGACGGCGTATTCGTCGTCGAGCTGCAGCCGGCGGCGACGGAAGCCGCCAATAAGGTTACGGTTCCCGCTTTCATGAATCCTTTGAATTTCACATGAACCCCTCCATTATTAGTTTCCATGAATATACTTAACCTTTTCAGGTTGAAGCCACAATCCCTCTTCTCCGGCAGGATTCCGGACTTATTGCTCGCGGACCCACACGGCCATCTCCCCCCGCCCCCGGTTCGCCCAGGCAAAATAAGGGATGAACGCTGCGGTGACAGACTGCTTTTGAAAATTTACGTCGTATCCATACAACGATCCGCCCCAATTTTCAGCTTGCACTCTGTATGCGGGCACTTGAATCGTTTGAACGCCGCCAAGCAAATTCCGGTCAAAATGCACCTCTTCACCGGAGCCGCTGTTCAGCACAATCTGGTGCAAATTCGCTCCGTTATCGGCTTCTTCCAGGCAGTAGACCATCGGACCGCGCTGCAGAGCCGTTTTGCCCATCGTATCCCGAATGAGCGGATGGCCTTTCACCCGGCTGACGGACATCGGCAGGCTTAGCTCCAACACATCGTCCGGGCGCCACTCCCGGCTTATGTGCAAATATCCGTCCGCGAGCCGGCCGCCCGTTTGAATCTCCTCCCCGTTGATTCGAAGCTTCGCTTCTTTGCACCAACGAGGCACCCTGCAGGCCAGGTCAAAATGAACCGGCCGTTCCGTCCGGATGTCAAACCGGATCTCTCCGTCCCAAGGAAACTTGGACGTTTGCGTCAAGCGGACCGGTTGACCGTCGATTTCGGTTTCCGCTTCGCTACCTATATAAAGATGCGTATAAATCGTCTTGTCTTTGGCCGAGTAAATGTAGCGCCCCAGCGAAGCGAGCAATCTCGCGATATTCGGCGGGCAGCAAGCGCATCCGAACCAGCCCTGGCGCTCCGGTTTTACATGGTGCATGTTGTGGTTCTTGTCACAAGCGTCAGGCCACACTTCAAGCGGATTGACGTAGAAAAAATGCCTCCCGTCGCGGGACATGCCGCCGAGAACCGTATTGTACAAAGCCAGCTCCATCACATCGGCGTATTCGCTTTTCGGTTCGATCGCAAGCATTCTTTGCGCGAAAAAAATGAGTCCGATCGAGGCGCATGTTTCCGCATAAGCCGTATCGCCGGGCAAGTCGTAGTCGAGCGTAAAAGACTCCCCGTGCGCCATGGAGCCGATCCCTCCCGTAACGTACATGCGCTTCGTTACGATGTTGTTCCAAAGAGTGAGGCATGCCTGCAGCAGCTCCCGGTCCCCGGTTTCCGCCGCCACGTCCGCCATCCCGGCGCATAAATACGCGACGCGGACAGCGTGGCCTTCCGCCGTTGTTTGCTGCCTGACCGGCAGATGGGCCTGGCTGTAAGACAGATCGTGCGCCATATCCAGCTGCGGAAAATGCACCTGGCCGCCCCGGCGCTCGAACTCCCACGCGTAGAAGCCGGGCTCCCGGCCCCGCTCATCCAAAAAATATTTGCTGAGCGTCAAATATTTCTCATTCCCTGTCACGCGATACAGCTTGACAAGCGCCAGCTCGATTTCTTCATGGCCGTCATAGCCATGGATCTGATCTTCCCCCGGACCGAACGCTTCATCGATACAGTCGGCCAGCCGGCAGGCGACGTCCAAAATTTTTCGTTTCCTTGTCGCCTGATAATAAGCGACCGCCGCCTCGATCATGTGCCCTGCGCAGTACAGCTCGTGGCATTCCGCCAGGTTCGTCCACCTGCCGTCAGGCTCTTTCAACGTAAAGTAGGTGTTCAAGTACCCGTCCTTCTGCTGGGCGCTGGCGATCAGCTCGATCACTTCATCCGCCAAGCGCTCCAATTCCGGGTCCTTTCCGGTTTCCAGCAAGTAGCTGACGGCTTCCAGCCATTTGGCTACGTCGCTGTCCTGAAAAACCATGCCATAGTACTCCCCATGCTCAAGTCCGGCGGCTATTTTGAAATTCTGAATCGCATGGCTGGGCTCCGCCCCCTCCACCCGGTCATTCAACGCTTCCCACTGATAAGGGACGACAACTTCCCGAACCAATCGAATATATTCGGACCAAAATGCGTCCGCAATCTGCACGTTAATCATTTTATAAATACCACCTTTTAAGTAAGCGCTTTTATTATCATGATACATGTAGTAACATAGTATTTATATATCCTTTTACAACTATATTTTTAAATATTTCAACCTTTTGGAGGTATGCTATGAGCTCACCGATTCTTCATTTCATCTCACCGCCGGTCCCCTATTTCATCGATTGCGGCAGAGCTTCTTACCATAAGGGAGAGTACCATATAAGCAGAAAACAAATCGGAGTGTTCGACTTGATCGTGGTCACCAAAGGCACTTTGCATCTGGGAGAAAGGGATACCGAATGGGCGATCGGGCAAGGGGAAGCTTTCATTCTCAGACCCGATTCGAGCCATTTCGGCACGCTGCCGTGCGAGAGCGATACGGAGATCATCTGGATTCATTTTCAGACATTCGGAGCCTGGAGCGAATGCAACTGCATGGACGTTTGCCTGGAAAATCAGGCCGCCCTCATCGACAATCATAAGAAGATGGCTTATTTGAACCACAGCGAGGTTTGTTCGATTTTCATTCCTAAATTTATGAAGCTGTCATCGAAAGCGATGGACATACTGGAGCAATTTTTCCAGCTCGACGAAGAACCGAGGTCTTTGAGAAACTGGAAAAGACAGACGGCTTTTCAGCTTTTTTTTCAGCACATCGACAGGGATTTTGCCGCAGCTTCGGATGTGACCGCATTCCATCTAGCCGAAAAAGTGGAGCTCTATCTCCGCCAAAACTATACGCAAAAAATTACAAATTCCCAACTGCAAAAAGATTTGAACTACCATCCCAACTATTTGGCCAAATGCATGCTAAAAGTATACGGAATGACGCCCATGGATTACTTGCAGCAGTATCGCATCGAGCAAGCCAAGAAGCTGCTGATTCAAACCAAATGGTCCATGACGCGCATCGCGGAAGAAGTCGGATTTCAGCATGGCTCTTACTTTTCCTACTGCTTTTCCAGCAAAGAAGGCATGTCCCCGCTCAACTATCGAAAAAAATGCACCGGGCAGCCCGCAGAATGAACAAAACGGCGGCCCTTCAGGCAAAAGAAAACCGGCATCCGCCTAATCGCAGATGCCGGTGAATTTTAGTTCCGACGCGCATGGCAAGCCGCCGCTTCCATGAGGCCTTTGATATAGCCTACGCCATACAAACGGCCTAACAGTTCGTAACCGGGATTGGCGTTGTCCTCCCCTTCCATCGTTGGAACATGATCGGGTCTCGCCGGGCCGTCGTAACCCAGCTCGTAGTACAGCTTCATCGCTTCCAGCATGTTCGTTTTGCCGTCGTCATGGAACGTTTCTTCGAACCGCTCCGCGTTGCCCCGCACATCGCGAAAATGAACGAAGAAGACTTTACCCTGCGCCGAAAATCGGCGGATAACAGCGGGAATATCCTCACCGGCCGCAGCCAGCGTGCCTTGACACAGCGTAATCCCGCTGTAAGCGCTCGGCACGAGGTCGATAGCGCGCTGCAAAGCATCGGCGCTCGTCAATATCCGCGATACGCCGCGGATCGGGGAGATCGGCGGATCGTCCGGATGCAGAGCCAGCTTGACCTTCGCCTTTTCAGCTACCGGGACAATCCGCTCCAGATAATACTTCAGGTTGTCCCACAGCTTCTCCTCGCTGACGATCCCCGCTTCCGTAAGCGGAGCGTCCTTCATCAAAGCGTGATCATAGCTCGACACAAGCGCCCCTCCCCGCGTGCGGGTCGTTGTCGAAGTGCGAAACCAACCGAATTGAGCCATAAAATTATAGCAGAGAACCGGGATACCTAACGCGCCCATATGGGTAATCAACTGCTGCATGACCTCAATTTCCTCGTCTCTGCCCGGCAGCCCCAGTTTAATTTTATTCGTCGGAGGCGCTGACTCGATCACGAGCAGTTCAATGCCAAAATCCTCGAACCGCTTTTTCATATGCATAAGATTGACAAAATCCCACGGTTTCGTACCGTGCTCCGCTTCAGGAAGCGGCCCCACCGCATAATTGACACCCATCTGTTTAGCCAAATGCCACAGCCGATTCGGCTTTGAAGTAAAAAACTCCGCTAATTGCATCACCGCACGCACCCTTCCAAATGAAATTCTACAGCCATTTTAGCAAAGCGGATTTTGCCTGCACAGGCGACGATTTTATGATAATGTTTGATATTTTTCATCGCTGTAAAATACTCCCCCGGATCGTAAAAAATTCACTGTCGACAATCCCTTATTTTTCTTTACCATAAGACATAATAACCGTGAGAAAAGAGGGATGCGAACATGAAATACGACGATCCTGAAACCATCAAACAGCTTACTCCGCTATGGCAAGGCGACAGATTTCCGAACGGACGGCCGCGGGTTCCGGACGACATTTTACACAGGATGACAAGAATTACATTGGAGGAAGCATGGGGGCCCCTTTGGAACGCCGGCTACCGCTACCAGTTTGAAGGCGATTTTAAAATCATCCATCCGAACAAAATAATGGCGGGCAGAGCGGTGACAGCCGTACTCGTGCCAAAACGCCCCGACCTCCACGAAACATTGCTGAACTACGGTCATCAACAGGAAGGCAGAAGCGGTTTTTTCAATCAGTGGGTCATCGATATTTTGGAGGAAGGCGATGTGGCAGTCGTCGACATGTTCGATAAAGTGTACGAAGGAACATTCGTAGGCGGCAACCTGTCCACGGCAATCGCGGCGAAAACCAAAACAGGCGGCGCCGTCATTTGGGGAGGCATTCGCGACAATCAACAGGTCGAAAAAATAGAAGGCATCAACGTCTATTACCGTGGCAGCGATCCTACGGCCATTGGCGATGTATCGTTAGTCGGCCTAAATACGCCTTGCAGAATCGGACGAGCCATCTGCATGCCCGGCGACGTTGTGCTGGGCACTCCGTCCGGGGTCATCTTTATTCCGCCGCATCTGGCCGAACCTGCGCTCATCCAAGCGGAAAAATCCCAGGTCCGCGACATATTCGGCTTCGTCCGCCTGAAAGAAGGAGCCTACACAACAGCCCAAATCGACTCCCCCTGGACAACCGCCATTTGGAACGACTTTCTCACATGGTTCGAAACAACCGGAGACGCCGCCCCCTACCGGCACTTAGAGTGGACCAACGAGCTGTAGGAAGCCAGATAATACAAACAAAGGACCGGAGGTTCAAGCCTCCAGTCCTTCTTAGATGTCCCCGAGCGCACCTTTTATCCATCCTCCTACAGAGACAAAATACTTCGCTATCCCCTTTGCTCAGATACAAGATGCTTCCCCTGACGACATACCCTTTCGACCGCTTTCCTACTACTCAGATTCGGCTTGCTTATATCCCAATAGTCATCCCTCTTAGCACTATCCCCTTTACTCAGATACAGAAGGCCGTATCCCGCTGTTCTTCCTTTCAGTCACTATCCCAATTACTCAGACGTAAGAGGCTGTATCCTGGAGACTTACCTATCAGACACTAACCCCAATTATTCAAACGCAGGATGCCGTATCTCAACGATGCCCCTTCCGACCACTATCCCTTTTGCTCAGTGGCGCAACTTTACTTTTTAAAAATTTTCACCAAACCACTTGAAACAAGAACAAATGTTTGGTAACATGTAAAAAGAACATATGTTTGCTTTTTGGCGTTGGGAGGGGGCAAATCGATGGATGAAATGAACTGTAGTGTGTCTTTAGAGCAGTTTTGTCAGCATTTTGCTACTGAAGAAGCATGTGTGGAGTATTTGTTTCAGACGAAATGGCCTATCGGGTTTGTTTGCCCTCGATGCGGACACCAACATGCCTATGTGACAGGCACACGGCGGCTCCCGCTTTACGAATGCCGGCATTGCCGCCACCAAACGTCGCTTACTGCAGGCACGATCCTGGAAGGTAGCCGGACGGATTTGCGCAAATGGTTGATTGCTATGTTCCTAGTTTCCCGCCCCGCCGATCAGGGCATTAACGCAGTAGAACTCTCAAAAATCATTCAAGTTACATATAAAACAGCCTGGCTGATCCTCCACAAAATACGCAAAATGATTAGTGAGGCCGACCAATCCGCTCTGTTGTCCGGCATTGTAAGGATTAATTCCGCCATCTACGGAAAACCGTACAATCCCTCTATTCGGAAGCATCCGCAGGAGCACTATTTTCTCATCGGCTCTTCGCTTAACGAGCACGGAGAATCCAATTACTTGAAAATGAAGCTGATTTCAGAGGCAAACATTCACAACAGCGTTATTTTACGGTCTGAAGACGCCACATTTATTAAGAAGCATGTAGAACCTCAAACTAGCGATGTCCAAATCATAACCGGCCGCTATAGCCCCAAACGCTTCCGCTCCTTATTAGCCATTGCCGCTCAAGCCGGCAAGTGGATCAATAAAAATTTTCATGGAATTGGACATAAATACTTGCAAAACTATCTGGACGAATTCAGCTACCGTTTGAATCTCTCCATTCGTACCGAGCCGCCATTCCCCCATTTAACACGAATATGTTTCGCTACTTCTCCATCAGTTTCACAAGTTGCGAAAATCGCATCATAGTCCCTACAGGGAGTTTAGATTGGATTAATGACTGGTTTAGAGTAGCTTCAAGAGAGATTCAAAATCCGAGAGTCAGTTATCATGGGTCAACTATCATGGTAGTGTTTTTTAATATTGGTTTGTGCGTTGTATCTGAGTTGATGGGATAGTGGTCATAAGCAGTGGTTGAAAGTATATCATCTCGTCTCACTCCTCCCCTCCACATACCATGCTTTTAAGTTTCTTAGGTTCTTAACCTGGTCTGATCTTGCTGTTTGTGCTGTGTTTCTTGTGCCGTTTCGTCGGCTGCTTTGGCAAATATTTATCGGTGGTACGATTCTCTGTAGTCGCTTGGGGATAGGCCGACTTTCTTTTTGAAGATTTGGCTAAAGTAACGGGAGTCTTGATAGCCTACTTTTTCGGCGACTTCATAGTTTTTGAGGTAAGTGTTGCGGAGCAGTTGTTTGGCTTTGTTCATTCGGATTTCTGTCAGTTGTTCGATAAAGGTTTTGCCTGTGTTCATTTTGAACAGCAGGCTCAGGTAAGTTGGCGTCATGTAGACTTTTTGCGCCATATTGTGCAGGGTTGCGTGTTCGCAGTATTTTTCCATGTTCTGAATCGTTTTTTGAATGATGCTGGAGTGTGCGCTGTTGTATTTTTGCGAGATGGCATGGCCGAGTTGTTCGAGGCATTTTCGGACATGGGTGATTACTTCCTGAAGCGTGTTCATCCGTACAATTGAAACGATATCGAATTGGCGGCAGTCAAGATCGCTGCCGAATTCCGATGCGGCTCTCTTTTCGATTCCGATTAATAAGCGAATTGATATTTCGTAAATTTCATTGACTGCAACGGTGCCGTTTTGAAGGATGGTTTTGTAAAAAGCTTCGATTTCTTGATGCAGCTCCGCGTTTTTGCACCCGGACATCAGCGCAGTGAACAGCGCCTTCTCCAGAGCGTCCGGGTATTCACAGGCTTGCCGGTTCTCTTTGATGTCGTCGTAATACGCGACTTTCCCATGCCCGAGGTAGAACATGTGCTGCAGGGCGCGCGAAGCTTGCCGATAAGATTCATAGATGCAATCCAGATGATCGGACGGTTTGCCGACTCCGATATTTACCTTGCAGGTAGGATATTGAACGATTTTTTCCTGAAGCAGTTCGGCCATTCCCTTTGAATGCCACGAGAATAGTATACCTATCCGGTCCAAGCCGTCCATAAAAACAAAAACGTCGTTACTGTCAGACAAGGTTAGTTTGAGAAAATGTGCAAGCTTCTCCAGTTCCTTGTACAAACCGTTCTCGACGTTATGGAGTTCTGACAGTTCAACTAAAGCAATGGCGGGAAATATATAAGAATGGCTCAAATCCCGAGCGGAAAGTTTTTCATTCAAGCTGCGTTCACTCATGGAGTCTGAATAGACGAACATCTCCCAATCCCTCTTTCGAAAAAACTGGATTTTTACGAACGAGAAAGAAACCGTTTTCAGTTACTCTCTGATTTATTTTATTATGGAATTGAAATTCAGTCAACTTAATTATAGGTTTTGTTATGTTTACTTTTTATAGTTATGTTTACTCTTCAAAGAAAATTGATTGTTACTTTAGAGGAATCCGAAGAAATCGGGGCGGGGGGTTGATAGCGGGGTTTGATATTCGAAGCTGAACTGTGTACAACGCATCATGGCTGATCGCAGCCGATTTCACTAAATTCAATCGGGCGTCAGCCATGTAATTTTGTAAACTTATGATTGGGGAGAGAGCTCCATCGCTTCGGACAGCAGCATGATTGCCAGTGCCTGGCCATACGCTGTGGGTGTAAGCGGAATTGCTTTGTAATGATCGTCGTTCATGCCGATCGCTGTGCCATATGATACTCCGGTGACGGTTCCGTCTTCGCCGATCCGGTTAACGACGGCTTCGAGCGCTTTGCGTCCCGTTTCTTTAAAGCGTTCAGGGAGGTAGCCGAGGCGGATCCCCTTAAGAATGCCATAACCAAAACCGGCTGTGGCCGAGGTTTCGACGTAGGAACCCGGGTCCATGAGCAGCGTATGCCACATGCCGTCCGGCTCCTGCAGCTCGCTCAGCCGCTCGACCTGGGCGTGCAGCGTTTCCAGTAAGTATCGTTTCAGCGCCCCTTCAAGCCCTGTCAGCTCAAGGAACTCCACAACGCTGGATGTGAACCAGCAGTTCCCGCGGGCCCACAGCGACTTGCCGTACGCGTGCCTGCCGATAAAGTTCCAGCCGTGATACCAGAGGCCTGTCGGCGTATCATACAAGTATTTGATATGTAGCAAAAACTGATATTCGGCTTCTTCCTGCAGTTCTTTTTTGCCGGTGATTTGTCCCATTTTCGCTAAAAACAGCACGGTCATGAACAGCGTATCGTCCCAAAGCTGCCTGTCGTTCGCATCGAGTATCGTAATATGCTGAAGGCCGCCTTCTTCCGTCCTCGGCATGCCGTTCATGATCCAATCCGTCCACTCCAGGCAAGTATTCAGGTATGATTCATTGCGGCTTATTTCGTAAATATGCGCCATCGTCAGCAAGGGGGCTACGGTGTTCACATTTTTGCTGGGCAGGCCCTCCTGCATGTGACGGTCGAACCAATCGGTCATGAAAGTCAAATACGCTTCGCGTCCGGTGCGCCGGTAATATTTGTACAGCCCGAACAGAGCCACGCCGACAGGCCATTCCCAAGTATCGAAATTCATGTGGTCGTTCGAATTGTCTTTATTGGCTGAAATCATTCGTTCAAATACTCGCTTGAGCAGTTCTTCCGCCTGCAAGGTTTGCATAGGTTTGGTGCCTCCTCTATTCGTTAAGTTTGTACCGGTATTGCCGTAAGTCTTGTTTGACTGCCGCCCTTCACTTCCATAATATGTTGATCGACGCTGAGCCATACGGATGACGAGGACGGATTGTACACAAAATCCTGTGCAGCCGAAAACTTAAGCCGATGAAACGCTTGAAAGTAATCCACGATTTCCATGTTCGTCGCGTACCAAATATCGTCTCTGCCGCCGGCAAGCTCGCAAAATTGCTCAATCAGCTCCCAGTTGTTGTCCGTATCGAATTCATAGCTGTGCCCCCATACGTACATTAAATACAGATACTGCTGTTTGTGCAGAGCTATGAAGCTTTCGGCAAGCGGCAGCAGGTTGTCTTTATGGTGACAGGTCGGCTTCCACTCCAGCCAATCGTCGGGAATGCCAAAGTCTTTCGTCGTTTGCACGACTCGGGCGTACTCGATTCCGAGGTGCGGGAGCATGTCTTTGATTTGCTTGTTGAACGAACCGTTCGGATAAGACATGCCTCTCACCGTATATCCGAAAGTTTGCTCCAGTCTTTTGCGGTCTTCCATGATTTCATGGACGAGCTGCTCTTTGGGGCAGCGCGCAATGGTCGGATGGGTCAGCGTATGGGCGGAAACCTCGTGCCCCTGATACAGCGAAGGAGCCTCGGCCTCCGTGAGGCGGTCGCCTTCGCCGAACATCCCCGAATTCAAGTGGAACGTCCCCTTGATCCCGTTCCGGTTAAATATGCCGACCAGCCTCCGGTCAGCCGCTCTGCCGTCATCGTAGCTCATCGTAAGCGCTTTATGTTTTCCGTTCGGATAACATAACAATATTTTGGGCATCTCGCACCGCCTCTTTTCTTATTAAAAAGATTGCTTCTCCTGCAAATTATTCCATTGATTCGGCTTTCGCGCAAGACCGGATTGCCGAATAGTGCAGGGATGCGGGCTTTCGCATGATGGCAAAAGCCCCCGCACACCGCCTGTTCTCAGGGGGAACAGGGGAGCAGGGGTTAGCCGTATGCTTCATACCGTGGTGGCTTTATTTAGAACTTTTGTTTTTCTCCAAAATGGCGTTTGCGTCTTTGCGGAACTTGGTCGCCGCCTCTTCGACGGATATTTTTTTGTACAAGATTTGCTCCCCTGCGGCTTTCAGCAGTTTCTCGACTTCAATCGAGCCTACAGGGCTCGGAGGGTCCATCGGGCTGCTGTTTTGCTCGGCCCAGGCGACATAATCAAAGATTTTCACTTCATTGGCGCTTAAAAGCGGTTTGAGCGCGTCCTCCACTTTCGAAGATACCGGCACGCCCCGGTCGCCTTTGATCAATTTGTTCGCTTCGATATCGTTGACGAAGAAGCTGATGAATTTGGCTGCTTCCTCCTTTTGCTTCGAACTGTTTGTCACGGAGAAATACATGCTCGGCTTCAGGTACAGCGCTTTGCTGCCGTTGCGTCCGGGCATCGGGTACAGCTCGAGCGGGCGGTCCTTGATGAGGTTGGCAACCGCCAGGAACTGGTTGGACCAGCCGTGGCCCGAGACGGCGTGGCCGAGCAGGATTTCATCTTCCTCCGCTACGCCTTTCTTTTGCGATTCCTTGTCGAGCGAGAGCACGTATCCGGCGTCATACCATTGTTGATATCGTTTGAAGAAATCGATAAAAGGCTTGTCATCCGCGTAGCCGAGCGCGGTTCCGTCGGCATTGTACATTTTTTGATCGAGCGATCTCAAATAATAAGGGAAATAAACTTCGTAACGCTGCGCAAATCCTCCGACCTGCTTGCCTCCTGCTTTTGCCTTGGCGGCTAACGCCTCAAAATCGTCCCAAGTCCAGTCTTTACCCGGCAGGTCGATATTCAAGCTTTTCAGTGTGTTCACGTCCAGCGTCGTTTCGAGCGCATTCACGCCCAGAACGTTTTTTTCATCTCTATTTCCTCCCCTGGTTCTGTTTAAATGCAAACAGATAGCGCTTACATTTTCATTATCCATCTTTTGGGAAGCGTAAAGAATTCAGAAATCGGTTATTTTTGTTAAAAAAACAGTGTTTATTGCGCGAAAAAAAACGGCGGGTGCCGCCCGCGGATCAAACATATCCCGCAAGCGGCACCCGCCGCGCATAAGGTCATAGCCTCAAATTTCTATTTCTTTTGAGCCGCTAAAAACTCGCCGATTTGACGATTGAATTCGTCTACGATTTTTTTGCTTCCCGCATCTTCCAGACGTTTTCTGACGTCTTTGATCTCGGCGTCCGCATCGGATTTCACAACGCCGAAAGTCAGCGGTTTCACGTATTGCGTCAAAATGTTGTTCACGGCCGCAAGCTCGTTTTTCACTTTGCTGTCGTCGAAGTTGAACGCTTGGAGCGGCGCCGTTACAGCTGTTTTGAGCATGTTGTCGCGCAGCTCGTTGTAGTTCGGAATGCCGCCTTCGATCGGGCGGACGAGCTTGTCTTCGCGCCATCCCCAAGGGCATGCGCCCTCAGGAGCATAGTTCGGGCTGTCGGCCAGCAGCTTGATGCTTTTGCCGTCCGCGCCTATGTCATAGTGCTTGCCTTTGATGCCGTAGAACGTCAGGTCGAAATACCGCGGATCGTTGCGGAACAAATCGAGCATCATCAGAGCGCGCTCCGGATTTTTCGAGTTTTTGTTGATCGCAACGCCGTTCTGGATGTACGGCTTCAAATCGACCGGATTGCCGTAGTTGGTGTCTGCCGCAATGACTTTCCAGTCCGGATGTTCTTTGTTCACAGTTGTGTACAAAGAGTTCATTGTGGAGAGGTTGCCGCTGACGATTGCCGCTTTGCCGTTTTTGAACGCGTCGTTGTCGGTCGTTTTGCTGACCATCGCGCTTTTGGACCAGTAGCCTTTGCCCGCCCAATCGGAAGATACTTTGACGCCTTCCGTGAAGAAGTCCGTGTCGTATAAAGAAACCGCCTTCACATCTTTGTCCGAAGCATTGTACCACATGGAGAAGTTGCCGGTGCCGCCGATTTCGAACCAGTTTTTCATCTTGTCCTTAGGCAAGTAGATCGGATAACCAACCCATTGCAAACCGGCTCCGTTGATCGGCAGCAGCCCTTTTTCGCCTTTTGCGACTGGCTCGTAATACTTCGCCATATTGATCGAGCTCGACGCCGCGTCTTTGACGTCCACGTTGTATTTCTCGGCCAGGTCACCGCGGAACAGCGAGATAACGCCCTGAATTTCTTTAAAATTCATCGGCAGCATGTGCACTTTGCCGTTCAGCTTCGACTGCTCCCAAGCTTCCGGGTAAATGCTTGCCGCGGTTTTGGGGGCATATTGTTTCAGCATATCCTGCGTAATTTCCAAAAATCCGCCTTTCGTCGCCTGGGTGTTGTACTGCGCCCAGTTGGCGGTATAAATCAGGTCGAAATCTTCCCCGGATGCGAACAGCAGCGGGTATTTTTGCTGCCAGTCTCCCCAGGACAGGAAGCTGACGTCCACCGTAGCGTTAATGTCCTGCTTCAACATTTTGTTGACTTCGCCGTAGACGAGATCGAAATCTTTGGGCTTGTCCCCGAGCAGATACATTTTCAGCTTCACTTCTTTGGACGTATCGGCTTTTTGGGAGCCTGTCGCGGAAGCCGCAGTCGGCGCCGCGCTGGCCTCCGGCGATTTGCCAGGCTCCGCCGTCTTCGACGACGAGCAGCCGGCCAGGGCAAGCGACAGTGCCATCGGTACAGCAACGAGGCCTTTCCATTTCAAGCTCTTTATCATGTTTGTTTTCCCCTTTCAATTATGTGTATATATGATAAATCGGGCAAGCCGATTTTATCCTTTGACCGCGCCGATCGTAATGCCTTTGACGAAATACCGCTGCACGAACGGGTACAGCAGCACGATCGGGCCTGTCGCTACGAGCGTCATCGCCATTTTGTAGGAATCGGTCGGCATCGTAGGCAAAGAGATTCCCGCTTGCGTCATCGCCGCGCTGACGAAATCGAGCTTGCTCAAAATTTGGTACAGGAAATATTGCAGGTTGTACAGTTTTTCGTTGTCGATGAAAAGCATCGAGTTGAACCAGTCGTTCCAGTAATTCAGCGCGATGAACAGACCGATGGTCGCCAGCGCCGATTGCAGAAGCGGCAAAATAAGCCGCGTGAAAATGGTGAAATCGCCGGCGCCGTCGATTTTGGCGGATTCCTTGATCGCCTCCGGAATCGCGCTGACGAAACTGCGCATGATCAGGATATAGAACACGTTCAGCAGGAGCGGAATAATTAATGCTAGCAGATTATTTTTCAAATGCAAATATTTGACGATCAGAATATACCACGGAACGAGTCCGCCGCTGAACAACGTCGTGAAATAAAAGTAAAACGCGAAATGGTTCCGGTACTTGAAATCCTGGCAGTTCAGCACGTAGGCGGTCATCGCGGTCAATAAGAGCCCGACAGCCGTTCCGACGGCCGTGACGAAGATCGTAACCCCGTAGGCTCTGAACAATTTGCCCGACGACTCGAATAAAATATCGTAGGCGGCCAGCGAGAACGATCGCGGAATGAGCCGGTATCCGTCGGTCACGATCAATTCCTGCGGCGTGAACGAGCCCGTCACCACCATGATAAACGGCAGAATACAGAGAATGGCAAAACTGCCAATGAGCACATAACCGACAAGGTTAAACCATAGTCTGTCTGCTTGTATTTTTCGCATCGGTTTCCCCCCCTAAAATAAAGCGTAATCTTTTTCCACTTTTCGCACGATGGTATTGACTGTCATAATGATGATGAACGAGATGACGGATTGATATACGCCTGCAGCAGACGACATCCCGAATTCCTGAATGTTGAGGAGCGAGCGGACGACGAACGTGTCGATCACATCCGTTGCGTCAAAAACGAGCCCGTTGTCGCCGACAACCTGGAAGAACAGCTGGAAGTCTCCTCTGACGATATTGCCGACCGAAAGCAGCAGCAAAATAATGATCGTCGGCACAAGCGCAGGCAGCGTAATAAGGCGGATGCGTTGAAAAATGTTCGCGCCGTCAATCTCGGCGGCTTCGTACGTCTCATTGTCGATGTTCATAATCGCCGCCAGGTAAAAGACGGTGCCGTATCCGACGGATTTCCACGCTGAGAAGAAGATCAGAATAAACACCCAGGCCGTCGGGTTCGAGTACACGTCGATCGGTTCCATGCCGATGGATTTGAGAAACGTGTTCACCGAGCCGAATTCGTAGTTGAAGAAGTTGTAGACAAACGCGCCTACCACAACCCACGAGATGAAGTAAGGCAAAAATACGGCCGACTGCAGCAATTTGCGGAGGCGCTTGCCGGCCATCTCCGCGAGAATAATCGCAAACAAAATCTCCAGCCCGTTGTTGATGATGATAAAGGCCGTATTATACAAAACCGTGTTGATCGTCACCCGGTAAAGCTGGCCCGATTCGAAAAAGTACTTGAAATTGTCCAGCCCGACCCAGGGGCTGCCGAAAATGCCTTCCGTGTAGTTATACTGTTTAAATGCAATGACAATCCCCGCCATCGGCAGGTACGCCATGACAAAGAAAAACAGGACAGCGGGCAAAATCATCAAAAACTTCACTTTGTTTTTGCGTATTTCTCCGAAAAATCCCCGTCCAATTGCGTTCATCCTTATTGTCCCCTCTTTCTGGCTGTCTGTGCTTTTCATAGTTCTATCATAGGGCTGCGGGGACGCGAAAAAAATAGAATAAAACTATAAAAGTAAGGAATATTCAACACGGTTTGCCGGACGCACACGGGCTTGATTTAACAAGAACCAGCCTATATGATGAATACCATCATCCGAAATTTTCTGCAGTTTTAGGGGGCATCACCGTTGTTAAAATTACTTATTGTCGATGATGAAAAAATGACCCGCGACGGGCTCATGCATTTCATTCCTTGGCGCGAGCTCGGCATCGATATGGTCAAAGACGCCGAGGACGGCCTGCAAGCGCTCCAGCTCAGCATGCAGTACAAGCCCGACATCGTGCTTACCGATGTGAAGATGCCGCGGATGGACGGCATTCAGTTCGCGACGAAGCTTAGAGAGGCGCTTCCTCATTGCAAAATCATCTTTTTGAGCAGCTACGCGGACAAAGCGTATTTAAAATCGGCGATACAACTGCAAGCGCTTGATTATTTGGAAAAGCCGGTCAACCTGGAAGAGATCAAAAAGCATATCCGCGAAGCCGCAGCGCTGCTGCAGGAAGAGCAGTCCCGCCGCTTGAAGGAATCGACGATGGAGCACAAGCTGAGCATGAGCATGACTTTGCTCCGGGAGGAGTTCGCCCTGCAGCTCGCCAGCAAGCCGCTCACCCCGGAGGAACTGGCCGAAGCCCTGCTGCTCACCGGCAAGGACATTCCGCCCGGGGCGGCGCTCGCCTCGGTCGTCGTCAAGCTGCTCGGGCTGGAGGACGCCGCCCTGCACCTGCTGCAGGCCAGCAAGAAGACGCTCTTCGAGCGGATCGAAGCGGTGTGCGCGGACTACGAGCTGGAATGCTTTTGCGGCTTCAAGGACTTGCAGCATATCGTCATTCACGCGTACAGCAAGCGGCTGGCCGATGCCAACCAGCTCGTCATCCCGCTGGGCCGCATCCGCGGAGAGCTGCAGACCTTGTTGAACGAACCCGTGAAGACGTTCATCGGGATCGGGCAAATCGTATACCGCGCCCACCGCGCGCTGGAGTCTTACCAAACGGCGATCGTCGCGGTGCAGCGCCAATTTTTTCTAGGCTACAACCAGGTGACCGTTTACCGGGAGTTCGAATCGCACAAGCGCTCCCACCCGCTCGACGATCACTGGATCGAACAGTTCTCCGCCCACCTTGCGGCCGAGCAGAAGGAACAGGCGATGTCCGTTGTCAAGCAGGCGGCCGGAGAAATCGCCGACAACGAAGACACGCTGGTCAACAGCGCCAAAAACTTTTTCTTCAAAATGCTGTTGGCCATTTACCGGGCAGGGGACAAAAAAAATGTGCCGCTGTCGGAGGAGGGCGCCGGGGAGCAGTTTTTGTGGAACATCATCGTCCAGCTCCATACGTTGGCTGAGGTAGAGCAGTACGTCTTGGGCAAGCTGGAGCGGTTTTTCGGGTATTTGGAGCAAAGAGAACAGGGCGGCTCCATCGCGCTCAGCATTCAAAAGCATGTGCTCAAACATGTCGACGAGCCGGATTTGTCGATTAAATCGATTTCCGATGCGCTGTATTTGACGCCGAACTATTTGAGCCTGCAATTTAAAAAAGAGACGGGCTCGACCATCAACCAGTATATAACCGAATTGCGCATCGAGCGGGCGCAGGAGCTGCTGCGCGACCGCAAGCGCAAGCTTTATGAAATCGCCGCCCTCGTCGGCTTCCAGGATGCCAATTATTTTGCCAAAACGTTCAAAAAACTGACGGGTATGACGCCGACGGAATATAAGGAGAAATACTCATGAGCATGTGGCAGCTGCTGCGCAACTTGAAGCTCAAGCAAAAATTGATGATTTTCAATTCGCTGCTCATCATGATCACGCTCAGCATTTTATCCTATATGTCCTACAAGCAAAGCTCGGAAACCGTCAATTCGGAAGTGCTGTTCTCGACCAAACAGGTGCTGGAGCAAACCGATTCGTTCCTCAACTACAAGTTAGGCAAAATTATCGAAATTTCCGACAGCATCGTAGTCGACAGCCATATGAACGACATGCTGTCGCGCCCGGTCGCGACGTATACGCTATCCGATCAGCTGCGCGATTTTCAGAACTTGTCGCTGAATCTTTCCTCCTTTCAAAAGGTGGACGATATCGTCAAAATCCGGCTTTTTATTAAAGACGGGCTGATTTATTCGAACGAGCAGACGATGTTTTATCCGATCAGCTTGTTTGCCGGCTCCCCGACGGAACAGCTGCTTAAACAAGCTACGGGCAAAATGAAGTGGATTTCCGACGAGGAAGCGGTTCCGGCGCTCCGAGATCCCGAGCAGAAAGCGATTCATTCGATCCGCTACATCAAAAATTTCAGCGCCCTGGACGACAATGTCGGCGTGCTGAGCATCGATATCCGCGAGGAAATGCTGAAAGATATCGTGAAACGGGCGAATACGACGCAAAATGGGGTCGCTTATTTGCAAAATTCCAGCGGCTCCATTATTGTCAGCTCCAACGAGCGGCAGTTGAAGCGGTGGCTGCTCGAAGCCCCCGTCACCCAAAGCATCGCCAATCAGGACGACCCTTGGCAGACGCTGACCCGCAGCGGCGAGAGCGTGCTCGTCGGGGCGAAAACGATCAAAGGCACCGACTGGCAACTCGTCACCGTCGTTCCGCTGGAAGAGATGTACTCGACCAGCAAGAAGCTGCGGCAGCAGACGATCATCGTCATGTCCGTGCTGGTCATAGTAGCCAACATTTGTCTGTATTTCATCTCCAGCTCCATTACGAACCGCATCGGCATCGTGATCCGCAAAATGCGCAAAGTGCAGAGCGGCGAGCTGGACACCGTCAAAGTGGAGACGACCCGCGACGAGGTCGGGGAGCTTGTGGAGAACTTCAACTTTATGGTCGGGCGGATGAAGTTTTTTATAAGCGAGCAGTACAAGCTGGGGCAGGAGGCAAAAAATGCCGAGCTGAAGGCGCTGCAGTCGCAAATCAATCCGCACTTTTTGTACAACACGCTCGATTTGATCAATTGGACGGCGATCCGCCACAACGTGCCCGATATTCCGGAAATTGTGCAGGCGCTCAGCCAGTTTTACAAAATCAGCCTGAACAAGGGCGACGAGATCATTTCGGTGGAAAACGAGCTGAAGCACGTGCAGCTTTACGTCGAGATTCAAAACAAGCGCTACGGCAACGCGATTACGTTCCACATTGATGTCGACGAAAGCTTGTACGACTGCACGATGCTCAAGATCACGCTACAGCCTATCGTGGAAAACGCCATTTTGCACGGGATTATGGAGGGCGATTCACGGCATGGGGAAATTGTCATCCACTCCTATACGGACAATGGGGATATGGTGCTGTGCGTCGAGGACAATGGCGTCGGCATGCCGGACGAGCTTGTGAGCCGCCTGAACGCGAACGATGTTCACGATAAAAAAGACGGCTACGGCATCAAAAACATTAACCGCCGCATTAAGCTGTACTACGGCGAGCAATACGGCCTCCATTACCGCAGCAGCCCAGGCCAAGGCACAACCGTTGAGATTCGGCTGCCGATTGTGCCGCTCGTACAAGACGA
Source organism: Paenibacillus sp. sgz302190 (assembly GCF_059820445.1). NCBI lineage: Bacteria > Bacillati > Bacillota > Bacilli > Caryophanales > Paenibacillaceae > Paenibacillus > Paenibacillus sp. sgz302190. The sequence goes on from NZ_JBZYAO010000021.1 coordinate 100,001, forward strand.
GGCGCAAGCGATGCCGGTGAAATAAAAGGATCGCCCCTGGCTTGGCAGCTAAGGGGCGATCCTTTTGCCGGAGCAAGAAGCGGCTCAGGCATTTCCCGCAAGTGGCGGGAAAACAGCTTAGCAAGCTGTTCCTCAACTCCACTTTAGCAGCGGTTTGGAGGCTGACCAACTGTTGCCCCCCCGCGCCGCACCACGCCACACCTGAGCCGATAGCCATAATCTGTCTGGGGGTGGGCGGGTGCGAAGAAAACCTGCAAAAATACATGAATTTGCGCCCTTGATGCGCTGGCCGCGAACAATTCCTGCAATTGTGCAGGCTTTTCGCCGCACACAGGGGCTCAGGTTCATTATCGCCGAAAATTCCTGCACTTTCGCAGGTTTTTCGCCAAAATGAACCATTTCCGCAGAAAAAAACTGCACTTTTGCAGGTTTTCTCCTGTCCTGTCTTGCCAAACCGGCTCTTGATCGCACGACATGCAGCGCAACACCCGCTCAGCTCCCTGCGCGTGGTGTTGCGCTGCATCATGGCGGTCGGTCGAGGCGTTATCCGCGCCAGGAGAAGCGCGCGCGTTAGGACACGGTTACTTTAAGCGCGTCCTCTAGTTCCTCCAAGCCCAGCAGAGTGCCGCCGCTTTCCCGGGCAGACTGAAGCCTCCAACCCCGCTTGAACAGTGGGTTTGGAGGCTTCTTCGCTTGGCTTATTTTCGCATCCGTGCGATGCTTACGGATTGCGGATTTTGCGGGCGATCAGTTGGATGTCCGCCGCATCGACTGTTCCGTCGTTGTTCACATCGGCCGCTTTGGCCTGGGCCCAGCCGGCATTGTCCGAACGGAAGCCTTTATAGTACACGGCTACTGCAAGGTCGCCGACGTTCATGGCTTGATCGTTGTTTACATCGATCGATTTGTACGTCACGGTAATCGATGCTGTTGCAGGAACGTCCGTGCCCTGCACCGAACCGCGCACTTCAAAGCTGCCCGGCTGTTGAAGCTTGGCCGGATCGACCGGCTCCCAGACGACCGGGAGGCTTTTGGCCGTTTTGTCGCTGTACACGGCGGTGACGACGGTCGGCAATAGCGGCAAATCATGGACGATGGAGGTGACCTGAACCGGAGTGATCGCAGCGACCACAGGCGCCTCCGCGGAGATGTCCCCGACTTTGACCAGCGCGACATCGTCCAGCACGCCCCACAGTTCGCCGGGGGACTGGATTCTCATCCCGATTGTCACTTTGCCGCCGGTTACTTTGAAATTCGCGATGGCCGGCTCGGACCATTGCCCCCATCCGGTATTCGCAAAGTTTTGCGTCAGCTCGATATCTCCGTAATCTTTGGCAAAAATTTGCGACAGGTTGGCCCCTGCGTTGCCCTGCACCGCCGCCGTCAGCGTATAAATGCCGTCAGGCACGCCGTACACCGTTTGCGTAACGGAAAAAGAAAAGCCGGTTCCTTTGTAATATTTCAAATATTTGGAACCTGTGTGCGCATTGCCCGATCCTTCATCGCTTACGGATACGGCGGACGCATCGCCTGCAACTTCCCAAGGGTCCGGGCTCCACCCGGCTTCAAAGCCGGGGTTTTGCACGAGGTTGGCCGGGGCATCGGCCAAAGCCGCCGAGCCCGGCATGAAGGCGGAGAACAGCAGGCTTGCGAACAATGCCGCTGCGCCGATCATTTTATGAACCTGCACGATGGTTTCCTCCTCTTCGTTTTATTGGTGCATAGCGCGGTATATGAGAACCGCCGCTTCCGCTCTTGTTGCCGCGTCCTGCGGCGCTATCCGGTCACCGCCGCCTTGCACGATGCCCTGCCGCAGCAATTCGGCTATCGGCGCCTCGGCATACGCGGAGATCGATGAGCGATCTTCGAATCTGCTTAAAACGGCGGCATCGGATGTTCCGGCCTGCACGGCTCTAGCCGCATGAAGCGCTCTCTGCGTCAGCGTCATCATGTCCTGCCGCGTAATAAGCTCACCGGGATGAAATGCGTTATCGCCCGCCCCGCCGGCGATTCCGAGTTTTTTGGCGATGCTGACGGCCTCAAAGTAGTAATCGGCTTGGCGCACGTCGCTGAAATTGGCGTCCGCTTTCGCCGAAAGACCGAGCGCGCGGACGAGCATCACGAGGAAATCCGCCCGGGTTACTTGCGCTTGCGGAGAGAAACTCTGCGCGCCTGTGCCTGTGACGACACCTTTGGACGCGAGAACGTCGATCGCCGGTTTTGCCCATTGAACGCTATCCAGATCGGCGAAAGTTTGGCGGACGTGTGCCACGGTGTAAAAACTGAAATGAGCCGTCGTAAATGAGATTTCCTGCGTTTGGGGGTTGTATCTCGCATTCGGTACGGGAACCGCCTCACCGTCTGCGTTCAAATACCGGACGACCAGATGTTCCGTGCTGCCGGCTTCCTCAGCGCTCGGCTTATACGGAAGCGACACGGCAACCGGCGCATCAGGATTGTGCCACGGGACGATTTTCCCGTCCGCGGACAGCAGCGTCAGCTCCCATACGGGCTTGCCGCCGAATTTTGCAGCGTCCGCAAGGCCGATCCGGACGGTGACATTGCCGCTTCCGACGCCGGCTCCTTGGAGCATGCTGCCCGGCAAGGTCATCCTGCCGAGCGGAGTTGCCAGCTCGACCGATACGTCGGCTGCGGCCGACGTCAACAGCTCCGCAGGAAGTTCCTGCGCGTATGTCTGTGCGCCCTCCGCTTGGGAAATTTCCAGCGCAATACGCTTCTTGCCGCTGACGCTCTTGGCTTCGCTCAGCAGCTGCTTCATCGTTTCGCGGTCCAGTGACGCGGCCGCTTTCTTTTGAACGGCGTCATACACCGCCGTTTGCTTCAGCTTGATCGAGCCGTCGGCGCGTCGCTCCGGCTTATCCGAACTCGCCGAGCCGCCGCTACTGCTGCTTCCAGCGCTACCGCTACTGCCGCCGTTGTTACCGTTGCTGCCATTGTCGCTACCGCTACCACCGCTATTGCCTCCGCTGCCTCCATTGCTGCCGCCGTCCCCCGGGGAACCTCCGGTATCCCCGCTCTTTACGGTGACCAGCGCGCTTCCGAGCGCGGCCGGCACGATGACGAGCCCTTGGGGAGCAGTGCCCCACTCCGCGTGCCCGATGGCGATTTTGCCCGCTCCCTCCGCTTTCGCCTTAAAAGTGAGCTTCGCCACATTCGCAGGCTCCGCGAGCCCGCTGCCGGACGCCGCCAACAGCTTGATCACGCCCGGCGTGCTGCTGTCGATGTCGACAAGCGATGTGCCCTCGGCCGCAGCTTCCGCCTTCACGAATTCGAACCGTTCGCTGTCGTAGTTGATCGTCAAATCCTGTGCGTACACCTTGTAGGCGAGGCCGCTAACGCCGGCTTGCACCGTAAATTCGGCACCCGGCGCCACTTGGGCCGGCGCCGTCAAAGCTGCCGCCGAATGGTCCGTCACAAGGACAAAATCGTCGATATTGCCCCAATTTCCCGTCTCGGCATCAGCCTCGATACCGATCGTGATTTGCCCGTTCGTAACCTCGATTCCTGACAAAACAGGCTCCTGCCAATCGTGCCATTTTGTATTGTGAATGTCCGCCGTCATCGTCGAGCCGCCGAAGCCCGAGGCGAACAGGCGCATGCTTTTTTCCCCGCCGCCGCCCTGCGTTCTGGCGCTCAACGTGTAAGTTCCGTTCTTCAAGCCCGTAATCGTCTGCGAGACGGTAAATTGAAATGCTTGATCGGCATAGTAATGAACGGAGTAATCGTCGCTGTGGGCGTTGGACGGCTCGTTCTTCACTCTGAATTTGGACGTATCTCCGGCAATCGTCCAACCGTCAAAATTCCCCGTTTCAAAGCCGGGATTGCTCACATAGTTGGTTAAGCCTTCTACCGTGACGATGGCAGACGCTTTTTCGGAAACACCCGCAATCGTTCCGTACACGGTGAAAGTTCCCGGCTTGTTCAGCAGCTCCGCATCTACGGCTTCCCATTCGACGGGAAGCTTCCTGACCGAATCCTCCGAATAATCGGCTTTTACCGTCAGCGGAAGCGCTGCGGAGGAGCCTACAGTCACGGTCATATTCACCGGGCGAAGCCCTGTTAACACAGGCGGAACGACTGCGCCGCCGGCGGAAACGCGGTTGAACACGTCCAGAGAAGGCAAAACGTTGCCCTGAAAATCGAACATCGCCTGGTTTTCCCAGCCGCTGTCCGCTCCTTCCGTCCAGCCAGCACCCTTCACCGGAATCCAGTCCGGCTCCCAATAAAAAACGCCGAGTCCTTTGCCGCCAGGCACCTGCGCCACAACGTTCATGACGTCGCGGACGGCCGAGGCTTGTCCCTGCACAGTAGCTTTGTAGCCGCCGGTATTTTCCTCGTTTTCGCCAAAATTGTTGTTCTGGCTGTCGGCATTGTCCAGCGTGTACGCGTAAGCCGTTTCGGCGACAAGCACTTCCTTGTTGTACGTGGCGCTAATGTCGTTCATGTTTTTTTGCAGCTGCTCCATCGTTCCGTGCCAATAAGGATAAAAAGAAAACCCGATGACGTCATAATCGACATTTCTTTGCTTCAACTGGTCGAAGACCCGGTGGTACAGCTCATTGTCCCCGCCGTCGGCGAGATGGATCATGATTTTGATCTTCCGGTCGGCATCGTTCCGGTTCGGATCGTTGTCCCGCACCGCTTTCGCCCCCTGCTCCAGCAAGCGGGCAAAACCGTCATAGCCGCCGATCGTTTCGCCGGCATTTTGCCGCCACGTCTTCCCGTCCGGCCAAATCATGCCGCCGTTCGTCTCATTGCCGATCTGGACCATGTCCGGCGCCGCATTTTGCGCGGTGAGATCGCTCATCACCCGCTTCGTATAATCGTATACGGCCTGCTCTAGAGCCGTTCCCGACAAATCCCTCCACGCATATGGCTTGTACTGCTTGCCGGGGTCCGCCCAATAATCGCTGTAATGGAAATCGAGCAGCACCTTGAGGCCCAGTTCTTTCGCTCTTTTGGCAAGCGCTATGGTCGTCGCTTCGTCGTTGCGGCCTCCGGCCGGCGTGATCGCCTCCCCGCCACCGCTATCGATGCGGCTGGCGTCATCCGGATTGTTCCAAATGCGCAGGCGAACCCAGTTTACCCCATGGTCTTTGAAAATTTGCAAAGCGTCTTTGCGCACGCCGTTGTCGTAATAGACGCCCCCGTGATCCTCAATCTGCTTTAACATCGAAATATCCGCGCCCTTGATAAAATCAGGGCTGATCCCCGGGATCGGATTCACCCGGATCGGCGTCTCCGGCTGAACCGCGGCATATGAACCGGGAACCGGCATCGCCTGGAACAAAGCCGCCGCCATCAGCACAATGGCCAGCCTCTTTCTGATTTTCACGTTTTTCTCCTCCTTTTTGTCGGCTTTGTGCAAACTCCCCCTCATTGTAAGCGCTTCATGACAGAATTCAATCCATTTCGGCGAAGTGGATAGTATTTTCCCTGTTATTATAGTTTTCTACGGTTTTATCTCTCCAGGAAAAAAGTAGGATGTATACTATCCCGGTCGCGGAAAGGAGGCTCACAGTTTTGCAAGCGCTTGCGGTTTGGATATGAATTGCATTTGAACAAAATGGAGGAGAATCGCAATGTTGAGAAAAAGGTTTCGTCTCATGTTCATCTGGGCCATTTGCCTGACTTTGCTTGCGGCTGGTTCGGGGAACTTCGCCGGGCCGGCCCGTGTGGAGGCGGCTGCCGCCTTCGCAAAAGGCGCGGACATCAGCTGGGTTCCGGGCATGGAAGCCCAAGGCTACGTATGGAAGGATAAAAAAGGCGTCCAGCGCGACATTTTACAAATTTTGAAAGATGACTACCAAATCAATTCCGTCCGCATCCGCGTGTTCGTCAATCCGTCGTCCGATTATGGCAACGGTTACATGAACAAGGAACGGGCCGCCCTGCTCGCTGAGCGCGCCAAAAAGCTGGGATTCCGGATCATGCTGACCCTGCACTACAGCGACACCTGGGCGGACCCGGGAGCGCAAAGCAAACCTGCCGCCTGGAAAAATTTCACGTTTCAGCAGTTGATGGACAACGTTTACAGCTATACCCGCGATGTGATGCTCGCGATGCAAGCCAAAGGTGTCACGCCGGAATGGGTGCAGGTGGGCAACGAAACGAATGACGGGATGCTGTGGGAGGACGGCAGAGCGTCCAAAAACATGAAAAATTATGCATGGCTGGTCAACACCGGCCACAATGCGGTAAAATCCGTCAGCAGCTCGACGAAAACGGTCGTCCATCTGGCGAACGGCGCCGACAACGCCGTCTTTCAGTGGAACATCAGCGGGCTTATCAACAATGGCGCCAACTTTGACGTGATCGCGATGTCACTTTATCCTTCTTACAGCGACTGGTCGACCCAAACGAGCAAGACGCTGACGACCATGAACGACATGATTGCCAAATTCGGCAAAGAAATCATGGTCTCCGAAATCGGCATGAGCTACGACCGTCCCGCCGAGGCCAAAAGCTTTGTCGCCGATATGGTCAGCAAAACGAAATCGCTGCCAAACGGCAAAGGGCTGGGCGTCTTTTACTGGGAACCGGAAGCGTTCCCGAATTACAACGGCGGCTACAAATTGGGCGCATGGGGCAGCGACGGCAAGCCGACCGCCGCTCTGGAAGGCTTCCTCCAGAACTGAACGGCAAAAAGACTACCCCGTAGTTTCCCGCTTCGGGGTAGTCTTTTTGCACGCTTCTGCTGCCCAAGCGCGAGCGAATCTCGGGCGCTTCGGCTGTACATGCAAGCGTACCCCGAGCGCTTCGACTGCGCGCGAGCGTATCTCAGGCGCTTCGGTGGTACGCGCGAGCGTATCCCCGGCGCGCGTTACGCTGTTGCGAGGCCGTGCTGCGCAAAAACCGGCAAAAGTCAGGCTGTGGAGACAACGTGCATTGGAGAGTCGTAGCCGCTCTTCCCCGACCGATGCCTCTCCTACATCGGATTGGGGAGCTGAAGTGGGGAAACCTGCGAAAAATTGATAAAGTACCGGGTTAGAGGAACAAGAGAGGCACAGTCAGCTACTCTTCCCCTATCGATGTCTCTCCTACATTGGTTTGGGAGCTGAAGTGGGAAAACCTGCGAAAAAATGATAAAGTGCCGGGTTAGAGGAACCGTAGGGCACAGCCAGCCACTCTTCCCCGACCTATGCCTCTCCTACACGGATTGGGGAGTTGAAGTGGGGGACAAGGCGGCTTGGCAAGGAAAAAACCTGCAAAAGTGCAGGCTTCTTCCTTAAAAATGGTTCATTTAAGCGAAAAGCCTGCGAAAGTGCAGGAATTTTCGGAGAAAATGAGTCTGAGCCTATGTTTGCGGCGAAAAGCCTGCACATTTGCAGGAATTTGTCATGGCCTGCGTATCCATCGGGCAAAAACTGCACTTTTGCAGTTTTTTTGCGCTTGGAGTCTGGCGGGAGGAGATACTTTTGTGCATACCGGGTGAATTATGACTGCATATATTGCCGCTTACGCGGCATAATGACTGTCATTTTGCATCCATATACCTTCTACGTGGGTCACCCGCCAGACTCCTAGGCCGCTCACGTTCCGGCTTGGCTGACCGACCGCCGTCATGCAGCGCAGCGCTGGGAGCTGCGCGCGGTGCGAAGGCGCAGCCGGTTTTTGCTCCGGTCGGCAACGCCCCAGGGAGCGGAAGCCGGTGCGCGGCTACTTTTTATGATCGAGCAGCGCGATGATCATCGTCACGGCTTCCGCGCGGGTGGCGTTATCGAAAGGCACGAACGCATTGCCGTCACGGCCGTGAACAAGCCCTTCTTTGAAAGCCGACGCAACGTAGGCGTGGGCCCAATCCGGTATTTGATCGGCGTCCGCGAAGGAGGACTTCGCCCCTTCCGGCACCCGGATGCCGGCTGCGCGCATGACCATCACGGCCATTTCGGCGCGGGAAATCAGCTTGTCCGAGCGGAACGTGTTGTCGTCGTAGCCGGTCACGATGCCCGCCGACACCGCTTCCGACACGAACGATTTGCCCCATTCGGGAATGCTGTCCACGTCGGCGAAAGCCAGCGTTATCCCGCCGTTCACCGGAACGTCGACGGCTCTGACCAGCATCGCCGTAAACTCCGCTCTCGTCACTTGCCCTTCCGGACGGAACGTGCCGTCCGCATAGCCGTTCACAATGCCGAGGCCTGCAGCTCGTTCGATGCCGCTCTTTGCCCAATGGCCGGCAATGTCGGCGAACGTGACCGGCTTGTCGCTGACGTGCGGCTTCACATTCAGCTGTACATTCGGCGTGTAGTCGGCTGCCGCCAGTTGGCTGTTGACGTTCTTGACGCTCGTCAGCTTGATGGCCGCTTCCCCCTCGCCGATGCTCTCAAACGTCAAAACGGCCAACTCGACCGAGCCGTTTTCGCCCGATTTTGGCCCCACTTTCGTGTGCGCAAAAGTCACTTTACCGTCCTTCACAATCGCCGGAACGGAAAATCCCGTAACCGAGCTGACCGCTTTTTTAAAGCGGAGTTTGCTCGTATCGTATGTTACATTGATTTCATAGCTGTACATATCCTCGATATGCTCCCCTTTAACCGTGACGCGAATATCGGAACCGGCCTGATCGCCGCTGACCGATAAAGAATACGCGGGACTTTCTGCGGCCGCAATCGCAAACGGCAGCAAAGCGATGCATACAAACAACGTGGTGCAAACAACAAGCAGTCTTTTCAACATGTACTAGTCCGTCCTTTCGAGTGTAAAAGTAAATATACTGCCGGATCAAAATAGCGCGAGGCCCGCAGCGTCCTGTCCGATTTGAACACGCTTTCAAAAAGAACGGTCGGCGCCTGGCCGGCAGCGTGCGCACAGCCCCTCGTATCCGCAGCTCCCCCACATGTGAAGCTCCTTGCGAGGTAAGTGCATACTTGCGAAGCTTCTCACATGCGAATCTCCTTGCGAGTGCAGTTCCTTACTTGCCAAGCTCCTCGCATGCGAATCTCCTCGCGAGTGCAGCTCCTTACTTGCCAAGCTCCTCACCTGCATAGCTCCTCGCATGCGAAGCTCCTCGCGAATGCGGCTCCTCACCTGCGAAGCTCCCCACCCGCGAAGCCCCTCGCGCGCGAAACTCCTAATTCCGCGGCTCCTAATAACGCCGGGGTTCTGACCGCCGCCATGCGTCGGCGACCCAACGCGCGCCCGGGGTTCGCGCGCGTTGGGTGCTGCTTTTGCCGCAATGCAGCACAACCGCCTCTTATGATGATACAAATTGTATCATCATAATTGTAAAAAAACAATTCCCTGCTTTTCGCAAGGAACGAATCATGACTCTCGGCGGGCGGCGCCGGGCCAAACCTTTTTCAGAAAACCGAGACGAGCTCGTCGATAATCCGGTGCCGTCCCTGCGGCGTCCAGCTCATCGTCAGCCAATTCGGAATAAACCGGGCCTGGCCGTTCCGGACAGCGCGGATCGATTGCCAGCGGCGCTGGCGCTGGATTTGTGAGAAAGTCTCCTCGATCTCCGGGTGGCTGGAAAACTTTTCAATGAACAAATGATCGGCGTCCAGGTCGGGAAATTGCTCCGGCGTAAAATGCTCCCTCATTGCCCCGCGGGGCACGCCGCTTCCCGGGTTGAAGCCGAGCTCCGCATACAGCAAATCGTTCAGCGGATGGTTCGCAGTCCCTTGAACGCGAAACTGCGAGTGAATGACCTGCATGTAGGTGACGCCCTCGTCCCGGAAGGCGGGAGCAAGCATTTTCCGCACCCTGGCGGTCCGCTCTTCCAACTGCCGCACCGTCCGCAGGGCCTCGCTGTCCCTGTCGAACATTTCCCCCAGCTTCAGCAGCGTGACGCGCCAATCCATATGGAACTTCATCAGCACCGTCGGCGCGATACTTTTGAATGTATCGTACAAAGCCTGATGCGAAAAATCCGCCACGATCAGCTCCGGCTTCGAACGCTTCAACTCCTCCAGCTGCACGCTGCACAAGCGCCTGTGCTCGGCATCGCTCATCCCCGGATATGGATGGCAATCGATCGCTGCAACAGGCTCGACGCCAATCGCAGCCAAGTTGTCATGGTAGCCAAAACGTGAAGCGGAGGCGACTCTCAACTGATACCGTTTTATGTAAAGGGCAGGCGGAATGCCGGAATGCCGCTTAAACAGACGGCTGAAGTAATACTCGCTGTCAAAACCGACGGACGCCGACACCTCCTTAACGGAGCCGCCCGAACTAAGCCGCTGCTTCGCATGCTGCAGCCGGATTTGGTTCACATAGTCGGTCGGCGACACGCCGGTCGCTTTTTTGAAGCTGCGGCAAAAGGAATTCGGCGACAGCCGGGCTATTTGGGCCAGCGTATCGCGGCTCAGCTTCCGCTCATATTGCTTGTGCATATAAGCGATGCTTCGATCGATTGCTTCGTTCCCCGTGCGCACCTCGCTCTGCGCCGCCGCGTCCCTCGCGATGACATGCAGCAGCTCCTGCAGCTGCAAGTTCGGATCGCGCAGCCCGGAGCGCTCCATGGCCGATTGGGCCAGCCGCTGAAACCGCTCCGGCAGCAGCCGCTCTTCGCCGATCGGGATGCAGCCCTGCGGCATATGCTCCGGCGGCCCCGCGCCATCGCCGCCGCTTAAATTCCATGCGCCTCTATGCCTGGAAACCGTAACGGCGCGCATGAAGACGATCTGGCACTCCAACTCGTCGGACAGCACGGCAGCGTCAACCGACATGCCCGGATGCAGGAAAAACAGCCGGTACGGCTCCGCCTCATAGACGGCGCCGTCCAACAGCACTTCCGCCTTTCCTCTCACGACAAGGCAAAGCATCGGAAACGGCACACGGCGAAGGCGAACCACGGCTTCTCCGGTCCTTTTGTAAGTACGCACGGATGAAAACAAATACAGCGTATGTTCCATAGCAGGCAGCTAACTCCTCTATTCATCCGGCAGCCGATGTGACAATCGGGCAAAACCGGGATACTTGAAGGCATGGACGAATCGGCATGCAAACTTTACACTATTTTATGATAACAATTCTCATTATCATTGTAAAAGGGGAGAACAGACACCATGTTTCAACGTACAAAATTTGCAGCTATCGCAGCAACTTTGCTGCTTTCGCTGGCCCTCGCGCTCTCAGGCTGCGGCAGCGGCAAACCCGCCGCAGGCTCGCCGCCTCCCGCCACAGCGCCGGCCACTGCCGCTCCGGCCGCTGCGGTGGAATACACCGTCAAGCATGCCATGGGCACGACAACGATCAAAAAGCAGCCGGAACGCGTCGTCGTCCTGGTCAACGACGGTGTCGAGGACATTTTGGCTCTCGGCGTCAAGCCTGTCGGCATGGTCCGGGCATGGGGCGTTGAGCCCTACTACCCGCACCTGAAAAACGATCTGCAAGGCGTGCAAATCGTCGGAGACGAGCAGCAGCCGAATCTGGAGCTTATCACATCGCTGAAGCCCGACCTGATTATCGGCAACAAGATCCGCCAGGAAAAAATTTACGATCAGCTGTCTGCGATCGCTCCGACCGTCTTGTCCGAGCGTCTGCAGGCAGACTGGAAAATCAACTTCATGCTGTTTGCCGAAGCTTTGAACAAAAAAGAAGAAGGTGGCAAAAAACTGGCCGAATTTGACAAGCATCTCGCCGAAGTCAAGCAAAAGCTCGGAGACAAAGTGAACTCGCAAGTCTCGCTGGCCCGCTTTTACGTAGGGGATAAAGTCCGTATTTATTATAACGATACGTTTGCCGGCAATATTTTGAAAACCGTTGGCCTGAAGCGACCTGCCGTTCAAAACAAAGATACGTTCGCCGACATTATTCCGAAAGAGCGCATCCCCGAGCTGGAAGGCGACGTCCTATTCTACTTCACGCTGGAAGACGACAAAAGCGAAACGACGAAGAACGAGAAAGCATGGCAGGAGGAAGCGCTCTGGAAAAATTTGAATGTGGTCAAAGCGGGCAACGTGCACAAAGTGAATGACGGCATTTGGAACTCGTCCGGCGGCATCATTTCAGCCAATCTCATGCTCGATGAACTCGTCAAATATTTGGTTAAATGAGAAAACGCGGCAGCCGTGCGGATATGCGCAGCTGTCGCGTTTTTTATTTGAGGAAGCGCAGCAGGACGGCTTCGTACCATTTCCACGGCAGCAGCGCTTTGCCCCACAAGCCGGCGATGACGCCGCGTCCCAGAGGATACCGCAGCCGCGGTTTGTCCGAGCCGGCGATTCGCACGATCGTATCGGCCACTTCCCCCGGGTCGGAAGCGGTTTCGGCTGTCCGGCGCGAAAATTCGAGCACTTTATGCAGCGGCTTCCGGTATGCCGACTCCTCCGGGGCGCTGATGGCGTCAAACCCTTTTTGCCAAATGTCAGTCCGGTACGCCCCCGGCTCGACGAGCACGACGTCGACTCCATAAGGCTTCATTTCCAGCCGCAGCGACTCGCTGAAGCCCTCGACGGCGAATTTGGACGTGCAGTAAGGCCCGTAGCCCGGATATCCCGAGCGCCCGCTCACGCTGCTCACGTTGATGATGACGCCTGATCGCTGCTTCCGCATGTAAGGGAGAACCGACTTGGCGACGGCGATGACACCGAACAGATTCGTCTCCATTTGCTCCCTCCATACGTCCATCGGCACATCCTCGACAAATCCGCCTGCGGCAAAGCCCGCATTGTTGACCAGCACATCGATGCGCCCATAGGTGCGCATAATGTCTTCCACAACCGCCTCTACCGCGTCATGATCGGTTACATCCATGCGAACGATTTCAATATTTTCCGCCGCCGAAACGCCTGCCTGCTCTGCGTGCTTAAGCAACAGTTCCCGCTTCTGCAAATTGCGCATGGCCGCGATGACGCGGTACCCGCTTCCCGCCAGAGCGACGGACGTTCGCAGCCCGAAGCCCCCTGACGCTCCGGTAACCAGCGCGACCTTCGGTTCGTTTCCCATCGCACAGAGCCTCCTTTACAGCTTATATTTTCGCATTAGCGGTACGCCGATTTTGTCCAGGACGTTATGGAGAAACGCCCATCCGGCCTGCCTGTAGGCCGGGAGATGCGCGCCGTATACCGCGCTGTACTCCATATCGGAGACGGCTCCGCGATTGCGTTTGAACTGCGCCGCGCCGGAGCTTTCATGAAGCAGATGCCCGCTGCGGCGGGCAATGTCAAGCAACACCGCCGAGAGCATACGGTACAGCCCGAGCTCCTGCGGCAGCGACGTATCGTAGCCGAACACCGGAGTCGTCATGACGCCATTGCGGCAAAAATAGCCCAAAACCGCATCGATGCTCCCCGTATTCCGGCTGCGCAGCGCATGGAACTGCAGGAGCTTTTCCTTCAGCGCAAGCGCAAAAAAACGGTCGCCGAACTGCGGATTATGATACGAATATTTATCCAGGTAAAGCGACTTGTACAGGGCGGACAGCCGCGGAACGTCCTTTTCCGACAACTGCTCGGGACCCAACACCTCGTAGCGATGCGCCTCCAGAAGCCCATAGTCCCGCTTCAGGAGCCAGCGCGCTTTCGCGTTCGTTCCCGCTTCCTCCGAAGGCCGGAGAAAATAAATTTGCCTGCTCGGCACAAGGCGGAATCCGCGCAACTGCAAAGCGTCCATCAGCGCGCCGTTCGTCGTGCGGTTCAAAGAGCGGAACACCAGCGTATGCCGAGGAAATGTGTCCAGCAATAGCGCAACCGCTTCGTCGATATGCCTGTCGGACAGGTTGGGATATAAGTTCGTCGACAGCAGCCAATTGTTGACATGGACGGTCCGGTTGAAACGGCCCGCTTTCAGCAGCAGCCCCAGACCGCCGAGCAGCGCCGGAAGCAGCAGCCGGGCGGCGCGCGATTTGAGCAAATACAATTCCTGTCTGGCGTAGCTGATATAGTGCGTATAAGGCGAGCATACGTAAGAATTCCCGTATTCGCCGTCGTTCTCGGTAACGGGCAGCACGTGTTCGTCCAGCTTCAGCGCATGCAGCTTCGTCCGCACGTTGGGAATGAGCGTTTCAGCCGGCTGCTCGAAGAACGGGAGCAAAAACCGTTTCGCATATGAGCCGTCTTCCGTTTCCGGCCAATTCATGCTTTTTATCGTGTTTTTGTCATAAAAGCGGATGTCCGTCGACATGCGTAAATCTCCTTTCCACGCGGCGCAGCTTGCGGTCTCCGGGCACATGATGGAAGCTGGTAAAAATGATTTCGGGCATCCGGCAGCCGATGCGGCCGCATAAAGCTTCAAGCGAGCTGCGGACAGCGGCTTGAACCCGAGCCTCGGTCTCCCCCCGCCCATCGTCCACCTGCAGCGAAATTTCCAGCCGCTCCGGCGCATGGAGAATCGCGCGGTAGGCGCTGACCTGTTCGGATGCGCCGATGATGCACCGGGAAATAAAATCGGGAAATACCGGTGCCAGCCGGTCCCCCTCCAAGGTAGGCAAATAAAACAGATCGTCGCACCGGCCCTCGATCCGCTCGATCGCGGTAAAGGGCGAGCCGCAAGGACACGGCTCCGCCCGCTCCGTCAGCAAATCGTTAAGACGATAGCGGACGATCGGCTGCGTGAATCTGGAAAAGTCGGTCACGATGGGCACGAATTTGCGCAGTCCGCGGTCCACGTACTCCTTTTGCACGCAGACGACGTCTTCGTTGAGGTGCAGCGTTCCGTGCGGGCAGGTGGCGGCCAAAAACCCCTCGGTGCATTGATACACCTGATGCACCGTCTGGCGGAAAGCCGCTTCCATGATTCGCCGGTCCAGCGGGTCGAGCACCTCGGCGACGGAGACGATACGCTCCGGCTCGATATGCAGCCGGCCCTCCCGCTTCGCGTCGGCGAGCAGCCTCAGCATGGACGGCGGGGCAACGAGCAGCGTAGGCTTTTGCATGTTAAGCCGTTCCAGGTGCTCTTCCGGGGAATCGAGCAGATCGTAAAACCGGAACTGCAGCCTGCGGCTGCCCACCGAGCCGTATAAATTGCTGTTCGCCCGCAGAAAAAAGGCGATCCGGTGACGGCCAAGCAGCGAGCCGGGCAAGATTTTGGCCAGCACGGTTCCGGCCCATGCCAGCCGTTCCCGCCGGCTGACCAGAAAGAGCCCGCGGCTGCCCGAAGTGCCGGAGGACAGGCCGACGGTAATCCCGCCGATCATCGGCGTAAACTCCCGCGTCCGCTCCGCCTCCAGAGCGAGCTCGAACGCCGAAGCTTTGCGGATGCCCGCCGTATTGAGCGCGTCGAAATGATCCATCATCATCTGCTTGTCGATGACGGGAAACCGGCGCCACTCCGCCGCCGGCATATCTCCCCAAAGCTCGCGGTAAAACGCCGACGCTTGCCGCACCCGTTCCAGATGGCGGCGCACTTTCTCCTCCTGCCAGCGTTCGAGCTGTCCGCGGTCGGTCCACCGCTGTCTCATCCGGGCGGCCGCGTAGCAATATGCGATTTGCAGAGTATCGGTCGGCATTAGAGCGGAACGCCTCCCTGGATCCAGTTTTCCCAAATCTCGGGACAGTGCGACGGAACGATGCGAAGCCCGGGGATTTCCCGGTGCAGGCGGACCAAGCGCTCGAAGCTCTCGTCGTATTGGCGCTTGTCCGGCATGATCAGCCCGGTCAAAGGGTGCGGCGGGCGGTTCTCCCGGTACGCCCGGCTCGACCAGGCCGCATCCGCGCAGAGCAAATAATCGTGCCGTTCCGTCGACAGGAACAGGCCGATCTGCCCCTCGGCGTGGCCCGGCAGCTCGACCGCCAGCAGGCTGCCGTCGCCGAGCACGTCCATCGCGCAGGGGAACCCGAACTCGGGCGGCAGCGCGACCTGCGAGCTGCGCTCGATAAAGCGGGACCGCTGCAGGAAATCGTCCGGCAGCAGTCCCGGCAAAAAAGCTCTGCGCAGAGCGGCCATGCCGCGCAGATGCCGCACGGCATCATACGCTTCGGGCGCGTACCAAAATGCCGCGTGCGGAAAATCTTTCAATCCTGCCACATGGTCGGCATGAAAATGCGAAATGATGACGCCGTTCACCTGCTCCGGGCGGACGCCGCAAGCAAGCAGCTGCCTGACGGCGCTGTCCGGCTCACGAAACACGACCGGCGTCGTCATCCGGTACAGCCGGTTCGGCAGACGCTCCGTCTCCGCAAGAAACCGCTCGGCATAGCCGGTGTCCCACAGCAAGAAGCCCGCCCGCGGATGCTCGATCAGCGCGAACAGCGCCGGAATGCGGCAGACGCCCGGCTTTCCTCCGCGAATCGTTACCCATTCCGGGTGTTTGCAGTAGCCGGCAGCGAACAGCTGCAGCTTCACTTTTGCCGTTGTCGGCAGCTTACTTGCCATAGCCTTCCCGCTCCTTCCACCAGGCTGCAAAAGCGTCCAGCCCCTCGTCCACGCCGATGCGGGGCACATAGCCCAAATCGCGGCGCGCCGCGCTGATGTCGAGCGTCTGGCTGCGGCCGAGCATCCCCGCCATCGCCCGCGTCAGCAGCGGCTCGCGCGATCCCGGCAGCCACAGCGCCGCCAGTTCCATCGCCGCCGCTGCCGCATAGGCGGCTGCGAACGGCAGCTTTTTCGGTCGCAGCGGCACGCCAAGCTTGGCGAACAGCCTTGCGGCCGCCTCCGCGAACGGCAAGGGCTCCCCGTTCGTGATGTTGTAGACGCGGCCAAGCACGGCGGCCGGTGCGCTTTGGCACAAAAGGAGCGCATCGACGACGTTGTCCACGTAAGTGAGGTCGATCAGCGCCCGGCCGCCGTCAATCATCGGAACGCCCCTCGTGGCGTTCGCCGCAATAATCCGGGGCAGGATCGACGCATCGCCGGGCCCGAAAATCGCCCTCGGCCGCACGATCACGGCCGGCAGACCGGCAGCGCAGGCGCGTTCCACGGCGGCTTCCGCAAGCCGCTTCGTCGCGGCATAGGCGCTTGCCTGGCGCGCCGGCAGCGGGTCGGCCTCGCTGACGTTCATCCTGTGCGCCGCGCCGAAGTACACGCTCGGCGTGGATACGTGGATGAACCGGCCGACCCCGTGCCGGAAGCAGCCGGCAAGCAGATGTTCCGTCCCTTTGACGTTGGCGTCGTAAAAAAGCCCGTAAGCCCCCCACGATGCGGATAAAGCGCCGCAGTGAAATACGGCGTCCTGCCCGGCGCAAGCGGCGGCCGTCTGCTCTGCGCTGCGCAAATCGGCCTGCGCGAACCGGATACCGAGAGCTTCCAGCTCGCGGCCTGCATCCGCCCTTCTTCCCATGGCGGTGACGTCCCAACCCGACCGGCAAAGCCGGACAGCCAGACGCCGCCCCAAAAAACCGGTCCCGCCGGTTACTAACGCTCTCATAGCTCATCACCGTTCCATTCCAGATCGGATGTCGATGCTTCGATGAGCGAAATGCCCTGCGCGGAGGCGATTTTTCGCATATCGGCCAGCATCGGCAGCTGCTCCAGATACGGCCTCGGATCCGACCGTCTGAAAATGACGTCCTTGGCCGCCGCCAGCTTGCGCAGCCATTCCGGCAGGCTGCGCCAGGCGCTCTGCCCGGACAAGCCGTAAGCCAGCATCGGCAGTCCGAGCATCCTCCGCACGTGAGGCGACGGCTCGACGATGCGGCCCTGCAAAGCTTCCGGCTGCACAAAAGCATCCGCCATGCCGGGCTCCGCCGCAAGCAGATGAATGCCGCTGGTCGTCCGCGGGTTGCATTCGATCGGAAACAACCGCCCGTCCGCCGTTTCTATAAAATCAAAAGCGATTTGTCCGCTGAAATTTTCCAGTCTCACAAACTTGCGAACCCACTCCAGCGCCGCCTGATGAGCAAGCGGCTCGAAGTAAATGCTCGCGCCGCCGCCGAAAGCATACTGCGAGCCGTAGGCCGCATGGGCGGTCAGGCGCCCCTCGAGCGCGACGCTGTACGTGCAGACGCTGCGGCCGGCAATATACTGCTGCGCCACCCAGGGGCAGCCGAACGCCTCCGGGTTTGCCGCCGGCGTCTGTGCTTGTGCCGACGCTTGCGCCCGAGCTGACGCTTGCGCCTGTTCCGACGTCGAACGACCGCAGAAGGTGCCGGACAGCTTCACGATCCGAACCTTGGCGGCGAACCGCGAATATTCCGGCTTCAGCACGTACCCTTCCGGGAACGCGGAAGCCGCCGCTGCGCCACCGCCGCCCGCTCCCGCGTATTCGGCGAGCTCCCCGGCGGTGCGCAGCAGCCGTGTCTCCGGCACGGCGAAGCCCAGCGCTTCCGCCCGGCGGATGAACGCCCACTTGCTGTGCAGGGTGCGCAGCTGCCCGAGCGGAGGCGCAAACACGCGGCAGCTGCGGCTGAGCCGCTCCCGCGCCGAAGCCACATAAAACACTTCCTCGCAGGTCGGAAGCAGCAAATCAATGCCCTCGCGCCGGATGATGTCCTCCAGCGCGGAAATAAAATCGGCCGTATGCCGGGCCGGACTCGGCACCGCAAAGTTTCGTTTCACGGCCGATGAAACGCGGCACAAATGATGCGCAGCGCTCTCCGCTGCGTACACTTCGCAGCCCGCCGCAGCGAGCAGGCGGGCCAGTTCCAGGGCGGCCGGAGCCCGGCCCCCCGTGATCAGCACCCTGCGGAGCGGCCGCTGCCCCGGCGTCCCTTCAGTACACAAAATCGACGCCTCCCAACGAGAAGCCCGCCGACGTTCCGAGCAAAAGCACCCGGTCGCCGCGCCCGATCCGCCCCTGCCGGATTGCCTCGTGCAGCCCCATCGGAATCGAGGCGGCGATCGTATTGCCGTGGTCCGGGGTAATGTACATCAGCTGCTCCTCCGATATGCCCAGCTTGCGGCGCAGCAGCCGCATCGCCATCGCGCTGCCCTGGTGCGGGATGACGAGCCGGTAATCCCGGATATCGCTGCCGCTTGCGGACAAAATCCGCCGCAAAAAGTCCGGAAGCAGCCTCGAAGCCATCCGGAAAATCGCCTCTCCGTTCATGTCGAACAAGTAGTCCGCTGCGGATTCTTCACCGTACTCCTTGGCATGCCGGGCGCTTCCGCCGCCGCGTATTTCCGAATAATGCGCACCGCCGCTGTACGTCTCCATCGCCGCAAACACGATGCCTGAGCGCTCTTCCGACCCCGCCTGTTCGATAACAGCCGCTGCCGCCCCATCCCCGAACAGGGCGGCGCTCTCCTTGTGCTGCCAGTTCAGCCCTTTGGACGCCACTTCCGTCGATACCAACAGCACCCTTTTGTAGCGCCCGGCGTGAACCATGTACGACATGATATCCAGCCCGGCCACAAAACTGAGGCAGGTGGAATTGATGTCGAACGAAGGCACGCCCGATTGCTCCTGCCCCATCGCTCTCTGAATCAGAGCAGCCGTACACGGGATCGGCTGTTCCATCGTGCCGCTGACGCAAACGAGGCAATCGATTTCCGCAAAATCCCGTCCGGCAGCTTCAAGCGCCCGCTGCGCCGCCCTCGCTCCCATTTCGGAAGCAGTCTCTTTATCGATAAAATGCCGGGTCAGCACATTCGTCTTTTTGCTCACCCAGCCCTGTGCAACGTTCAATTTGCGGTCCATTTCCGCAGCCGTAATCCGGCGCCCCGGCAAATAGACCCCTGTTCCCGTTATTTTCACTTTTAGCATCATGCTGCCCTCCAACGTTGTGACGTTCTCCTTGCTCCTATTGTAAGGGAACGCAGCATAATTCATAGTACTAAGTTCGACTAGTACCTTAATTCGACAAAACTTATTTCGACAAAACCGGCGGCAATTCCTCCGCGGGTACCATAGCAATAATCGCCAGGAGTAGTCACTTGCAGGAAAAGCGATGCAGAAAAGCCGGATGACGAATACGTCACCGGCCATGCGCCAAAAACCTGCAAAAGTGCAGGCTTTTTCCGCATATGTGGTTCGTTTTGAGGAAAAGCCTGCAATTGTGCAGGAATTCCCGGCTCAAACCGCTTTGAGCTCATATATACGCTGAAAAGCCTGTATTTTTGCAGGAATATTGCGCTGCAGGCGTACTGTCGGGGAAAAAGATGCACTTTTGCAGGTTTTTTAGGCTGGGGACAGATGGAAGTACTGGAGCGTGGCGGATGGGCGACGGTAGATCTGGTTTGTCGGCGGACGGCGGACAGATGGCGGCAGATCTGGTTTGTACGCGGGCGGTATACGGATGGCGTCAGGTCTGGTTTGTTCGCGGGCGGCGGGCAGGGCGCGGCGGATCTGGTTTGTACGCGGGCGGCAGACGGATGGCGGCGGGTCTGGTTTGTATGCGGACGGCGGGCAGGGCGCGGCGGATCTGCTTTGTATGCAGCGGCGAGCGGACGACGGCGGCTTTGTTTTGTATCCGGCGACCGACGGAAGTCGCCGAAACCGTCCTCCTTCAATGAAGTTCAATTGAAGGAGGGCGCGGTTTCGGCACGCATCGTTGGTGTTTATTACTTGCCGTATCTTCCTTTGATTTCCGGCTGGATTTTGGGCGCTAGTGCTTTCATGGCCTGTTCGGCTGTTTCTTTGCCGAGCCAGACCGGGTCCAGCGCCGAGAAGCTCATGTCCGTCACTTTTCCGAAATTGACCAGGTAGTATCCGGGGCTTGCTTTTCCGTTGTTCAGCAGGTTATGCATGAAGATTTGTTATGTACAGCAAAGTGACGAAAACATTGTTTTGCGTAATGAATTTCTTTTGCGTAATTTGCACGCCGCTTGCATTGAATTCGCTCTGCCAGTAACTCGGCGTCTGCAGCCGTTTGGACACATTCTCGCTGAAGCTTCCCGGTGAAACGGCAACGGTGTAGGCGTCCCTATCGTTCAAATTGTCCTGATACGCAAAAGAACCCGCAAAGCCGAGGACGCCCGGATTGTGCACCTTCATATAGGCGCTCCTGCCCCTCGTCATCAAATCGGAGCCTTCCGGATCGTTGCCGGGTCTGGACAGCATGCGGTCCATCCAGAAATCGGTCCCGCCCTTCTCCGTATCGTACATCGCTTGCATCATGCTGTTCACGGTATAAGACACAGGTTCGGCAGGCACCGGATTCGCCGCCCCGCCAAATACGGGCATTCCCGGGTCGTTAGCCGCAAGCGCCGGACTCGGACTGGCAAGCAGCGTCAGAACGGAAATACACACGGTCAAAACGGCAAGCGCTTTTTTGAAACCCTTTGCATCGGTTGGCATGTCATACCTCCTTGCGCTCGTCTATGAGCAGAATCAACTTGATCAAAGTCGGCTTTTTTAACCTCCTTGCCTAGCCTTTGATGCCGGTCATGGTGATGCCTTCTATAAGCGCCCTCTGCGCGAACAAAAACAGCAGCAGCGACGGCAGCACGATGATCGAAGTGGCGGCCATCATGTAATTCCACTGCGCCGAGTACGAGCCTTGAAACAGCGTCAAGCCGAGCATAAGCGTGTAGTGCTTCTCGGACGTGATGAACACGAGCGGACCGAGAAAATCGTTCCAACTGGCCAAAAACGCCAGCAAACCGACGACGGTCATCGCCTGCTTGCCGAGCGGCACGATGATGGTCCAATAAATTTGGGCGTGCCCGGCGCCGTCCATTTTGGCCGCTTCATCCAGATCGCGCGGAATCGACAGGAAAAACTGCCTGAGCAAAAAAATATGAAACACGCCGCATCCAAACCAGGACGGAGCAATAAGCGGCACGAGCGTGTCGGTGAGCCCAAGCATTTTCCAGCCGATGAAATGCGGGATCATGACGGCGAAAAAAGGCAGCATCATCCCCGTCAAAATGACTCCGAACACGCGGTTCCTCCCCGGCCACTGAATTTTCGAGAAACTGTAGGCGCACATGGAAGCGGTCAGCAGCACGCCCAGCACGGAAAGCCCGGTCACCAGCACACTGTTCAAAAAGTAAGTGCCGAAAGGATAATTGCCCAAAGCAGTAGCAAAATTGCTCCATTGCAAAGCTGCCGGAATAAACTGCGGCGGTTTCTGAAAAATTTGGCCCATATCGATTAAAGTCGTACGAAAAATCCAATAAATGGGAAACAAACAAATGATGCTGCCCATGAGCAAAATGGCATAAATCGCTGCCTGCGAAAGCATATGTTTAGTCTTCATTGGCGCCGCTCCTGGTCTTCGTAATAGACGAGCGAGTTGGAAAGCTTGAAGCATACGCCGGTGATCAGCAGCATGACGAGAAACAGCAGCACCGCGCTGGCGCTTGAAGTGCCGAACCTGGAAAACTGGAAGCTTTCCTTGAACAAATAATACACGTACAAATAGCTGGCCTTGTTCGGCCCGCCCTGCGTCATGACATGCGGCTGCACGAACGTTTGAAACCCGTTGATAAAGCCGATAACCGTGTTGAAAAAAACAATCGGCGAGCTCATCGGAACGGTAATATACGCAAGCTTATGCAGCGCGCTGCCGCCGTCGACCTCGATGGCTTCGTACAGGTGGGACGGAATATATTGCAGTCCGGCCAAAAAAATGACGATCATGTTGCCCGTCGTCCACAAGCTCAACAAAATGAACGTCGGCATCACCGTGCTGTCGGACGACAGCCAAAGCGAGGTCGGCAGATGCAGACTGTCCAGCACATAGTTCACGACGCCAAAATCCGGCTGCAGCAGCCACAGCCAAATCATGGAGGCGGCGGCAGCGGGAATGATGACCGGCAAATAAAAAATCGCCCGAAACACACTCCTGCCTTTAATCCGCCGGTTCAAAAGAATCGCCATCGCAAACGCAAACACGACTCCGGCCGGCACGCTGATCAGCACATAGTACGCAGTGGCCCGCACGGCAGGAAAGAAAAAGGTGTCCTTGCCCCCCAAAAGGTCCCTGTAATTCACCAAACCGATAAAACGGGGAGCCGAAACTACATTGTACTCGGTAAAGCTCAAAATGAACGTATACGCCAGCGGTCCGACTACAAAAATCAGAAATCCCAGCAGCACCGGCGACGCAAATAACAGTCCGGCTATCCACTCCCTGGTTGCTCTCTTTTTTACGAAAACAATGACATATCAGCCTCCTTGCCGCAGATGCACATTCGCAGCGCCTATGTAAACCGATTATAATGTTCGCGCTTTCAAACGGAAATTCGAATGATTTTGTTTTGGTGGACTAAACTTGGTTTTCTAATAAATGTCCACTAATCCAACATATGCACACCCCTGGCTTCACAAATAAAAACGCCGCCCCTGAACGGAGCGGCGCACTCGAATAATCTCTCAGTATTGGTTGAAATACGCTTGAATCTTTTGCGGATCTTGGGTTTTGGCGAGCGCCAACATCAACAAGATGCGTGCTTTTTGCGGGCTGAGATTGTCGGAAGTGATAAATTTATTGTCGTCATCCATTTTTTCTCTGGTAACTATACCTTCAGGCACGCGGGTACCGCGAACAACGGCAACACCTTTTTTTACAGCATCCTGCAGACCCGGAAGCGTTTTCTCATGAATGGAGCCGTCGCCTGTACCGGCGTGGATAATGCCCTTTGCTCCGGCTGAAACCGCGGCGTCAACCAATATACGGTCGTCATTGGCATGAGAGTAGACGATATCTACGCGCTTCAAACTATCTTCAGTCATGTTGCGAATGTCAAATTCGGACTGGCTTGTATGTTTTTTAACCGGCAAGTTGTAAAAGTAAGGTTTACCTCCCTGCATATATCCAAGGTAACCCAGTTCCGGATTTTTGAAAGTATCAACGCCGGTAGTGCTGGTTTTAAAAGTATCGCGAGCGTTTCCGATCTTGTCGTTCAAGGAAATCAGGACACCCTTGCCCTGGGCTTCTTTAGAACCGGCTAACGCTACAGCGTTGTACAGGTTTAACGGGCCGTCAGCCGATATGGCCGTAGAGGGACGCATGGAACCGACGATCACGACCGGTTTGTCGGAATGAACGGTCAAATCGAGGAAATAGGCAGTCTCCTCCAATGTATCGGTACCGTGGCTGATGACAACGCCGTCATACTTCGGATCATCCAATGTCTTTTGGACTTCCTTCGCCAGCTTGATCATGATGGCATCGGTATTGGATGTGCCTGAATCGATTTTCGCCACTTGGGCAGCGGACAGGTTGGCAATATCTTTTAGCGATGGCACCGCTTCAATAAGCTGATCCGGAGTCAGAACCCCCGCTTGATAACCGGTAGTTTGCGTGGCAACAGAGCCGGTTCCGGCGATCGTGCCGCCCATTGCCAAAATTTGAATGTTGGGCAAATTGGATTTGACGGCACTGCTCGAATTTGTAACGGGAGCCGGGTCATTTGGGGCCGTATTTTTTGTTTGTGCATCCGTTTGGTTTTTCACCGCACACCCTGAAGATATGAGAGATAATGTCAGTACAGCGATAGCCGCGACTTTCTTCCCGGTTAATTTCTTCACTTGAAAAATTCCCCCTTAAAGACATTTGGCTCAACTTTAGATTGATATTAAACCGCTTTCATTATTCAGTCTAAACCCTCAACTATAAAAATCTACACGAACCTACAAAACCGGTTCGAGTACTTTTCACGAATTGACGCAAGCTGTTTTGGGGGTAAAAAAGCTTGCACTTTCCAGGCAGCCCGAGAAAGTCGCGGCACTATTCAGGGCTAGGGGAACCCGTGAGACCGCTTTTTCCCAACTTGCGCCTCACCCGGCGCAGGCCGTGGAACTGCGCAACTAGGCAGGAGTAGCTTGGCAGGAATGCGGTCGACTGACCGCCGTCATGAAGCGCAGCACCGCGCGCTGGGAGCTGCACGGGATGCAGAAAAAACCTGCAAATGTGCAGGTTTTCCCTCTGAAATCGGCTTATTTTGGCGAAAAACCTGCAAAAGTGCAGGAATTTTCGCTGAAAGTGAACCTGATCCTATGTCCCCGCTGAAAAGCCTGCACAATTGCAGGAATTCTCCGTATCCAGCGATCAAGGAAGCAAATTCATGTATTTTTGCAGGTTTTCTTCGTGCAGCCAGGCAGGTTGTAGCTATCGCCTCTAACGCAGGGGTTTCCGGGCAGCCTGACTTTTGCGCAGGCTTACTCCCCGAATAGCCGCCTCATCGCCGGCATCAGCCCTTCACACCGCCGACAGTCATTCCTTTGACAAAGTACTTTTGCAGGAACGGGTAGACGAGGATGATCGGGACGCTGGCCACAATCGTCATCGTCGCGCGGATCGTCGTCGGCGTTACGGTCAGCGCGCCGGTGTTGCCGCTGCTGGCGAATACGTCGGCTGCCGACTGGGACGTCGTCGTGTTCGTATTTTGCAATATTTTCATCAGTTCGTATTGCAGCGTGCTTAGATTATCTTTGGACGAGTTGTACAAAAATACGTCGAACCACGAGTTCCACTGCCCGACCGCGCTGAACAGTGCAACGGTAGCCAGTACCGGCACGATGAGCGGCAGTACGACCCGGATGAACATCGCGAAGTCCCCTGCTCCGTCGATCCGCGCCGCTTCCAGAATGCCGTCGGGCAGCCCGTCGATAAACGAGCGGATGACGATCAGGTTGAATACGCCGATCAGGCCGGGAATGATGTACACCCAGAAACTGCCGACCATGCCGAGATCGCGGATAAGCAAATATCCCGGAATGAGGCCGCCGCTGAAATACATCGTAAAGATGAAAGCGACCGAGACGAATTTGCGCAGCACGTACTCCCGGCGGGAAATCGTGTAGGCGACCATCGCCGAGCAGAACACCGTCACGACGGTGCCGATCACCGTCCGCAGAATCGAAATGAACGTCGAATGAATAATGAGCGCCTCGCTGAATACGTATTGAAAATTTTTCCCGGTCCACACTCTCGGCCACAAATAAATGCCTCCGCGAACCGCGTCGTTCGCATCGTTCAAGGCTACGGCCAACGTGTTCAGAAACGGATACAGCGTCACGATGACCAGACAAAGCATGAACCCGATATTGAATATGTCGAACAAACGGTCTCCCGGGGAAGAATAGCGTCTGTTCGAGCGTTTAACGCGCACGGTTTCCAAAGCCGAACGCCCTCCTTCCGTCTAGAACAACCGGGCTTCTCCGGCCCGTTTGGCAATCTGATTGGCGCTGATCAAAAACACGAAGCTGACCACCGTCTTGAAAATGCCCGCCGCCGTCGCCAGCGAGAAATTCCCTAGCGAAATCCCGTATTTTAGCACGAAAATATCGAGATTTTCCGAATAGTCGACGGTCATTCCGTTGCCGAGCAAATATTGCGGCTCAAAGCCGGATTCCAGAATGTTTCCCAAATTCATAATGAGCAGAATGATAAAAACCGGTTTTAAACTTGGCAGCGTAATGTGCAAAATGCGTTGGAGCCTGCCCGCTCCGTCCATTTCCGCGGATTCGTAAAGCGCCGGATCGATCGTCGTCATCGCCGCCAAATAAATGATCGTGTTCCAGCCGACGTTTTTCCATACCTCGGAAGCTCCGAGAATGCCCCAGAAATATTCGCCTTTGCCAAGCCACAGAATCGGTTCGTCAATCAGATGCAATTGCAGCAGGATCACGTTGATGATACCACCGTCCGTCGACAAGGCGCCTGAAATAATGCTTGCCGCGACAACCCAGGAAATAAAGTGAGGCAAATAGCTGATCGTCTGCACGACTCTTTTAAAGAAAACTTGCCGAAGCTCGTTGAGCAAAATCGCCAGCGCAATCGCCGTAGCGAAGCCGAGAACAAGATTGATCACACTCATCGCAAACGTATTGCGCAGGACGCGAAGAAATGCTTCATCCTGAAACAAAAACTTGAACTGATCCAACCCGACCCAGGTTTGCTCCGCGAACTTTTTGGCCGGCCGGTAGTTTTGAAACGCCATCGTCCAGCCCCACAGCGGGACATATTTGAACATGAACAGCCAGATCAGAAACGGAACCGACATGGCG
Source organism: Paenibacillus sp. sgz302190 (assembly GCF_059820445.1). Classification (NCBI taxonomy): domain Bacteria; kingdom Bacillati; phylum Bacillota; class Bacilli; order Caryophanales; family Paenibacillaceae; genus Paenibacillus; species Paenibacillus sp. sgz302190. Next base: position 126,744 of record NZ_JBZYAO010000021.1, read on the forward strand.
AACAACGCTTTTTGCCTGCCGAGCTTGTGCCAAAACAGCGCAATTCCCGTCGATTTCCCGGACAGCTTTGTTTGGCCAGCCATCGTATTTGAAGTAGGGCTCTCCATAGAAAATCACTCGCTCCTCCAAGACTTGCTTGTCTTTTTCCGGTAAAAATACGCCGGGCACTTGCCACACCCGCCCGTGCCCGGCACCCCGTGACGCTATTTGGACCAATCGCCTGCCGCGCGGGCCTGCACGATTTTGGTGACGAACGTTTCGTATCCTTTTACGTCCAATTTGTTCATTTGCGCCGTGTAATCGCCCCACAATTTGTCGAATTTGTCAGGCGCGGCGAGAATCATTTCCGGGTAATATTTTTTCTGGACATCGCTGCTTTTTTGCCCGAAAATTTGTTCCGGCGTGCCCTGGCCTTTGTTGATGCTCCATGCGGGATACCAAGGGCGTTCGTCCGGCGTGCTCAACAAATCGGTAAACACTTTCGCGTTGTAAGCTTTCAATATCGTTTTGTCGCCGTCGGTGAAATTTTTCTCGGCTACCGAAGGCTGCTTGTTCGGATCGAACGCATTGCCGTCCTTGAGCACGGAGGAATTGCCGTAGCGCGGCCAGTTCCAGGCGAAATCCTTAAGCCCGAAATCCTCATAAAACTTGGGATCGGCGACTTTGGCGATTTGCTCGTCCGTGCGGTAAAACTTCCCTTTGTCGTCGACTTCATAGGTTTGGCCTTTGATGCCCCACTGCATCAGCACCTGGTTGTCTTCTTTCAGCAGGTTGTCCCAAAACTTGACGATGCGAACCGGGTCCTTCGCGCTTTTGGTAATCGCGACGCCGCGGTTGTTCACGAAGCCCGGGGGATCGAGGTACTGGTCCTTCGTGCCTTTATCGAACACGATCGGCAGCGGCATGTAGCGCTTGTCGTCGATACCGGCTCTTTTCAGATTGTTGCGGGCGTCGCCCACCTGCCAGTCGTATGCGAAGTAGCCGATCACACGGCCGGAAGTCAATTTGGCCAAATATTGATCTTTATTCATCGTGAACGACTCTTTGTCGAACAAGCCTGCGGCGTTCATGTCGTTCAGCTTTTTCACCCAACGCTTGGTGATGTCGTCCACGGCGTACACTTTCGCTTCGCGCGACTTCATGTCGACGATCACGTCGCCGTCGTTCGGATAGCCGGCCAGATGCATCGGCGGATTCGTAATCGTAAAAAAGTTCGTGTCATAGGTCAGCATCGAGAACCCGATCGTATCCTTGCCGTCGACCTGCGGATGCTTGTCCTTGTACTGCTTGATCAAATCGAAGTATTCGTCAAGCGTCGTCACCTTCGGATAGCCCATTTCCTTGAGGACGCCGCGCTGAATCCAGAACGCCCCTTGATCGACGTTCGGGTTGGCGATGTAGCCCTGATTCGCGCTGAAAGGAAGATGATAAATTTTACCGTCTTTTTGCTTCATTTTGTTAAAATACGGGCCATACACGCGCTTGATGTTCGGACCGTATTTCTCAATCAGGTCGTCCAGCGCTATGAACGCTCCGGCGTCTAAAAACTTGTCGATTTCGCCCTCCGGCTGAATAACGTCCGGGTATTCGTTGCTGGCGATCATGACGCCGGCTTTGGTCTTCGATTCGCCGACCAGCTTCTCCAGCTTGAAATTGACCCCCGTCTGCTTCTCCAGCTCTTTGCCGATCGGCGTCTCGTTCGTATTGATGTTCTTGCCTGCATTAAAAATAAACATCGAAAATGTGACCGGCACCTTGTCGTCCGCCGAAGCAGCCGTGCCGCCGGGGCCGGCCGCCGCGCCCGAAGCGCCGGGCTTGGCCGTATCCGCACTGCCGCAAGCGCTTAACGAAAGCGTCAGCAACAAACCGGCCGTAAACCATTTTAACTTCTTCATCCTGGTTGAAACTCCCCTTTCAAACGATTCGCTGTAAGCACTTTCATTATAAAGAATCGCTATTATTTTGATTACCCGGCAAACTTTAGCATCTTCTTAGGAAAGCATAGATGCCGCATCCGCGCAGTCGCGGTCAGCCGGAATCGAGATCGTAACGGCCGTCCCACGGCCGTATTCGCTGGAAATAGCGACTTGAGCGCTGCTGCCGTAATACAGCTTCAATCGCAAATAAGCGTTCTTCATGCCGACGTGCTCCTTGACCTCTTCGCCGCTCATCATGTATGCGTGCAAGGAAGCGAGCTTCTCCGGAGGCATGCCGATCCCGCTGTCCGACAACGTGAACAGCAGCCGTTCGGCGCTGCGCTGCGCCTTCAACTCGATCATGCCCTCGCCCTGCTGCGGCTCGATGCCGTGAATGCTGGCATTCTCGATGAACGGCAGCAGCGTCATTTTCGGAATCGTGCAGTCGTAGACCGATTCGTCCACATCGAAGCGGTAGCTCAGCTTGTCGCCGAACCGGTACCGCTGAATTTCCAGAAAACACAGGATCAGGTCCATCTCATCCCGGAACGTGACCCAATCCCCGCCCCATTCCAGGGAACGGCGGAACATTTTCGCCATATTTTTAATAATTTTGGCCGTTTCGTTTTCCTCTTTGATGATGCTGCGCATGCGGATCGTTTCAAGCGCGTTGAACAGAAAATGCGGGTTGATCTGGCTTTGCAGGGCGTGCAGCTGCGATTGGCGGCGCTTCAGCTCCAGGTCCTTCTTCTGGATATCGGCGATATAGACGTCATCGATCAGGCTTTTGATCTGAACGGTCATCCGGTTGAATTCGCGCGTCAGCTGGCCGATTTCGTCCTTGGATTCATTTTCGCCGATCAACTCGAAATGTTGGTTTTTCACTTTTTTCATATGCTGCACAATGCGGACGAGGCGGACGTGCAGCGAGCGGCTGATCCAAATAATGAGGAGCGTCGGCAGCAAAATGTTGGCGAGCGCCAAGTAAATGACGAATTCCCGCGACTTGCGCACCGCGTCGAGGACGTGCGAATCGGAGATGAGCACGATGCGCCACCCGTTCAAGTAGTTGACGGTGTACTTTTCCTCCAGCACGATCGCATCTTTCGGCACTGGCAGCGTATTGAAGTTGATCTGCCCCCGGCTCCAGTCCAGGCCCGTATCGGTCGAATACTGGATGTCCCCCCTGTCGTCCAGCAGGTAGAGGCGTCCCTGCAATGTCTGGCTGCCGAACAACTGCTTGATGGCGTCGGGGCTCAGGTCGATTTTCAAATATTTGTTGTATGTATTCTGGGAGGCAAAATAATTCATATACCGGATGAGCGTAAGCCCGCTGAACGAGTCCTCCCGAGAGCCGGCGCGAATGACGAGCGGATACGTTTGCCCGGCGCGGAGCGATTGCTGCAAACTGCGGTACCACGCCTCCGTCCGCGTAACGTCCGTAATCGGATGCACGCCGCCCGAATCGATAATCGTCGGATTATCGGTATACAGCTCAATCGACGAGATTTCCTTGTAAATCGGCGTATATTTGCTGAGCACCCCTGCTATCTGCGAATTGTACTGGCGGACGAACCCGATCGCCTCGGTATACTTTTGCTCCAAAGCCTCGTTCAGCAAATTATCGGTATAAAAAACGGACGATATCCCGACGGCGTTGTCGATTTTGGCGCGGAAATCGTTTCTCAGCTTTTCCAGATTCAATGAAATATCTTCCATTTTTTGCCTCTTCACGTTATGCGTCGTAATGCTGTAAAAAATAAGATTTGTCAGCAAAATCGGAATGAACACGCACAGCACATACAGCATCAGCAGCTTGTTCCGCAGCCTTACATTGTCAAGTTGAAAGAACCGTTTTTTCATCTGAGCAGCCGCCTCGTTTGGTCAAAAGTTTTTTCCGGTACTCGGATGGAGGGAGTCCTTCAGTTTTTTCGAATTGGGTCACGAAGTAGTCCGCATTGTTGAAGCCGACCTTTTCGGCAATTTCGTAAATGCGCAGGTCCGTTTGCCTGAGCAGCTGCTTGGCCTCCCCGATGCGGATCGACAGCAGAAACTCGTTGAAATACATGCCGTATTTCTTCTTGAACAATTGGCCGACATATACGGGATTCATGAAAAATTCGGCGGCAATGCTTTTGAGATTGATGTTCTCCTGATAATGCTTTTCGATGTAAGCTTTGATTTTGTGGATGCTGCCTTTCGTCTGCTCGCCGCGCAGCCGGTCCATCCATTCGGCGCTTTCCAACATGAACGCCCGGAACAGCTCGCCAAGCTGCTGCAGGGTAAGCGAGTGGCGGTCCCACTCCAGCATCGGCCTTAACGCAGCCAGCCGCTCAACCGGGCCCTCCATGCTCTGCAGGATGCCGACCGCTTTATGCACGTAACGGTTCAAAATCGCGCGAATCGCGTCTTTGGCCATCGGCTTTGCCGCGAGTTCCGCAAACAGCCGCTGCACCCCCGCGCTGAGCCGGTCCGTATCGCGCTCTTCGGCCGCTTCGACGATCGCATGAAACAAGCTGTCATCCGGCTCCGCGTAGACAAGGGGAACCGCCTTCGCCGTCTCATGGACGACGACCCCTTTCAAGCTCTGCACATACTTGTACTGAAACACCTCATTGGCGGTCCGGACCGATTGTCCGAGTGACTGCAAATCTTTCACACCGATGCCGACGTACACGCAGACCGGGTGGCGAAGACGCCGCTCCAGCTCGTTTTGCAGCGCTCCCGCGAACCGCTCCGCGCTCCCTCCATGCTGCTGCAGCATGTCGCTGCCGACGATGAAAGCGCAGTGGTTGCGGCGCAAAGCATGCGCGAGCCCGGAGGAACGCCCCGTCAGCGAGCGAAGCGCTTCCGCAACGGTCAACGGGTCGTCGGCTTCCCGGCCTGCGGGCGCCCCGTCTTCCGCGCCGACGCCGCGGTTGATTTCCACAATGCCGCAGCGCACGAGCGCGCCTTTGGGGACGCAGACAAGAGGCGCCAGCTCCCGCAGCGCGGCATCCGCATTGCTGCCACAGGACAGCTGCTCGAACAGGCTTGCCAGGGCCTGCCGGCTCAGCAATTCGCGGCGCCGGCGCTCGTCATCGATTTGCAGTGCCAGCTTGCGCAGCATGTCCTCCAGATCCTCTTCCTCGATCGGTTTCAGCATATAGTCGCTTACGCCGTGCCGAAGCGCGGTTTGTGCATACGCAAAATCATTGTAACCGCTTAAAATAATAAACTTGCAAGTGCTTATGCTGCGCGTTTGCACCTGCTCGATGAGCTGCAGGCCGTCAAAAACAGGCATGCGAATATCCGTGATGACCACATCCGGCTGTTCCTTGGCGATGATGTCAAGGGCGTCTTGTCCGTTGTCCGCTTCATAGCAGACGCTGTAGCCGAGCCCTTCCCAGTCGATCATGCCGAGCAGACCCATGCGCACGTAAGGTTCATCGTCAACCAGCAAAACTTTGTACATGGAAGCATCCGTTCCTTTCCTGAAAAAGATGGCAAAGCGAGCCCGGCAGCATGTACCGGGCTCGCGTTCGTTATGTAAGTGTCGGCGTCTGGCTCATATTGTACGGGATATCGGCCGATTCGCAAAGGAATTTTTACGCCCGCAGCTGCGCAACCCGGTAAAACGAGCCTTTCGGGGCATGCCCGGCATCAAACAGGAAAGGCCAATTTTTCCTGCCTTGCGCCGGAAAATTGTCGAGCCACGTATAGTCGTCCGCAGCGCCCCAGAACGTCACGGCTGTAATGACGCCCTTGTATTCGTTGAACAATCTGAAAATGTCTTCGTACCGGCGCTGCTGCAACTCCATCATCGCTTCCGTCGGATGCACGATGTCCGTGCGGCGGTCGTTAAATTCAAAAACGGACAAATCCAGCTCCGTAATTTGCAGCTGCAAGCCGAGCGCCGCGTAGCGCTCGATGGCTTCGCGGATTTCGTCCAGCGGCGGGCCGTAAATGTTCCAGTGCCCCTGCAGGCCGACACCGTGGATCGGCACGCCCTGACGGAGCAGCGACTGGACCAGGCCAAATATTTTCTCCCGCTTCACCGGGTCGGTCTCGTTGTAATCGTTGTAAAACAACAACGCGTCCGGGTCCGCCCGATGCGCGTATTCGAACGCTTTCGCGATATAGTCCTCGCCGATCGACTCCAGCCACCCGGACTTGCGGAGCGTCCCGCCCTCGCCGTCGTCAATCGCTTCGTTGACGACGTCCCACGCGTATACCGCGCCGCGGTACCGCTTCACGACGCAGTCGATGTGCTCCCGCATCCGCTCCAGCAGCACGTCCCTGGCCGCGGGCTTCCCGTCAGCGCTGGCAAAAACCCAATCCGGCGTCTGGTTGTGCCAGACCAGCGTATGGCCGCGCACCTTTTTGCCGTGCTGCGCCGCAAAATCGACAATCGCATCGGCACGCTCAAACGTGTAGCGGCCAGGTTCAGGATGAATCTCGCTAAATTTCATATGATTTTCTGCGGTCAGACTGTTGTAGTGCGTCACGAGCAAATCGGCTTGCGTCTGCAGCGTCTGCGGGCTCACGGCCGCCCCGATATCGAAGCTGCCTGCGAACAGCCGGTATAATGACGGAACTGGCTCCTTGCGATGATCCATACGGTTGACTCCTCCTGAAACGTACAAAATGTCCGGCAGCGCCTTCCGCGCGTTTGGAAAACGCTTGCATTTCTTCAAGTATACCGCTGCGCGCCGCATCCGGTTACCCGACAAATTAAATGCCTTGCTTTGAAAAGTTTAGTTGAGTTACTTTCATCAAGGATACTTAATGAAAACCTTTTGCGTACTTTGCAGAATGCCCGCTTGCATATATAATTTTCACAACCCGGTTTAAGAAAGGATGAGCACCAGTGAAATATAGAAATGTAGGAAAAAGCGGACTCAAAGTGAGCGAAATCGGCCTCGGCAGCTGGCTTACTTACGGTACTGCGGCCGAGCAGCAGGCTGCCGACGCGTGCGTTCGCAACGCGTTTGAAAGCGGAATCAACTTCTTCGATACGGCCAACGCCTACAACACCGGCGAAGGCGAAAAAGCGATCGGAGCCGCGCTCAAGCCGTATGAAAGGTCCAGCTACGTGCTGTCGACCAAAGTGTATTTCCCGATGGGTACAGGCCCGAACGACCGCGGACTTTCCCGCAAGCACATCATGGAGCAATGCGAAGCCAGCTTAAAGCGGCTGGGCACCGACTACATCGACATTTATTTTTGCCACAGGTACGATCCGAACACGCCTCCGGAAGAAACGCTGCGCGCTCTGGACGATTTGACGGCGCAGGGCAAAATCCTATATGCCGCCGTCAGCGAATGGAGCGCCGCCCAAATCGCGGATGCTGCAGGCATCGGCAAAAGACTCAACTTGCGGCCGCTCATTTCCAACCAGCCGATTTACAACATGTTCGAGCGCTATATCGAGCGCGAGGTGATCCCCGTGTCCGTTCGGGAAGGCATCGGGCAAATCGTCTTTTCGCCGCTCGCCCAAGGCATTCTGACCGGAAAATACAAGCCCGGGCAAGCGCTGCCTGCGAACAGCCGAGCGGCGAACAGCTCGATCAACGGCGTCATCGGCAGCTACTTGAACGATCAGGTGCTGGGCTGCGTGCAGGAGCTCGACCGGTTGGCGGGCGGTCTCGGCATCAAGCTGTCGCAGCTTGCGCTGGCATGGGTGCTGAGAGAGCCGGGCGTCAGCTCCGCCCTGATCGGCGCCACCAATCCGCAGCAGATCGAGGAAAACGTGCGAGCCGTGGACATCACGCTTGCACCGGAGACGCTCGAACACATCGAGCGGATTCTCAAGCAGGTGGAGGGCTTCGCCCCGGCCCGCTAAAGGTAGGCGGCTGCGGTGATTGGCCGCCTAGGGCGGTGCAGCCGTCCGCGGCCGGGACAGGTACCGGCCGGCATGCCTGTGAAAGCCGGAGGGCCGGGGGGCGGTCGCGTCACTCTGTTAGGCGCTGCCGGAGTGAGTGCCTTGCGGGCCGCCTACCCAGGCGTTCGCCGGGGAGCGGCCTAGCCAGGCAGCGGGAAAAACCTGCAAAAGTGCAGGCTTTTTCCATGAAAGTGACTCATTTTGGCGAAAAGCCTGCAATTGTACAGGAATTTCCGATAAAAAGGACTCTGAGCCGGTTTGTTCGATGAAAAGCCTGCATTTTTGCAGGAAAGTTTCGCGGCAATCGCCCCAGCGCGAAGAAAGCCTGCACTTTTGCAGGCTTTCTTCGCGTTGCTAGGAGTCTGGCGGGCAGAGTTGCTTTTGTGCATGACGGGGTGAATCATGACTGCAAATATGCCGCTCACATTGCATAAAATCCGTCATTCCGTGTACATATACCTTCTACTGATTTCATCGGACAAACTCCTAATAAATGTGCTGCTTGCGCTAGTGTGAGGGGTTTGGGGTTAGCACCTTTTTCTTTTCACCTCGCGCGGATAAAGCGGCCCGCTGACTGCGGGTTATTTTTATTTGCAAGGCAGTATGTTGCGGTTTGCGGTTTGCGGTTTGCGGTTTGCGGTTTGCGGTTTGCGGTTTGCGGTTTGCGGTTTGCGGTTTGCGGTTTGCGGTTTGCGGTTTGCGGTTTACAGCTTGCCGGGTGCGGGGTGCGGACCGCCGGTCCGGTACCTGCACCGGCAGAAGGTTAGCCCGCGGAACGCGCAAAAAAGCCAGCGGTGCCTGGGCGGCACTCGCCGGCCCGTTTCGGCTTATATGGAATAAGCCAGCTTTTTCTCCTCGGGGACGGGGGCGGCAGCCAAATTTTCTTCTCTGTCCATGACCCGGTTGAGGATCAGGTTTTCGAAATAAGCGAAACCGCTGTCCCGCTCCCTCGGCCGGGCTAGCGTGATGCGCGTGTCGAGGGAGATTTTGCCCTGATCGATCAGGAGCACCCGATCAGCCAGCGCCACCGCTTCGCTGACATCGTGTGTAACGAGGATGACAGTGAAGCCTTGCTCCAGCCAGAGCCGCTCGATCAGGCTCTGCATCTCGATGCGCGTCAAGGCGTCCAGCGCGCCGAGCGGTTCATCCAGCAGCAGCAGGCGCGGATGACTGGCGAGCGCGCGCGCCAACGCGACGCGCTGCTTTTGCCCGCCGGATAGCACGCTCGGCCACTCGCCTGCGCGTTCCGCCAGGCCGACTTGCCCGAGCGCCTGAGCGGCCAGCGCCTTGTCCTTGCGCGGAGCGCCGACGCGCACGTTGTCGAGCACGGTTTTCCACGGCAGCAGCCGGGCTTCCTGGAACAGGAACCGCGTATCGGAATGCGCCGCATCGCCTCTGTCATTGCCCAGCAGAATCGTGCCCCCTGTCGGTTGGTCCAGCCCGGCGATCAGGCGCAGCAGCGTGCTTTTGCCGCATCCGCTGCGGCCGACGATCGCAATAAATTCGCCATGCCCGATCGCGATGTCGAGATCGCTTAAAATCGGCTTGCTCCCGAACTGTTTGCGCAGCTTTTGGATCTGGATGCGCGTTCCGGTCGATATTTTGCTCATGCTGCTTCTCCTTCCATCTTCATGAGGATGCTTTTTGGAAATTCGGGCTCCACCGCAAAAACCTCCGCTCCAGCAGCTTGGCGATCGAATCCGACAGCTTTCCGAGGAGCGCATAGATCAAAATGCTGAGCACGATGATGTCCATCTGCAAATGCTCTCTCGCCTGCATCGCCATATACCCGATGCCGGAATCCGCAGCGACCGTCTCGGCGACGATCAGGGTCAGCCAGGTGATGCCCAGCGAATAACGGACGCCGACGAGAATGGACGGCAGTGCGCCGGGCAAAATGACGTGCGCGTACAGCGAAAACCGTTTTAACCCGTACACTTTGCCCATTTCGATCAGCCCGGGGTCAATGGAGCGGATGCCGTGGAACGTATTCAAGTAGACCGGAAAAAATACGCCCAGAGACACAAGCACCAGCTTGACTTCCTCACCGATGCCGAACCAGATGATGACCAGCGGAATAAGCGCCAGGTGAGGAATGTTGCGGACCATCTGGATCGACGAATCGACCAATTTGTCCGCCGTATAAAAAACGGCGTTAACGAGCCCCAGCAGGAACCCGATCCCGCCGCCGATCACAAAGCCGCTGAGCGCTCTTTTGGAGCTGACGCCGATATGCTTCAGCAGGTCGCCGCTCTGGACCAGCTCACAGAAGGTGCTCAATACCTTTAGCGGCTGCGGCAAAATATTCGTCGCCAGCGCCCCGCCGGTCGTCAGCACGTGCCACGCCAGCAAAATCACGACGGGAACGATCCACGGGGCGATTTTGTCAAACAAACCGTTTCGCTTCATGGTTTCTTTAGCTCCTCGTCAAATGCATGACTCCAGGTTGTGCTGACATTCACTTTTTGTTTGAGCAGATTCACGCTTTGAAGCACGTCGGCTACGTCTTGTTCGGAAGCGATCGCCTTGTCGGAAATCGCGACGATGCGCGACTGGCGCTGCGCTTCGCCCTCTTTCAGAGTAGCGAGTGCCTGGTCCACGGCCTGCTTCGTATTGTCCGCCGTAATTTCGGCCCACTTCGTCTGGTTATTGCGTGTCCACTCGTAAAATTTGTTCAGGCGCTGCAAAAAATCCACAATCGCCGCATGCCGGCCAGGATCGTCAATCGCCTCGGGGAGCGCTTCGATCAGGAAATTGCCGGATAAAATATCTTTTGCACTGGCCAAAGTCGTTGCCCCGTTCTGGCGGGCCGAAATAATCGCATTCCCGTAGCTGGCCAGCGCATCGACCTTGCCGCCGACAAGCGCGCCCAACCCGTCGGAAGTCGACAGTTGAACGGGCTTGATATCTTCCCATTTCAGGCTGTTTTGCTGCAGCATTTTGAGCAAAAAATAATGTGCGGTCGTGCTGCCGACATAGGCCACCTGCTTGCCTTTCAGATCGGCGACGCTTTTGATCGGCGAGCCCTTGGGCACGACCAGTTCCTGATTTAAGGTATTCGCCTCCTGCACCGCAACAATATTAAAATTGCCGCCGCCCGCAGCCTGCGAAGCAAAAATCGGCGGAATTTCGCTCGTCAGCGCCACGTCCAGATGGCTGGCCGCCATCGCCTCCAGCTGCAGGTTGCCGCCCTGGAACACGCTGAATTCGATTTTGTACGGGGTATCGCGCAGCCCGGCGGCTTTAAACCCGATATCCAGGTTCGCCCATCCCGTCTGGCTGATCCGCAAAACCACTTTGCTCAAATCGACTTTGGCTCCCGACGCTGACACGGCCGCATTCGGGGATGCGGAAGACGCTTCCGGCGACGCGGAGCTTCGGGACGCGCTTCCTCCCGTCGAAGCGCTGCTCGCGCAGCCCTCCAGCAGAGCGAGAACAAGCAAAAATGCGGTGCCGGAAAACAATTTATGTTTGGATCGTTTCATAGTTCGGATTCGCCCTTTCGTATGCCAGTTCAATTTGTTGTCCTACTTCATTCGTTCGATAAACGGCCTGAGCCAACGTTTCTTCGTTAACCCGGAACGGCAGCCCGCTGACCGCCGCCTCCGGAAGCAGCACGCCTTCCGCTACTTCGGCCGCCACCTCAGCCGCGTCCTTGCCGATGCCGAGCGCTTTCAGCGTAATCGGCAGTCCGAAGCCGTGCAGCAATGCCCCCAACCGCTCGATTTCTTCCCGGGGCTTCCCTTCGAGAATAACTTGCGCGAGCAGTCCGTAGGCGACTTTCTCCCCGTGCAGCGTACCGCGCGTTTCCGGCAAATAGGTCAGGCTGGAGTGGATCGCGTGGGCGATTCCGGCCCGGGCCGCTCCCCCGCTCAGGCTGCCGACCAGACCGGCCAGCAGCAGGACAGCGTTCGTCGTTTCAACGAATGCGGGAGTCACCTCTCCGCTGCCCGCCGTTTCGTAAGCCCGAGGCGCGTGCTGCAGCAGCAAATCGAGCGCCAGTTTGGCCGTCTGCGTCCCGATCCGGACGTCCAGCGCTTCGGGCGCATCCTTCACGTTGACGCCGACTTCATACCACTTGACGATCGTGTCGCCTATGCCCGATGCAAGATAGCGCTTGGGCGCGAGCGCCAAAACGCGCGTGTCGGCCAGCACCAGCGCCGGCGAGTGCCTGAGCGGCAAGTAGCCTGTGGAGCGGCCCTCCGCGTCGTACAGCACCGTGAGCGCCGACCAGGCGGCGCAGGTGGCCGCAATGGTCGGGACCGTCACGACAGGCAGGTCGAGCTTGTCGCCGACCGCTTTGGACAAATCCAGCGCCTTGCCGCCGCCTACGCCGATAATGACGTCGCTGCCGTCTGCCGACGCCTCGCGGGCGTACGCCTCGATTTCATCGGTCGTGCAAGTTCCCGAGAAGAGATGCGTGGAATAACCGATCCCCGATTCGTCCAGGCTGCCGTAAAGCGCAGGCTTGACTGCCTCCAGCGCCGCCGGGCCGCCGATCATATAGGCTCGTTTGCCAATTTCCGCAATATACCGTCCGGCTTGCGATAAAATGCCGGGTTCGTTCCAATATTGGGCCGGCGCTTTCACTTGTATCATGTTCGCCAAACTCCCTTCATTCCGCTTGAATGGCCTGACTCGCCGCCAAAGCCTGCTCAAGATCGTATAAAATATCGCCGATTGCCTCCGTCCCGATCGATAGACGGATCAATCCGGGCGTGACGCCCGCTTTGGCCTGGTCGGCTTCGCTCAACTGCTGGTGCGTCGTGCTCGCAGGATGAATGATGAGCGATTTGGAATCTCCGACATTCGCCAGGTGAGAAAACAAGCGGACGGCGTGAATCAATTTTTTGCCTGCCTCTATGCCGCCTTTAATGCCGAAAGTCAAAATGGCTCCCTGACCTTTGGGCAAATACTTTTGCGCCAGTGCATACGAAGCGTGGCTCTCCAAACCGGGGTAGTTCACCCACTCGACCAAAGGATGCTTTTCCAGATACTGCGCCGTTTTCAGCGCATTCTCGCTGTGGCGTTCCAACCGCAGGTGCAGCGTCTCCAGACCTTGCAGCAGCAGGAATGAATTGAATGGGGACAAAGAAGCGCCCAGATCCCTCAGCAGCTGCACCCGTGCTTTAATGATGTAGGCGACAGGCCCGACCGCTTCGGTATATACGACGCAGTTATAGCTCGGGTCCGGTTCCGTCAAGCCGGGAAATTTGCCGCTCGCTTTCCAGTCGAATTTGCCGCCGTCCACGATGACGCCGCCGATCGACGTGCCATGCCCGCCGATAAATTTCGTGGCCGAATGGACGACGATATCCGCGCCAAAATCGATGGGACGCAGCAGGAACGGACTCGGAAACGTATTGTCCACAATAAGCGGAATGCCGTTCTCGTGGGCGATGGCGGCGACCGCTTCAATGTCGAGGACGTCCCCTTTCGGATTGCCGATCGTTTCGGCGTAGAGAGCTTTCGTTTTGTTCGTAATCGCTTTGCGGAAATTTTCCGGATCGCCCGGATCGACGAATTTCACCGTAATCCCAAGCTTTGGCAGAGTGGTGGCGAACAAATTAAAAGTGCCCCCGTACAGGCTAGTTGCCGATACGATCTCGTCTCCCGCTCCCGCGATATTCAAAATCGAATAGGTGATGGCGGCTTGGCCTGAAGCTACGCCGAGCGCTCCGGCCCCGTTTTCCAGGGCGGCAATCCTTTGTTCGAACACGTCCGTCGTCGGATTCATAATTCGCGAGTAGATGTTGCCGAATTCCTTGAGAGCGAACAAATTGGCCGCATGCTCCGTATCCCGGAATCCGTACGAAGTCGTTTGGTAAATCGGCACGGCGCGCGATTGCGTGGCGGGATCGATTTGCTGCCCCGCATGGATAGCCAAAGTTTCCGGAGATAATTGTCTTTCTGTCATCAAGCATGACCTCCTAAAATAAAATGAATGCAAAAAAACACAACTCAAAAAGAGGAGCTGTGTTTTCGGTGAACCGATCAACAAATCTTACTTTTCCTATCGGAATTATATAAGCCATCATATCAGCAAATCTTTTCTACGTCAAATATTATTTTCAACTCGCTGACCCTGGCGTAAAAGTCCCGCCGTTTGGGCCGAATGGGCTGGGCCGCTGCACAGGCAAATGGATTCTTGCCCACATAAGATAGACCAAAGCAGGATTGACTTTAGAACAGGAGGGGTTTATTTTGCACGGACCTTTCCATGCCGCCATGGTTATGCTGGACTCGATGCAGAGCGACGTAACCGGAGACGGAATTCTCGATACCGTGTACTTGCTCGGCCATAGGCCAGAAGGGTCGTCGGAGCTTTTTGCCGACCACATCACGCTCGTTATCGAGGACGGGTATACCAATTACCGGACGGCAGTGAAACTTCCGAGCGGCGCCGGCTATAACGCCAGGCTGTTTCTCGGGGATTTTGACCAGGACCGGATCGCCGATATATGGATCGGCATCGATTCGGGAGGAAGCGGCGGGTACGGTATCTTCTATGTGTACTCGTTCAGGCACAGCCTGCTGCGCCAGCTGTTCGATTTTGAAAGCTACAACGAGGAGTACGCGTTCCGCGTGAATTACGAGGATGGGTACAAAGTGAGCGTGGCCAGCCCGCGCCTTGGCGCGCAGTTTATGATCGACATCAGCACCAAAAGCGCCGATTATTTGTCGCAAATGTACGACGAGCACGGCAAATTGAAAATGCCTGTCCAAGGCGAAGTGTTGGCAATAGGCGCCTTACAGCCGATCGTGACCAACGAAAAAAGCTTGAGCTACGACCTGCTCGCCTTCCAGCGCATCATTGGCACGACGAACGCGGACACGCTGGGCTACGTCGAAAATCTTTTGTCCTGGAAAGGCCAGTCCTTTGTGTCCGCAGCGCTATCCGTATCGGTTCCGGGCACCAAGCTAAAACATCGCGCCGGCGACGGGCCGCCGGATGGCGCTGCTGACTGGAACGATGAAATTCATCGTTCCGTACATCTTTGACGGCCTTTGTCGGCCGGATACGTGTTCGGATGTCGCAATCATCGTTACGGCCTGCTCGGGGCGATGCAGACATCGATTCAACGGCATTGGCGAAAATTGTCCCGCTGTAGGTATTTGACAGTAGCTAATTGCGCTTTAACAGGCACTTCTCCGCTAATTCAGCATACTATGTGGGAGAAACATGAAAAGGAGTGAATATCGATGGGATTTATGCCGCCTCCAGGACCGCCGGGCCAATTCGGACCTTTCGGACCGCAAGGACCGCAAAGCCCACAGGGAGTGCAGGCTCCGACAGCCCCTCCCCCGTCATTCGAGCCGCAGGTTATGCCTTTTGCAGTCGACCCGGGAGCTATCTCCGGTTGCCTGTTTCGCAATACGTACGTCTGGCTCAACAATGGAGAGCAATTCTGGTTTTTCCCTACCTTTGTAGGACGAACATCGGTTTCCGGGTTTAGATGGAACGGCAGGTTTTGGATGTTCTTCGGTATTGATTTGCGCCGAATCAGTTCATTTACATGTTTTTGACGTAAAAATGCCTTGTGATTGCAGTTATGATCACAAGGCATTTTTTTGAGCACATTTTCGCTGCCCGTTAGGCGCATATCCTCCCCCTGCCTATTCAAACTGCCGTCCCCATACGCTTCACCCAAGTTGCAACCGCCTCGTCGTCACCATCTATCCGCATACTCACCATTTATGTGCTATTCCTCCAGCAGCTTCATCTCTTTCTGCCCCAGAAGCGGGAAAACCTGCATTTGTGCAGGTTTTTTCGGTGAAAGCGGCTCGTTTTTGGGAAAAGCCTGCATTTGTGCAGGAATTCACCCATAGCGGGGCTGGCTCTGCGTTTGAGTGAAAAAAACTGCATATTTGCAGGAATTATGCGAGGAAAGGGTTTCCGGGCGCAAAAAGATGCACTTTTCCCACTAGCTTTGCATCAAACCTGACATGAAAAATTTGTTTCAAAATGTTCCTAAAACTGTATTTTATTGATGCTTTTTGTCTGGCGGATAATTAAAAAATCT
>NZ_JBZYAO010000022.1:0-136011 GCF_059820445.1 Paenibacillus sp. sgz302190
TAACCCGTCACCCTTTATACCATTTTTTTAGGAAACTCTTAATTGCTGGGGTAACTATGACCCTATTTTATGTGGCTTTACCCATCCAGTAGAGCGAAGAGCCAAACTCTTTTAGTTAATGTCAGTTACTATGTCGAAATAGATGAAGATGTATATGAACTTTCCAAAGGAATCGAAAATCAATTGTGCGAGAATCGAACATTAGAGTCTGCTGGCGAGAAAGTGTTCCTAAAATGGAACCAATCTTCATTCAAGGTTTTGAATCCAGATATTATGAATTGCGGTAGATGCGCGAATTGTGGTTGTTGGACAACAGACATGGAAAAAAACAATTCAATTTTTGGATTAGACAGCGGAGCGGTTCACAATAATAAATTACTATGTGATGAATGCTTGCCTCCCGACCATAGGTGGGCTTTTTGATTAACCTCATATCCTGAAAACTCTAACGAATACGATAGTGATGGAGCTCCTTTTTTAATTGAAGTAATGGGAGTTTAATGCAATTCACATGTAGTATGGAAATATAGTAACTTCAAC
The DNA here is from genome assembly GCF_059820445.1 of Paenibacillus sp. sgz302190. Taxonomy (NCBI): domain Bacteria; kingdom Bacillati; phylum Bacillota; class Bacilli; order Caryophanales; family Paenibacillaceae; genus Paenibacillus; species Paenibacillus sp. sgz302190. Next base: position 541 of record NZ_JBZYAO010000022.1, read on the forward strand.
TCAGGGGATGATAGCTTGTTACCTGCTCTTTTAGATAAAGAAATACCCTTTAAGAATGAAACCTGTCGTTTAAGAATTACATATTTTCATGGAGACTATTTAATTACAGTTAGTCAATACAACGATGATAATCAGTTGTTGAAAACGAAGCTATTTCTTCACTTTGGGCACCGCAATACAAGATTTAGGGAAGTTTTTACGCATACCGACATGACGGATTCAATGAGGTGGCAGAAATATTCCGAGATCTTGCATTCCGACTTTATGGTGAAGGGAACTGGTCAAATAACGATAGGAAACGTAGAGGATTGACCCCAATTTCCATTAAGCATCTCCATTGTGACTAACGGATACTATAGTACAATCACTGCAGGTTGCCAGCAAGATAGGCAGCCTATTAAGGAGCTTAGAATTTATGAAAAGTCGATTAGAACAAGACATAATATCAACGGCAGAAAGCTTTACAAATAATTTTTCTGATAAAGGACATTTTGATTTTAGTGTGCAAAGTCTACGAAAAATAGACGATATTCTAGAAGAGTTACGTGAGTATAAATTAGATAATGATGAACTGGATTCAGTTTCTTCTATGGCTGGAAGTTACATTTTCGAAGTGGCAAGAAGGAATTATGGCGGCCAGTACTTTTGGGCACAAGATAGAGACCAACCTGTTTTAGTTACTGGCGAGCCGGAATATTCAATCTCAATATTTGCATTCGATAAAGTAAGATGCAGAATTAAGAATGGTAAAGAAGATGAGATATCATATTATTTTGATGGCTATATCGAGGCAATTGAAAAAGGTAAGAAAACAGGATACTGTGCTACAATTGTTTAGAGCTTAGTAGATGAATACTAACGGGTAGCATAGCGTAACAAACGACATTGTTGTGGGCATAAGATATTGTGGGGTTCTTTGGAAGTCAGATCAGGTTATCATAAGGTGGTAATTATGAAGTCAACAAAGATTAAATTAGCACTCCTTAGTTTTTTCATGATTATTTCCATTGCTTATTCTGTGAACATTATAAAATTATTCAAAGATACAAGTCATATTGATTCTAGTCCGGAAGCTTCAATTGAACAATATTTGAGATCCAAAACCAATGAATATAAGATTATAAGTGTTAATTTAAAAGAAAGAAATTTTAGAAATCGCATCTATTTGGTTGAATGCGATTGTAATTTTAAAAACGAAGAGGACAGAGGTATCCAAAGATATAATTTCTATTTAATAGATGATTTAGGTTGGATTGTAGATAAACTCGAGATGACAAAAAATTAAAGCAGTTAAGCGGACCTTTTTAAGCGCTTACAACTGATCAATGCTAAGCTCGTCGACGAAACAGAATAATTTTTAGAGACATGTTGCGTGCCCAGCGAATCGAACTGCTCAAAAGTGTGCAGCCGATCATGAAGCGGCTTGGCTAAACAAAAAACCTGCGAAAGTGCAGGCTTTTTCGGAAAAAGCGGTCCGTTTTTGAGAAAAGCCTGCAAATGTGCAGGAATTTTCGACTCAAACGGGCCTAGGCTCATCTGGACACCGAAAAGCCTGCACAATTGCAGGAATTTTACTTTGCAAGCGCCTTACAGAGCAAAAAGATGTATTTTTGCAGGCTTTCTCCACGCAGCCAGGCAATCGTGCTCCTATAACGGGTGATTCTCTCTACGCTGCTAAGTAGGTGCTTGGATGACTCATGCGCCATATTGTCCGAAGTGCGAAAGTTACTATAAGTATTATAAAACTTTTCCCATTTATTGGGGTATATATTGTGTAGCCAGCAATCATTAGGGGTATGCCACAGATTTTAAGCAGATGATCTGATAGCAAGTAACGGAGGTGCAGCAAACGATGCGAAAAAAATTGGCGTTAGCTTTAACAATCAGCTGTTTTCTGTGTACGAGTGGCGAATGGAGGGCGAACGTTGCCTATGCGGAATCCACCGTCTTAGATCTTCCTCATCCAGGTGAGGATACGATTACTATACTGGAAGATAGCCCCTTATATGATGATCAACGGAAAGAGATAGGACTGCTAGGGCCACAGACGGTGAAAATTCTTAAGACGAGGGAGGTTCGATGGGGGCATGGCGAAGGCTACAGAAGACCCATTTACTTAATCTCCACATGGCTTGGCGATCGGTGGATTGCTCCCAACCGGGCTTTGCTGGGGAATCCGCAGCCGTTGGCGACGAAACTAGATCTCAGCCGGGTCGAACGGCTCTATAACGATCCTTTGCTGTCAGAGCCAACCGGCGGGCAATTGGCGCCTCAAATTGTAACAACGAAAGCGAAATGGGATGAACATTATTTGATCGAAACAAGGTCCGGGGACAAATGGGTTCGTCCTACGTATCCTTTTTTAGAAGGGGTAAGAGAGGTTCAGGAGGAAGTGGAACTGTTGAATCTCACGCCGCTGATGCGATATCCTTACGGTTTGGAAACAGGCTCCAGTCTATCAGCGCAAACTGTAGAGGTCAAAGAAGTATGGCGCGAGTGGCATCGAATCGATTCCTGGCTAGGGCCTGTCTGGTTTAAGCTGTACGAGGCGGATGCGGTGGATGCGCACCACAATCTTGAAGTCAACTTTGGTTACAGGCACATAGATGAAAAAGATCCTAAGCTGACACATATGACTGTAGACATAAAGCTTGGACCGAAGTGGCGTACGGTGAAGGAAGCTATGAGCGTCGATTTCAAGATCAATTTTTATAATGAAAAGGGAGAGCGAGTTGCTACCTCCAGAACAGGTGGTGCTGAGCTAAACGGCGCTGATTCGAAATCAGTGGATATATTGGTGGATGGCAGCTTGAATCAAGGGTATGTTTACGCAACGATACAGATCACTAGAATGTCCGATAAAAAAGACCCTGAACTTGATGCTTCTACGGTGATGGACATCGCCGATCCTGCGCAGCCGAAATTACGGATTGGAAATGTAAGTGTGAGACAGGACGGAGAATTCAGCATCGTCAATGGGCAGTATGAGCTTGATGCGAAGGGAGCGAATCAAGTGAAAGGACGAATCACCTTCACGGATCAGAAGGGTCAATTGATGGGGACGGTGCCGCTTGAACTGATTACCGATGCTGCTAATCCCGGTAAAGGGACGCCTTTTACATTCGAATGTGTCATCTCCGGAAGTTTGAAACACTACGCAAACGTTAAGCTCGAAGTCGATTCGATTGCTTCGCTGAAATAATAATTTGGATACCGATGTCATTGTGCATGCAATTAGGAGGGGATAATTTGGATAAAAGAAAGCTAACGTTGTTTATCCTTATTATTTGTATTGTTTTGCTAAATGTGTTTGCAAGCTTCCGATGGAATTACAACAACTATGAAGGTGACATGAAATACAAAACAGATCGTTGGACTAATAAAGTTTGGGTTGAATTTTATCCGCCTCTTGCTATAACAAATGGGATAGAAGTTCCACTAATAAATACTACAAAGTTTGATTCATACACTCAATTAGAAGCACATGTAAAGAAAAATGCCGTTTCCGGTTATTTGGTGAGTGAATGGCTCGAGAGAATGAAATTAACTTACTTGTATTATGGGATCAACTCATTTCTAATATTTAATATACTGCTATTAATAGCAATGATCATAAGAACAAGAAAAAAGAGGCCGGAATAGGTGGTGCATGAAGGAAATTTCGGATGGAATCTGTGTTTGCATCGCCATTGGTTAAATAAACAATGTGGACTGGTTTGCCGGATCGGATGGCTTTTTGAATGACTCCTCCGGAGGATAGAACATCATCATCGGGATGTGGTGCAACAATCAAAATGGGACCCCGCAAATCCTTAAACGTAATAGGCGTCATAGGCTACGAATCGTCTCCTTCATCAAAATAGTGGTAAGCTATTCATGATAATCGTATTCGTCAATCGTCTTTGTGTGTAACATTTTAACCAAAATAAATATGAATCATCATTTGTCCGGTCATATCGGTTTCCGAAAGCATAAGCTATGCAAGCAGAACTGAAAATCGCGGAAGGGGGCGTTTGAAGAAGTGAAGGTCTTGATGTTAATTGATCGCCTTAAAACCGGTGGGACCGAGACACATGTATTGTCCTTATCTAAATTTTTGCTTATTAAAGGTAATCGGGTCGGGATTGCAACAAAAGGAGGCCCGCTAACCTCTGCTGCACGAAAAATGGGGATATCCGTGCATATACTACCCATGCAAAAAGAAAAGTTGATGAACCAGATACAAGGCTTATACAAGATTGTTAACCGAAACAAGTACGGCATTATTCATGCTAATACTAGGCTTAGATTGGCCAATCGTTTTCAACGCGCGCATCCTGGCATTCCCCTTATAGTTACAGTGCATAGTACCTATGAACCGAAGAACGATCTAAGAGCTTCAGTCGTTTCCTCCAAAAAAATTGTTTCGGTTTCTCCGGGGCTGTCACAATGGTTACGGAAGAGTGGAATCCCTGCGTATAAAATTCAACTTATTCCGAACGGAATCAATACTAAGCAGTTTCAGGCCAATCAGCCTAAAAAAAGATGGAGAAAAGCCCTCGGCTTGCCACAAGATGCTCAGCTTTTAGTCTATGCCGCAAGGTTCGAAAGGGATAAATATCCGATAGCCCAAAAAGTCATCTTGGCTGCTGAAAAGGTTGCGCGAAGCAACAAAAAATTTGCGGTAGTGTTATATGGTCCAGGTCCTTTTCGACGACAGCTTTCACAGTTGGCCCAGAAAGTGAACCAACGTCTTGGACGAAGAGTTATTTGTTAAGGGACCACTGACTTCGATTCAAAATGCTTATTATGCAGCAGATATCGTCGTAGGAACTGGTCGTGTCGCGCTTGAAGCAATGGCATGCGCCAGACCGGTTGTCGCAGCTGGAGTGTCTGGATATTGCGGGATCGTTGGACCCAATTCCATTGCTAGGATGAAAAGTTATAATTTTGGTGACCATGGTTCCATGATATCTCTCCATGCAAACAGACTTGTGAAAGATATAAATTTCCTCCTGAAATACCCACAACGGATACGGATGTTAGGTGAATTCAGTTCGAAAATGGTAAGGAGGGATTTCTCGATAAGTAAAGTAGGGGGACAGTATATTGTACTTTACCGAAAATTTATAAAAACGGCATAAGGATGATCGCAGCAGACCGGAGGCATGTTACACAAGAATGGAGCAGCAGGCCGCGGCAGCTGCTCATGTCGAAATCCTGAAGAGGGGATTAGTTTCACTATCTGAAAGCAGCCATGCAGTACGTAAAGAAGATCGCCCTTCGCTTGGTTATGAGGCAAGACGAGACGATCAAGCTTGGTTCAATATGTGGTTGTCGAACAAGGCATCAATGCAGCCATTTTGACGCCCAACCGTAGATATCCGAAATAATCGGCCCCACATCTTTTCCCTTTTCCGTTAATTGGTATTCTACTCTTGGCGGAACTTCGGGATAAATCGTTCGGGTGACCATGCCAGCGGCTTCGAGTTCTTTTAACCGCTCCGAGAGAAGACGGCCGCTGACATCTGTATCTTCTTCAAGTTGGCAGAAACGTTTCGGTCCGGAAAGCAACTGAAGCAAAATGGTAATCGCCCATTTTTTGCCTAATATATCCATTGCTTGGGTGACGATGCATGTTCTCGGTTTTTGCATAACGGATCATCCCTCTAATCTGATTAAGTTTATTATTAGTATAACACAAAAGTTACTTGAAATAACTAAATTACTGTTATATAGTTATGTTACATAAAGTAAGTATTGGGAATGGGAAGATTAATCAAGTTTATTTTTTTAAGCCAATACTTACTTTTAGTAATATATTTATTAGTAATAACTAATGGAGGAGAGGACAGATTTTCGGCAGACCCTCACCTATTGGGGGGATATGTCTGAGTATAACGAAAAATATTTGAAGACGAAGATTAGCCGTGCCGGTCACTTAAATGAAGGCGAAAGTGCATAGCGACATGGATTTGGCAGCTTTAACTATGTTAGTTTATTATCGATACAAAGGGGAATGAACAAATATGAGACCTGATTATCAACCGTTATTCGAGGATTTGACTCTGAGAAGTGGTGTCAAGCTAAAAAATCGTCTGGCGATGGCGCCGATGACGACGATGTCCGCCAATCCGGACGACAGCGTCTCGGATGCGGAAATCCGTTATTATGCCCGAAGGTCTGGGGGAGTCGGCATGGTCATCACCGCATGCGCTTATGTCTCTTCGAGCGGCAAGGGGTTCCCCGGTGAGATTTCCGTGCATGACGATACATTCATTCCAGGCTTGAAACGCCTTGCGGCGGCAATTAAGGAAAAAGGTGCAAAAGCTGTACTGCAAATTTTTCACGGCGGCCGGATGTGTCCGGCGGAATTCGTGCCGGACGGGGATGTCGTGGGCGCAAGCGAGGTTCCTCCTGCAGAAGGCTTGGGTCTCGGGACGATGAAAACGCCGCGGCCGCTTTCGAATGAAGAGATCGAAGGGATTATCCGCGATTTCGGCGAGGCGACGAGAAGAGCCGTCGAGGCCGGCTTCGACGGGGTCGAAATTCACGGAGCCAACGGCTATTTGCTCCAACAATTTTTCTCGCCGTATACGAACCGCCGCGAAGACCGCTGGGGAGGGAGCGTGGAGAATCGGTTGCGTTTCCCGATGGCGATTGTGGACGAGGTCCTGCAAGCGGTACGGGCGCATGCCAAAGAGCCGTTCCTTGTCGGATACCGCTTTTCTCCGGAAGAACCGGAAACGTCGGGCATTACGATGGCGGAAACGTTCGTATTAATCGATGCGCTGGCGGATAAAGGCCTGGATTACCTTCACGTTTCCCTGAACGATTTCTGGTCGGTTCCGAGACGCGGGACGGAGGATACCCGTTCGCGAATGGAAATTATACAGGAACGAGTTGGTGATAAAGTCCCTGTCATGGGTGTCGGCGCCATCCGAACCCCCGAAGAAGCCGCGAAGGCGTTGCAAACAGGTGTATCGCTTGTTGCGATTGGCCGCGAGCTTGTCGTAGATCCGGACTGGGCGGAAAAAACGATGGAAGGACGGGAAGCCGAAATCGCCACGACGATGACGAAAGGCGATCAACAAAAGCTGGTCGTTCCCGCACCGTTGTGGCAAATGATCCTGCATGTTCCCGGCTGGTTTCCCCTCGCTGAATAAACCCGTTTCACGAGCATCACAAAAAGCAGGCCAAAACTGGAACAATACAGTCTTGGCCTGCTTTTTTTAGTCATTCAATTATCGTACCCGCTAGCTCTTCAAGATTTTTTCGTAAGCGTAGTTACTCAATTGTGTTTTTCGTGGCTTTGTACATCTTTTCTGTGTATTCGTCGACTTCATCCCGTGACATGCGTAAGCGATCCGCAGAAGTACCATAGCCGATTTCCTTTTTACTACCCTTTTCCAGTTCTTTGAAAATTCCATCTGCGAAGGCATCTAACGGTTCTCCTTGCGTATGCAACCCGGCTCCACCTAAGTCTGTATTCACCGCCGGAGGAGCAACTTCGATTACTTCTACAGGCGTATCGGAAAGTTGGTGTCTTAGACTCATTGTAAATGAATGAAGCGCCGCTTTTGTTGCTGAATAAATCGGAGCGATCGCAAACGGTGTAAAAGCTAACCCGGATGTCACGTTAATGATAGCCGCCTCTTCTTTTGTTGCAAAAAATGGAGCGAATAGCATAGCGAGATGGAAAGGTGCTTCCATGTTGGTTGTGATTTCTTTGCTGAAATAACTCCAATTGTTCTTCGCATCCGCTTTTAACACATTAAAGCGTTGTTGGATCCCTGCATTGTTAACTAGCACGTTCACTTCCGGATAGTTCGCTGTTACCCAATCAAATAATGCTGTACGCTCGGATTCCATATCCAAATCACTTACACGAGTAATAAGGCTAGGGAATTTTTCTTTTGCATTTTGAAGTACATTTTCGCGTCGTCCGCAAATAATTACTTTATTTCCAGCTTTTATAAAACGCTCTGCAAAAGCTAATCCTATTCCGGCACTTCCGCCTGTAATAAGTATTGTATTTCCTGAAAGTTTCATTACAATTCCTCTTTTCCATTATTTTACCATTCCATCATTCTTCTTTTCTTTCCTGAATGCGTTTTGTATAACGTGTAATTTTTACGTCAATTCCTTTTAAGGATTCTGTCATCGTCGAAATTTCAGCTAGCACAGCTTGTTTGTGATTTTTCATCATTTCAAGTCGGAGTTCAATGGTGCTATCTCCTTTTACTACCCAATCAACGTATTGTTTGATACCACTTATTGGCATATGCGTGTTTTTTAAATAAATAACGATTTTAAGGAGCGTAAGTTGATCTTCTGAAAATAACCGCCTGCCGGCTTCATCACGCTCGATGAGCGGTAACAGTCCTTTTTTTTCATAATAGCGTAACGTTGATTCTGGAATATTGAATTTGGCCGCAGCTTCGCTAATTGAACAATACTTCATTTGGAGGCCTCCAAAATTTATGTTTCATTGCCGACAGGAATATGATACGACTTAAACCATGGTTTAAGTCAACAAAAAAATTTGAATTTCCGGAAGAGTCCCGTCAAGTACTGCGTTTAGCGGGCTGCATTGGCAATTCTTTTGATATCCGGCTGTTGTCGATGTTAAACGGCACTGCAGCGTGCCAAAGAATTAAGGCACCTGTGTGAGCGAAGTCCCACATTTTTTGCCTTTCTCCCCCGAATGGGGGATTTTTTTATTGTTGAAATAGTTTTAAAGTTAGACATGAACGACAAAAGTTGACAAAAAGGAGCGGAAATTTAGATATTTATCGTCAACTGTAAGAAGGCCTATATGACTAAGAGGAGTGAAAGAAGCACTATGCGTATAACAAGTATCATGAAGCATTTAAACAGAGCGGCCAGGGTCAATACGGTGCTGCTGAAAAAGGTTTCCATTCATTTATTGCTGGGATTGATGGTATTAGCTTCGTTTTCTTCACCTGCATCTGCCCAGCCGAATCCTGATCTTACCCCGCCTGCTTATATCGGTTCTACTTCTAATAACGGAAATAATGTATATTTGAACTTTAATGAAGCTATTTCAATTAATAATACAGATGCTTTGACTGATAGCACTGTGACTGATGCTGTTTATTTGAAAAAGAACATGAGTATAGCGATTGACGGAGTAAACTTTGTACCGCTATCGGAACTGATTGTTGTATCACCTCCGGGTACGGGCCCTGCCGGTCAAACTCAAATTTACTTGGTTGCCCAAAATGAAGTGAAAGTCATACTAGGTACGAAAACGCTGATTAAAATCGCCGGCGGCACGCTGAAGGATGCGGCAGGAAACCTTAATGATGTGTTGACTCTGCATGTCACCCCTCCGGTCATCCAAACCGCAGTAATTAGCAGCGACTATCACGAAGTGACGATTGGCTTTCATGAAGATGTTATTGATAATACCAATTCCGGGGGAATCTCTAACTTAAAGAATTACATTCGCTTGTTGAAAGATGGCGCCAATACGAATACTGAGACAGAATTGACCACAGACGATAAGGTGTCCATTGTTTCCGGAAAGCTGGTCATCGTTTTTGCAACGGCCCTCTCAGGAGCGACTAACCAAATTAAAATAATTGGCGGCGCTCTTAAGGACACTGACGGAAATGTTCTTAATGACAATGCGGTAACCCCTATGCTTCAAGGAGGCGCAATAACCGAAGATACGATGGCGCTTAAATTGTTAAGCAGCTATTTAACCAATAGTTATCAGGATTTAACTCTGGTTTTTAATAAAGATGTGCTGAATGCCCGAAGCGATGCTGCGAGTTTTATAGCAGGAATACAGTATATTGGCAATGTTACCTACTGGCAGTGGAGAAGCATTTCTTCAGATGCAACTGTGACATTCTCGGGTAAAACGGCAACCATTCATTTTGCAGCGCCATTGATAACTGGTTATCAATATATGTTTCAATTTAATGCGAATTCTTTTAAAGATGCATCCGGGAACATTCTCAAGAATAATGTTAACGCGGGTTACTTTTACCCTGGTCAAGCGTTAATATTCGAAAATGGGAGCATTTCGTATGATGGCCGTTGGTTGAGGATGGGCATGAACTGGCAGGTTGGCGGTTTAGTGGATCGAACCATTGTTAATGGGGTATCGCACTTAAAAGATCAAATTACGATTGACGGCTCTCCTTTGGACGCGCAGGATGTTGTGACTATCCAAGGGACTGGCATCGGCATTTTCTTTCATGACGCGAAAAAGAGCGGCACCGTTCGGGTAAAAGTTGCCGCGAACGCATTAAGCGATTTGGGCGATAATGCACGGAACGCAGCGATTAACCAAGTGATTGCTTATAACACGCCTGGTATTACAGGATATTTCTTAAGCGATATAGCAAGTGAATTTTTGTTCAATGATAACGCTGAATGGAGAAGCAATGTTAGAGACATAATTATTTCCAACAGCGGAGCTGCCAGACCACTTCAAAGTTCAGAATATATTCTGGCTGCAGGCAGGCTTACGATTAACAAAGGTGTTTTTCAAGAAGGAGGTAATTACCAAATTCTGATCAATGCGGATGGCTATAGCACTAAATATTTTAGTGGCCGAGCCAGTAAATCGTCTGAACTATTTTATATGACTGCGCCGGCGGTAACTACGGACAACGGAATTACGGCCAAGGTAAATATATTAAATAATGTGGGTACTAATTCTACCACAGGAACGCAATCGGTTGTTTTCGAATTAATGAACGGAACGACGCCGGTTAGTATTGTAGCTTCTAATTTACAGGTTAATACAGGAATGTATTCAGCCAATTTCAATGTAACAGACGCTGCAACGAATCCTAATTATACCGTCCGGGCATTCGTGGTGAATAAATTTAATAATGACCCGACGAATGTTGGCTTGAATTTGGCTACAGAAGTGACGCGAACCGAATATGATCTAAAACTGATTGACTATATCAATGACAATGACTAGGGGCGAGAAAATGAAGCTTCGAACATTTAGTTTGCTTTTAATACTCAGTCTTTGCTTGGGGTTAGTGCCAATCGCTGCTTCAGCCAGCGCTTCGATTTCCGTGAATCCCATTTCATCGATGCAACCGGGCGGTTCAGTGACGATATCAGGCACAACCACTTTAAGCGAAGTCATTATTCAGGTGCTTCGTCCCGGCAACAGCACGGTGTTTTATGATATCGCCAAGGTAACGAGCGGACAATTTTCAGACTCTTTTACATTGGGAAGCAATGAGCCGGCAGGTACCTATACCGTTATTGCCGGACAAGCGGGTCAGGTGGATACTAAACAGTTTGATGTAATAGCACAGACACCGACGACACCGACGACACCGACGACACCACTGAGCAGCAATGCGGATTTGAGCGCTCTGACGCTGTCGAGCGGTACGCTGACTCCTGCGTTCGCACCCGACAAAACTTCCTACAGTGCTAGTGTGGATAACGCTGTATCCAGCATAACCGTAGCGGCCAGCGTGTCCGATAGCAACGCTGCGATGACAATAAACGGTGCAGCGGTTGCAAGCGGCGCGATCAATCTGAACGTAGGAATCAACCTCATCAACATCGTAGTGACAGCGCAGGACGGCACATCGAAGAAGCCATATACGGTTGCGGTGAACCGCGTCGCACCGGCAGGAGGCGGCATTGGTGGCGGTGGCGGTGGTGGCGGCGTCAGCGGCGGTTCAACGACCCAAAGCAGCGACAAAGTTACCTCAAAGGATGGTAAATTAACGCTTCCCGCAGGTAAAATAGGCGAGGTTAGTTTGGACGATGCGGTTACGATCTATATTCCTGCCGATGCTTCGGGCAAAGAACTGAAATTAACGATAGAAAAATTGTCGGACATTCAAAAGCTTCTAACGAATAAAGACGTTCTGGCCAGCCCAGTTTTCGAAATTTTGAAAAATTTCTCGGAGAACTTCAGCAAGCCGGTCACGCTGACCTTTACCTTCGATCCGAAAAGCTTGAAGGGTCATCAGAAGCCCTCCGTCTTCTATTATGACGAAGCGAAGCAGTCCTGGGTGGAGGTTGGCGGCGAGGTGAACGGCAATACTATCACCGTAAAGGTCGATCACTTTACGAAGTATGCGGTATTCGCTGTAGGACAAGCGGCAGCAGATACGCCGCCAACGATTACCTTCAGCGATATATCCGGACATTGGGCGGAAGCGGGCATCAAGCAAGCGGTAAGCACCGGAGTCGTCAGCGGTTATCCGGACGGCACGTTTAAGCCGGATCATACCGTGACACGCACGGAATTTGCGGTCATGCTGATGAATGCGTTGAAGCGGCAAGGAGAAGGAGCGGCGCTGACGTTCTCCGATACCGCGAAGATCGGTACTTGGGCGCAGAAAGCGGTCACGCAAGCGGTACAAGCAGGCATTATTAAAGGCTATGAGGACGGCTCTTTCCGTCCGGACGCTGAAATTACACGCCCTGAGATGGCAGCGATGATCGCAAACGCTTTGGGCCAGTCTATCGAAGAGAGTACGGCAACAGGCTTCGCGGACGACAAGGACATTCCGGCGTGGGCGAAAGGCGCAGTGGCAGCAATGAAAAAACTTGGCATTATAAAAGGCAAAGGTACGAACGAATTTGTTCCTGCGGATAAAACGACAAGAGCAGAGGCTGTAACGGTTCTGCTAAACATGTTGGCCTACAAGAGCAAGTAAAGTAAATGAACTTGAAATGATTCTGCACGCAAAAGCAAAGCCCGGTCGATCTGCGCGAAAATATTTCGCGGGATCCCGGGCTTTTTCATGTAAATCCTGTCCCTGACTCTCCCGCAGCAGTCAGATTGGAAATAGAAAAATGTTAATAAATAGTCGGTACCATTCCCCCGTCCATACGGATTGGAGAACCTTTAAATGCGGATGCATAAGGACTACATACAAATGCAGCTAGTCTACCTATTTCAATAGGCTTGATAAATCGCTGTATTTCAGATTGAGGCAGGTTTGTAGTCATAAATTTTTTCTCTTTTTCTGAAAAAGTCATATCTTCATTAGGGTACAAACCCTCAATGATTTGATGCACATTTTCGGAGAGTGTTGGTCCTGGCATGATCGTATTGACTGTTACTTCTGTTCCTATTGTTAATTTAGATAAGCTTTTTGACAATGATAACAGCATTGATTTTGTCATACAATATTGAGGCATTTGTCCTGAAGGCATAATTGCTTCTTCACTCGCAATAAAGATCATGCGGCCATAATCATTTTTCAACATTTTAGGTAAATAAAATTTAGATAATCCGTTTGCGGCGAGAACATTAGTACGGAAGTATTTTTCCCATATTTCGTCGTCAACGTCCTCGTATTGCATAATTTCATAAATACCCATATTGTTAACCAAGATATCAATGTTGGGGTATTTTTCAAATAAAGCTTCTCTTTGCCCAATATCCACAATATCGGCTGTGGCATTTTGAGGAGAGGTAGCCGGGAAATCCGACTTCATTTCATTTACAGTTCGTTCTACCTCTTCGTAATCTCGTCCATTAATTAGTACATGAACACCTTCTTTGGCAAGTTCAATGGCAATTGCTTTACCAATCCCCTTCGTTGATCCTGTAACTAAAGCTGTTTTATTGCTTAATCCCATATCCATAAAACATTTCTCCTTTTAAATTACTCCGGATAGAGATTATATTACCTTGTCTGGATGATTCAGTAACTAGCGTACTGCGCCAAAGTTCTTGTATAACCCGCCAAATGATGAAACTCAGTAAATATTAGCTCTCTGTAGAATTGGTTAGGCATTCATAGCCGTCCTTCCGAAATGTTCAGAACGCCAATTTGAAGGAGTATCACCTTCCCAAAAGCGGAAGGCGCGGTAAAACGAGTTCTGGTCCGCATATCCAATCAAGAAAGCCACTTCTTTAATATCGAGCGAGGGGTCTGCCAAGTACTCCCGTGCCTGCTCATGCCGAGCTTGTGTCAACAGATGCTTGAAGCTCGTGCCTTCGTCGGTAAGCCGGCGCTGCAAGGTACGATCGCTCATTCCCAACTCGCTCGCGATAGCCTGAACGTCGGGTCGCCCTCCTGTTAGGCTGCGTTTCATGATCCACTTGACCGTCTCGGTGATTGAACGGCTGCGTTGCTGTTCATCCAATGAGCGGTCCAGTGCGGGAGTCAGGATCTCCAGCAGCTCTTCGTTGTACGAGACAAAGGGGCGGTCCAGATCTCTTCGATGCAGCGTCAACCGGTTACATGTTGCGCCAATCCGGATACGGCACCCGAAGTAAGCTTCAAGTGCCTGTACATCGCCCATTGCATGCGAAAATTCGACGGATCGCGCCGTCAAAGGTTGACCTGTGCCCCGGCGCCCAAGCTCTAGGAGAGATGCCAATGTGATACCAACCAGCATTGGCGGACCGGGCTGCTCGGTATGCAGCCATTCCAATTCGATTGTACAGTGCTCGCCCTCCTCGGTGATTCGTAAGCTTTCCGGGGGGCACAGTTGTTTGTACCGGGCCATTCGGTTAAGAGCGTCGCGATAGTCACGAGCATGGTAAGTCGCTAAGACGGTCGGTGGGTATTTCGCTGTTTCAAAGGCGGTGGTAAGCTGGATGATTCCTTTGGCAGGGTCGCCAATGAGATCGGAATAAGCCTGCCAGATTGCGAAATATTGGACGGTGGTAGCAACTGGTTCTGTAATAATGGTGAGCGGCAGTCGTGCTTTGCGAACTACGTCGTGAGCGGCAATCCCTAGTTGACGTAATCCTGCCCAAAATCCCGGCGGGATTTTAATGCGGTCAGAGGTATGAGATTTCATACATATGGGCCTCCTTTAACCAATTACGGCGAATTTTAAGTACACTTAAGAGTACTCTTGCTTGTTGAAGATGACCCTATAAGATCAACTCCGCAAGACGATGAATCCCCTGCTCAATAGATGCTTCATCTACTTTTGCAAACCCCAACACCCATCCCTTTCGTTTGCTTTCCAAACAATAGGGTCCAAGAGGGTATACGCGTATTCTCTGTTGTAGAGCAAGCTTAGTCACGGTTTCTTCGTCATATGATTCTTCAGCTTCAAGTAACACATGCAATCCCGTTTCTACTCCGCTTAGTGTGAATCGCTCCCCTAAACCGCTAGCCATAATAGCCTTTGTCATGGCTTCGTGTCTTCGTCGGTACACATTCCTGACTCTTCTCATATGGCGCATAAAATGCCCTTTCTTGATGAAGTGGGTTAGTGTTAGCTGATCCATAATCGGAAGATGACGGTAAGTCAACTCCTGTACCTTGGCTAGTTGAGCAATTGCCTCGACAGATCCAACGATAGCCGAAATACGAATGCCCGGAGCAATCATTTTAGAAAAACTCATGAGGTACAAGGTATTATTAGGTTCCTGACTAAACAGCGTGGGAAGCGGCTCCCCACGATATCGAAATTCACTATCATAATCGTCTTCAATGATCCAGAATTGTTCTTGAGCAGCCTTATGCAGCAATTGTTGCCTACGCGGCTCCGACATAACGACCCCGACCGCGCACTGGTGCGAAGGGGTCGCAAAGATTAGTTTGGATTGTGGGTGAATTTGCTCAACCACTAGGCCATACTCATCAACGGGAACGGGTACCACATTCATACGCCGATATTTCATCGCCATCCAGGCAGCTGGAAAACCGGGATCTTCTACAGAGACAGTGTCCCCATCAGATAAAAGCGATTGTGCGATTAAGTCAATGCTATGCTGAGCTCCGGAGGTCAACAGAATCTGATTTGTTTGGATATGGATGCCTCGTTCAAGTGATAAATAACGCTGGATTTGCTCACGCAATGGTGTGAAACCATAGGGATTACCGTAAGCCCAACTTGATAAATCCATTTCAGCGGATGCGTGGAAAAGCGATTGTCGCCAGTTCTTTTGAAATTTTTCATCCAAATAGGGTTCATGGGGACTAAAATCAATATCCACTTCTCGCTGTTCTTTGCCTATGAACCAGTCATGTAAATGATCGACAGCCGAGTTCAACAAGGGAAGTGAAGGGGGGAGGGGGCCATCTGTTATTATTTTCTTCGTTGACTCTGTGATTTGCGTCCATTTACTAACCCGCGTTCCTCCTCGGCGAGATGTAACCGTATAGCCTCGGCTTAGCAATTCCTCATAGACGATTTGTACCGTTGAGCGAGAGACACCTATCATGTGAGCAAGTTCGCGGGAAGGAATCAGCAATTCTCCTGGCGCCCAGATTCCGCTAGTAATATTATGAATCGCTTGATCAAGCAATTGCTGCCAGATCGGTCTCTTATCATTGCGAATTACTTTCATCATCGTACACACCTCCAAATAGGCTCCAATCATTATGGATTGTTCATTATTGAGATGTTTGGATGTTTTAACACAATCCATTCATTGATATACTACCGTAATAACGCTGGTATTTGCAATCTGGTCGTTGACACACTCTAGAACACTATCGGAGTTAAGACAATTGGAGTGGGATGAATATCTTATGAGTGAAAGGAGAGATTTCGAAATGGATTCGGTTCGTTACAAGAACAGGGAATGCCGGGATCAAGAGAAAATTGAAAGTTTCCTTCACCAAGCGAGAATTGGGTATCTTGGGTTGGTTGATGGAAACCTCCCCTATGTTGTACCGCTTAATTATGTATGGACTGAGGGTAAGCTCTATTTTCATGGGGCTGGAGATGGAAGACGTAATCATGTCATGAGTGAAAATCCAGAGGTATGTTTTACAGTATGTGAGGAATACGGAACCATCACGGATCCGATTCCTGCCAAAACGGATACGGCTTATATGAGCGTAATAATATTTGGACAAGCAGAGCCAATCACAGATTTGGATGAAGCCACCCATGTACTTCAGGAAATGATCAATAAATACGTACCCGGCTATTATAACCGCCCCTTGTCGAAGCAGCATGTGGACAAGTATAGGTCGGCTGTGTTCGGCGGACCGGTTCAAGTTTGCCGTGTTATTCCGCACCATATGACGGCAAAAGAAAGTCCAATTGAAGCAGAAAAAATGTATAGAACGGTCATGAATGTCGGAAGAGAGATTTAACGACAAGATACTAGCTAACGGAACGATAGTTGAATGGCATATAACCAAGCCGCCGATTACTTCGGCGGCCTTCAGTGCATGTTTATGGTGCCGAGCCGCATTATTCTAACTCGGCAAGTACGCTTGCCTCTTCCAGCGAAGGGATAAGAAACTTAGTTTCGATTGGCGATGACATTACGATGAGGATTGTGTAGGTCCCGTATTTATCGCATTGATTTCCAAAATCTTCGAGTGATCGTGTGGACTCAGTCATTACTTTCAATAAATAGTTGTGCGGGTTGCGATAACCCGACACACTTGCCTAATTCCGTCATTGAAATTCTTGCCTGGCTTTGAAGATAATATAGGATTTGTTTATCAATAGGGTCCATCGAAATCGCTCCTTTAAATTTAAGGATTTTCTCATCAACTAACTCGTTTTTCTTTGTTTTAGGGTAGATATAACTTGAATGCTTTATGTAAATCACTGAACTTAATAATTATAATAAACTTACAATAGTAAAGTAATCAAGGCTTTAACTATTGAGAAAGGATGATGCAAGTTGAGTAAGAATTTGGATACAAGCATAGATGAAGTTATCGAGCGTACTCTTGCCGATAATCGGCTGGTTGGCGCTGTTGTTAAGGTGGCGGTAGACGGAGTGCCGGTTTATAACGGTGCTGCCGGTTTTGCCGACCGTGAGAGGAACAATCCGATGCAAGAAAATGCCTTGTTCAGGCTTGCCTCCGTATCGAAACCGATCGTTTCAACGGCTGCCTTGGTACTCGTATCGCAAGGCCGGCTCCAGCTAGACGACCGCGTAGACCGATGGCTTCCATACTTTCAGCCGCGTTTGCAAAACGGCGAAATCGCGGAGCTCACGATTCGGCATTTAATGACTCACACGGCGGGGCTGACTTACCGTTTCTTTCAGGAGGAGAAGGGTCCCTATCACCGTGCAGGGGTGTCGGATGGGATGGACCAGGCCGGCATCACATTGGAAGAGAACCTGCGCCGTATTGCCTCCGTTCCGCTCCTTTATACGCCAGGCACTCAGTGGAAATATTCGATCGCGACCGATGTGCTGGGTGCCGTTATCGCCAAGGTTGCTGAAATGCCGCTTCAAGAAGCCGTTCATTCCTTGGTGCTGAAACCGCTTGGCATGAATGACACCGGGTTTACTGCCGTTGACCCGGAGCGGCTGACCACTGCTTATGCGAATGATGTTCCTGTGCCGCGGCCTATGTATGATCCCGACAGCGTGGCATTCGTGGAAGGCACGGCGGGCTTCAGGCTTGCCCCTAGCCGGGCGTTCGACGAATCGGCTTTTCCTTCCGGCGGAGCCGGCATGGTCGGAAGCGCCCGAGACTTTTTACGGCTGCTGGAGACATTGCGCAAGGGAGGAACGCCGCTGCTGCCTGAGCGGTTGGTTCGTGAAATGACGACAAACCAGATCGGCGATCTGCCGATGGCTTATTGGCCTGGCAGAGGCTTCGGTCTTGGATTTACGCTGCTTAAGGATCCTGCCGCCGCAGGCACGCCGGAATCGCCGGGCACCTGGCGGATGGGCGGGACCTACGGCCATTCGTGGTTCGTTGATCCTGAGCGGAAGCTCAGCGTTGTGGCATTTACCAATACCGCGTTGGAAGGCATGTCAGGCCAGTTTACCGTCGATCTCTGCAAAGCCGTTTACGACGGAATCAAGCAATAAAGAATGCGTTCAAGAGCCTAGTACGGTATGATCCGGACCAGGCTCTTTTATACAAGGGAGTGGAGAGGTTGGTTCAATTCAGTTCTGTTCAAAAGACCATTAACCCTATATTTTTCATTGCACTGGGTTTATTTGGCGTATACACCATTGAATTTGGCGTTGTCGGGATACTGCCGGCAATCATTGAACGCTACGGCATCAGTACATCTCAGGCCGGGATGCTCGTTGGCGCGTTTGCGATTGTCATCGCGTTGTTTGGTCCCTTTATGGTACTGCTGCTTTCCAAACTTAACCGCAAAAATGTGTTGATGACATGTTTGTTCATTTTTGCCGGGAGCAGTTTATTGTCAGCTTACGCTCCGAATTTTTATGTTTTGCTGGCGCTTCGCATGATTCCGGCTTTGTTCCATCCCGTCTATTTTTCTTTGGCTTTTGTCACGGCTATTTCACTGTATGCTAAGGAAAAAGCGACGCAAGCTTCCGCCAAAGCATTTGTCGGGACCAGTATGGGCATGGTACTTGGAATTCCGGTAACAACCTATATCCAGCATCAATTCTCATTCGAGGCCGCTTTTCTATTCTGTACCCTTGTCAACATCGCTGCTGGTATCGGGATCGCCATTATGCTTCCGAAAACGCCGAAAGCGGAGAAAGTAACTTATGGGAAGCAGCTCGGTATATTGCGTAAAATCCCCCTTTGGATCAATATCGGCGCTGCAACTTTTATATTCGCGGCCATGTTTTCAGTCTATAGTTATTCTGCCGAATATTTGGAGCAAGTGATGGGTATGAACGGAGAGACCGTCAGTGTGATGCTTGTCGTATTCGGCGTTGGAGGGGTGGCCGGCAACTTGCTCGCGGGGAGACTGATTGGAATCAATATGGCAAGAACGACTGTGTTCCAACCGATTGTATTAGCGCTCTCTTACTTTTTGCTTTACTTAGGAGAAACGTCGTCTATAGTACCTATTATTTTGATCATGGTTTTGTGGGGAGCGGTTCATACCAGCGGGCTCATTATAACGCAGATATGGTTAACATCCGAGGCTCCCGAAGCGCCTGAATTTGCTACCGGACTGTATATTTCTTTCATCAATCTTGGCGTGTTCATCGGTTCGGCAGCAGGCGGGATGTTTATTGATTTTGCAGGCGTGAAAGGGACCCTATGGAGCGGCTTGCTTTTTATTGTGTTGGCTCTTGCTTGTATTGTCATAAAAATTGTTTTCTTTAACTCCAAAGGTATAAAGGAAAAAGGGGCATCCAAACGAGAACGGCGGGAGGAGGCTCTATTGTAAAGCATTAGAGAAGGTTCTTTTGGGTATCATTGCATCCCTTATTGTTCCTCTGGAGAACTAATCTGATTGTTGAGAACGGCAGAACCCTTAAGTAAAGAGGATTCTGCCTTTTTTGCTCAATCAGAAGGTAAAAGCGCCCACATCCAGTGATGGTTCCCTTTAGTTGCTTAGTTGTCGATACTTTCCGTTTCTTTAGCTTCGAGTAATTCCTCGATTAGGAATACGTTATCGTAAGTTTTCAGAACTTTATATTTGGAAGTAAAGCTCTTTGTTTTACGGCTTCCATCATCATAGGTGATGTTATACTTCTCCGATGTAGTGACTTTGAAGCTGGAATCGTCCAATTTTTCGGCAGATTTAGCCTCTGCGAGAGTCATTGTTTCTTTAATCCCTTTGTTGTTCAGGTAGTTCATGTATTCACTTTGTTCTTTGTATTTCGAATCGCTTAAAAACGAACTGACGGCGGAGAAATTGTTTGTTTTGAGTGCCCACATGCTTTTTGCTAAATAAATCTCGACGATCATTTTTGCTTTTAACTCATCGCCGGATGATCGAGGCGGGCTATCTGGAAGTGGGTTGGGATTTGCTGCTCCTTTGGACAGATCTGCTGATTGGGTACCCATTAGTTCTATATATTTAGCCAGCATGTTAGCCGCTTCGGTTGCATGACTTTTTTGCGCTTTTTCCCTTTTTATTAAAAAGTTTCTGCTGGATTCTGCGTTGTCGGCTGCCTTGTAGGCTTCATTGATATATGAATAAGAATACGTATTCACTTGTGCCAGTTGTTTGTTTTTGTTCATTTCTGAGATATTGCGCTCGTAAGCCTTTACCAAATATTTTAAAGAGTCCTCAGCCTCATTGGCGGCTAGTAATTCCGTCAGGTATTTGCCGCGATAGGTTAAGGCATCGACGAACTTGGATTGGACATCCTTTAATTTTGCCGCTAAAACCACGCTCAGCACTTCATCCTTCAGGGTATTGTTTTTATTGATGAGATCATTGATTTTATTATCAAAGAGATAGAAATCCTCATCGGGTTTCGCTAATTGTTTAATTTCCGAATCCATGTTATCACTCCGCTGTATGACACTCTGGAGTTTGTTGATATCCTTCGACCGATCATTATACTCTGTGATTGCCTTCTCCACGTCAAGACTAGAGTAGTCCTTCTTTTCCGTTGTCAACAAAGCGTACTTGGGGTTGCTGTTCAATTCTTTCACTTGGGCTTCAAAATTGGTCGTTAATTTAGAGTCTTTGTAAAAGGCAATAATTTCCTGAAGTGTTTTTTTGTCGGCAGGAGGCGTCTCCACTTGCTTTTTGAACGCAGAGCTAGCCGTCTCGATCGATTCAAAATTTTTATTTTATTCATCGACCAACGATTTGTGCTTCGAGTTTTTCACGAGGTTATAGGCGATTCCGCAGCCCACTGCCAGAATAACAAGAAGCGAGCCAAGGATAATGATAAGCTTCATTTTCGATTTTTTTGCCTCCGGTTTTGACCCTGCTTCCATTATCGTTTTGTTTGTTTCGTTTTCCACGCTTGTTTCAGACATTATACACACTCCATATTTCTTATTTAGTTGTTATCAAGTTCATAAGTAAGCGGCATCATTGATGTGTCCGAACTCTATTTCAACATAATTCTACATAAATACAAATTTTACCTTTAATTATCGATAGAAGACGTGATACATGAATCTCAGAAGGGCCTTAAGCATCATCGTATTTGGAAATTTCATGGTAAATAGTCACCTTTTTTTAATTAATTCGGCTATATCGGAATGAGCAGTTTGAAGTTTTCACCGGTGCAGCGCTGTTCTACCTAGGGGGATAAGGGAAAGAGAGAAAGTATGAGAAAGTGGATGCGCAGCCAATTTCAGCTTGGGACATATGGAAACGATTCTACACGGAGTGGGTACCCGCTTATTCATATGATCTTGCTTATTTGCCAACAATTGATGAATGATGGGTACCGGTAGTCAAAAATCAGTAGGTGGTTATTTAAAGAAAAACTTGCCGTTTCAGACAGTTCGGAGAACCGTACCGTAAGTAACGGCAACATATTGTATTGTTATCGCCTCAAAACAAAATTAAGCTAAACTCTGCTTGATAAGAGTCAATCACTTGACCGGTTAAAACATCATCAGGTGCTTGATTACCATCCCATAGCATGTTTGGCCACGGCGAGCCGACAATTATGACAAAGTCATCCGGCTTATGGATAAAGCAACATCTCCCTAGCAATAATAGTGGTAAAAGGTGGATTTTTGCGAATCATCAACTCTCAACTCGAAGAACGAAGGGGCCCTGGTCACAACTTGAACGAATCCCTAGAGATTATAATAAGAACGATCCTTGCTTATTTATGGCTATGGTTGTACACGAAGTTGATCGGCATGCGCCTGATTGCGCAGAGCTCGTACCACTTGTTCGTGCTTACGATGTTGATCGGGACGATCGGCGGTAATATGGCATTCAATATCAAGATCAGTTTGTTGAATTTCATCTTGTGCTTGTTCGTCATCAGTGTAATTGGGTATGCGCTGATGAGAATATCGCTGCACAATAAGAAGGCAGACGCCGCTATTTCCGGAGAGCCGATCGTGATTATTAAGGACGGCGTACTGTTGCAGGAGGAGATGAAGAAGTACAAATACTCGATGGAAGCATTAAGGCAAGGATTGAGAGGGAAGGGAATTTTCGAACTCGAGCAGGTCGAGTTCGCGGTACTGGAGCTGAACGGAACGCTGTCGGTACTCAAGAAAAGGAAATACCGAAGCGTAACTTGGCAGGATCTTGAAAGTATCAAGAGGCAGTAAAGTGTATGGAAAGTTTCGTGATGTGATCACGATGTCTTTTCTCGAAGATGAGTTCCGATTTATTTGCAGTCGGGTCGACGCCATTACATTGAATTACGCTCCAAGATCTCCCCATGGGTCGTAAATGAACTTATCATCGATCGGGGTGAACCGGATGCCCTGAAGATTTCTGCGCAACGCCTCATCCCGAAACGCTTCGCTTGCGACGAGCTGATGCAGTTCAATGCACCTGAACAGATGGGCCTCTGTCGGTCTAACCGAGAATTGCTTGATCCAGGCGTACATGGGATGCTCGGGAAAGTAACAGTTGATCATCGTGCCGCCTGTTTCCAAATCGGTTTCTTCACAAAATTCAGATTGTTCTCGACATAGCAAGCTTTCATGCTGATACGGCAAGAATAAACTGTACTTCTTTTTTGCCGATTCCGAACCCCGGAGCCGTATTGTGAGCGGGATCGTACGGAATTTCACTCGGAAGCTTTCGCACAGCTCGATAAACGCTTCCGAAACATGAGGAGTGTTGCCAGGGTCATATAGGTCGAAACATACCTCGTCCAGCAAACCGTCGGTAACGTCAAAAATATATTGCTGCTTGATCTCGCCATCATATGAACCGGGATCGTGAATATCCCACTCGTATTCTTCGATATTGAAGCGCCCACTTAAGTAGTAAGGGCATCCTTTGGCGCCGGCCGCGTATTCAACCAAATAGAATCGGTTCATGATTGTTACTCCTCTTTTTCCCATGTGTAAGAACATGGACTTCATCCGTTTTATTACCAGATTAGCGAACTTTACTGCCGTTTGCAAGGAGACTCCATCGACCCTTGGAGATATCGGCATGTCCTCGGCCGCCGGCTTGTATCAATCGGTAGTTGGATTTATACTGGTCATGAATCTCCAACCGTTTTTCCGGAAGTATTTTGTAAGAGGTCTCGCTATAGGGGCTTACAAAGGTTCACCACATTTAAGCGAAAGGTGGCAAATGCAAATGGCATTATTGCAATGTAATTTTTTCTCGGAAGTTCTTGGTTTAAGCACTTCGATGACTGTCATTCTGCCTCAGCAAACCCGGGGGCAAATCGGCATGAACGGCGTCGTGAACAGGGATAAACACCCTACACTATGGCTGCTTCACGGCGCCTCCGACGACGATACCATCTGGCTGCGCCGCACTTCGATCGAGCGGTACGTTTCCGAGCTCGGACTCGCCGTCGTGATGCCTCAGGTTCATTTAAGCTTCTACTCCAATATGGTTTATGGAGGGCAGTATAGCACCTTCCTTATGGAGGAGCTGCCTGTGATTGCCCGCTCTTTCTTCCCCTTGTCCGAAGCGAGAGAAGATAATTTTGTAGCCGGCCTATCCATGGGAGGATACGGGGCGTTCAAATGGGCGCTTAGCAAGCCCGATCAATTCGCCGCCGCCGCCGGGCTGTCCACCGCTAATTTCTCGACTGCGAAATTTCGGGAAACGATGCACCGGGAGCAGCTCTTCAAGCTCATTTTCGGGGAAGGTTCGCAGGAAGGAACGGAAAATGACCTGTATCATTTAATCGGGCAGTGCGAGAAAATGGAAGGTGCACGGCCTAAGTTTTATCAGGTTTGCGGGACGGAAGATTTTCTTTATGATCATAATGTCGAATTGAAACAAGCGTTCGGCCAATCCGCTCTGGATTTTACATATGCGGAAGAGCCGGGCAAGCATGATTGGGCATTCTGGGATAAAACGATCCAGGATGTGCTGGCCTGGCTGCCATTAACAAATAAGCGCGATGAAACAAACGGATAATTATGCAAGGCAGCTTTCCCAAGACCGTACCCTAATCCAAGGGTGCGGTTTTGTTTTCGAATGCCGGCTGCGCAGGAATCGAAGCATTCTCTCGACATAGGCTGCGGTAGCAGCGGCCGCGGATCAATGTACATTTTGCAAGAGCATGGTCATAGGCCGTTTCTTTCCGGCCCTTCCATTCATCCTTTATTAATAATGAAGGAATTTAGTCTGTTTGGCTCCATTCAGGCGAAGGGGAGGAAAATATTGAAGGATCAAGGTGTAAGGTTACTTGCCTATGGATGAAAAGCATATCACCAAGGCGATTCTTAACGGTCTGCACTCCAAAGGTCAAAGAGTGTCTTGGCGCAAGGACTTGAGAAACATTATCGCACGAAATATGGGGATTTCTATAGTAGCTAATAAAATTAGCGGAATATATAAGCAAAAGCTGCGGGAGATGAGCGGAAAGTGAGCTACGATAAATTAATGGTCGTTGCGCATCCCGATGATGAAACGATCTTTGGCGGCGCGCAGCTGATCCGGGAGAAAGGCTGGCTTGTTATTTGTGTGACGATTGAGAGCATGAGGCAGGTGCGGTAAATTAACAAGTAAGGAGTACAGAACTTCGGAAACCCTAAACAAAATTCAAGAAAAGTAAGTACTTTTACAATGCCGCCGCTGAAACGTTCACTCCCTTGGGTGAACGTTTTTCTTTTTTTCTGGGAAGAAATACTTGGGCTAAGGTAGAGAAGCATCATAGAGTAGTCGTTTTGTCCTAGAACCAAAGGTGGGCGGATAAAAAAATTGTGAAAATTTTATACTTTTATTGCAAGTCTATCCTCCGCATTTGGTACATCCAAGCCATGCCAGTGTATCGTAACACCATCTTCAATGTCCTTATTCAGCAAAGTAATCTCTACAAGCTCACCTTCACGTAATGCAGCTCAGGCCCTGGAAGCAGACCATTTGATAAGGCGGACCAACCATAAGAACATTCCTACTAAACCATGCGGACCATAAGGCTCATATGCTTGCAATCTCTTGATGTAGCCGTTTTCCATTTGAAAAATAAAGACCTGGGAGAAATCTAGTTTCTTTCCGTGTTTCAATACATGGTGCGTTGACGTTTCTACCGCCACACATTGTCCATCCTCAGACGTGCAATAATTTACAACTGTATATCCGAAAGAGCGCATACTGTTCATTGCTCCTTGGAATCCTTTCTTAATGGCTTGCTTTCCAATCATCTTTTGAATAGGAAAATGCGGGTCAATAACAACTGCGTCATCTGTAAACCCCTCTATTAATCCTTCCAGATCCTTCACCTCGACAGATGCGAAGGTTCGCATAACCATCTCATGACAAGATATAGCTCCTATTGTCATTAATTATCCTCCCCCCTGCCTGTAAGCAATATTTACTACCCAGTTCGAATCGTGACTTATGATGATTTAACCATTTAGACGGAGTACCAATGTAACCAGAAACAAAGCAAAGGCTAAAACTGACGCCCAAACCCCGGCAATATGAAAGCGCTCTGCTCGCTGAACTTGAACCTTCCAATCCTTTGGAGGGGCACTGAGTTTCCAATCAAGTGTAGCGCTATTGATTGGAACAGTTCCAACCCCCCTTATTATGATCCAAAGAAGCAAAGCAGCAACCGCGACGCAGCGGAGCACAAAACCAGGTTCATTCGTGTTTAAACATGTCAAGACAATCCCTAAAGCAAACGAAGGCAAAAAGAAAGCAGGAGCTAGTACACGCAGTTTTAGCACAAGTGCTTTACGCAGCTGGAGTTGTGCATGATCGTCCAATGCTTCCGAGGGTCCTCGTACCCCGTGATGTATGATAAATTCAGTTCCAGCCAGCATCCCTGCGAAAAATACATTCACAAGTTCAAAAATGGTCATAAGTGTCATCTCTTTGGCACCCTTCATTTCATAATGATTTTAAAATGAGCTAATTCGTCCAATCTTAATCCAACGTCATATCAATTCTTTACTAATTTCAGTAGCATTTGTAATCAGTTGCTGGAGGTGAGCAAGAAAACGCTCCATCTCTCCATCCAAAAAACCATTTCTTAGATTATGTTCAAATCGCTCTACCACTATTGCTAAAGCTTTTGAGACCTCAAGCCCCTCCTCAGTAAGATGTACTTTGATTACACGGCGGTCTTCTTTATTCATACGGCGCTCTACCAGCCCCATTTGTTCAAGTCTTGTAACTATTCCTGTTACAGCCGATGCATCAACACCACGATTCTGACTCATAGTCCCAATAGCTACTCCATCTTGAACAAGCAAAAGCGACAATGCCCCCCATTGCGGCGGTGTAACAACATAGGTCTTACCGAGCGTCTCACAATGCGCTCGCAGCACTTCCGCATAAATTGACGTTACATAACGAGTAGCAAAAAATAGCCAGTACGTGAGTCGATCACGATTTTCTTCGATTGGTAGTTCCATTGGTTACATCCTTCCCATTTAATTATTTGATACAAATAATATTTGACTAATCAAATATTGATATTAAAAATAATAAAACAACTATAGGCATCTGTCAATGTTGTGACGTATTATTAACATTGTCTCGCACTTTCAAGGGATTGATTCATGAGTACACAGCTTACCCGAGTTGAACGCGCTTAAGAGATTAGCGAAACTGGGCTAGAGGAAACAAAGAAGTTAGACCACAGGTTCCTGGTACAAGGATTCTGTCTATGCCGCATTTGAAGCATATACCGACGAAGGAAGTATCAGCGACTGGGCCAAGCCTTATGTTAAAATAGCATCTGGGCTAAATCTAATGAATGGAGCCAGTGAAAGTAATTTTGTACCTAAAGCAGAAACATCAAGAGCGCAAGCGGCGGTAGTTCTTTACAGATTGCTTAGTCAAATAAAGCAGTAGTTTTAACAAAGGGGTCTGACTAGTTCAGGCTCCTTTTGTTTGTCCTTTGCTTTAAATTTCATAGTGAATGTCCTGCATAGCAGTTCGCGGCTAGTTAGTAAGAGGCTACAGAGTGGTATATGCGGACACTTTTTTACTTTTTCCAGAATAAAATGTGGAATCAAGCACGGCGAATTGCTTTGTACGTTCGGCAAAACGTCATAGCATCAGGATTGGATGAAGGGAGAGTTTTTTATGTCCAACGACAAGCAGGAGCGGGAGCGGAGATTTGGCGAATTACTGGTTCGTTTAATGAACTCGCCTTTGTATAAGCAAAAATTGGCGGAATGGAGCACGATGGACGTCGGATTGGACCGGATCGGCGAATTGCCGATTACTGTAAAAGCCGAGCTCCGGAAGGCGGGCGCTTTCGGCTGTCTTGCCGTTGACCGGAAAGAAGCGGCGCAATATCACGAATCGTTCGGCGCAACCGGTGAGCCGTCAGCCGCTTGGTTTACGAAGGCGGATCTGGAAACCGGCGGAAGACGGATGAGAGAGTGCGGCGTCGGCTTGAACGCGGAAGACGTTGTGCTGATCCGGTTTCCGTATGGATTGTCGGCCCCTGCATTCCTGATGCATCAAGCCTGCTATCAAGCGGGTTCGACAATCGTTCCCGCGGGCGAGCGCAGCACGAATGCGCCTTATTCCAGGGTGCTTGAACTCATAAAGCACCTGGGCGTCACTGTCCTGGCCGGAATCCCGCGGGAAATGGAATTGTTGGCCGAGACGGCGCGCTTGCTTGGCATGGAACCAAGCGGGGATTTCCCGTCTCTTCGGGCAATCTGCGTAACCGGAGAATTATTGGGCGAACGGCGGAAGGAGCATTTAGAGCGGCAATGGGGGGTACCCGTATTCCATATATACGGTTCCGCCGAGATTGCGAATATGGCCGCTATGTGCGAGCATGGCGTGATGCACGTCGCAGAGCAAGATTTTGCGGTTGAAGTGCTGAGGGAGGATGGCTCAGGTCCCGCTGCGCCGGGTGTGAGAGGGATCGCTGCGGTCACGACATTGTCTCATCAAGCTTCGCCGTTATTACGCTATCTCAATGAAGACGTTATTTCCGTCGAGCGCAGCTTGTGCACTTGCGGCCGAACCGGAAGCAAGCTCGTCCATTACGGCCGGCTGGAGAATAGAACTAAATTCGGAGAGGCCGTGTTGGACGAAAAGGACGTCCAGGACGCCATATACTCGTTGACCCCCGTGCCTGAAGCTTGGAAAGCGATTCAGCGGGAGAACGGATTTCATATGGTTTTTGATTCGCGGCATTATGCCGAAAGGTCGGCGGAAGGGATTCAGGCTTCACTGTCCGAAATGCTCAAGGTACCGGTAACCGTTGAGATCGCTGTCGGTGCGCTCCTAAACCGGGATGAACTCACTCGCCACGCATCGGAAAACAATCCGGTCTATATATGCAAGCGCGAAACCGAAACCGCCGGTCCCGAAGCAATCAGCGCCATTCTGCTGCGCGACTTGATTAATCGCGGGTACTCCAAGTTTAAGCTGTGCATGTACGAGGAATCGCGAAAATTGTTCGAAGAGGCGGTGGCGCTGGGTCCCCGCAGCGCGGAAGCGCACGCTTGGCTGGCTGCGGCATATGGACGTCTGATCGAAGCCGTTTGGAGCATGACGGACAAAATCAAGCTGCTCTCGGCATTGGAAAACGAGATTACGGCGGCCCTCGAAATCGATCCGGCACTGCCGCTCGCCAGAAGAATGAACGGCGCCAGATTGTTAAATACGCCGGATATGCTTGGAGGAAGCGCTCTTGATGCGATCGATGAATTCCGTTACTGCATCGGTCAAGGGATGGACGAGGCTGAAGTATGGGTATCCCTCGCCGAATGTTACATGAAGACGGATGATCCGGCCATGGCTGTGGATGCGTTGAACGAGGCGCTCTCCCGCGAGCCGCTTAATGAAAAAGCGGCGGAATTGCTGCAGCGTGTAAAAGGTGAAAGCAGCGGGGAATAGAATAAGGATGACGCGAAAAGGCCCTAAGCCTTCAACAGGCTTAAGGCCTTTCTATATGCCCATGTCAGGCGAATTGATCTCTTCAACGCGATCGAAATCCTTCCCTCACAAGCTCTAGGCCGGCCGCAAAGGCGCCGGTTTTCAGGGCAGTGAAGAGTTTTTCGTAAACAATATCGGACGGTTGATTTACATCGTTCACCGCTTCCAGAAGTTCTTTGCCGATATTGTTAGCACCGCTTGTCAGAGCAGTTTTGAATAGATGTTTGGTCTGCTGCCTAAGTTGACTGTGGCGATGTTTTCGAGAACTGGACATGGATCTCACCTCCTTTCATCGGACAGATTCCTAGTGCCGACTTTTTTTCTTCTTTTCCTGCTCCTTTCTCCTCCTGTGTCGTTCCCGGCGAGCTTCTTTTTCCTGCTCCTTTTCCGCCCAGCCTTGGAGTGCGGTTCCGACAACTTGGGTGGCGAATATCATTATCGATGTGGAGTTGTCGGTGGCTTTGATGTTTTCAACCGCCGGTTTGCCTTCCAGAGACTGCAGCTTTTGCTTAACAAGCCGCTGCATTTCCGGATCTTGCGTTTGATTCTCCAATCTTCTCCAGCACTTCGCCGCGTCCTGGTTTCGGCCGATCCTGCAGTACGCTTCGCCGAGCTCATAGAGTAGTTGTGATACCCCTTCGTCCTCAAGCACGCCCTCTTGGCCTATCTCCTGATCGATAACGAAAGTATAATCTTCAATCGCCGTCTTCGTCCGGTGGAAAAACTTCTCCGGAAGATTGTACGAGGCCTTGCCGCGAAGCAGCCGGATCAGGCTGTCCCGCGGAGCGTCGGCTACCGCTTTGTCGAGAAGCTTCAAGCCTTTATTCGACCATTTCAGCTTCTCCAGCGGCTTCGTTTTATCCCGGGCGATTAAAATCATTGTGCTGCCGTGGTAAGCGTCGGCAAGAGGCTGGGCCGGATGATCCAGCCGCAGCTGCTCCAGCAGCCGATTGGCTTCCTGAACGGCGGCTGCACTGCCATCCACGCCTTCCTTGTAAGTCAGGATGATCTGGTCGAGCCTATCGGCGAATGTGGCGGAATCAACGGGCCTTTGACCGGGCAATGTAGCACTCACACTCACGGTTGGTACTTCCATGTTCTTTGGGTCCAGGTTTGTCAATGGTTTCCTTCCTTTCTGCGCGTTGTGATTTTTATCCGTCATTTTTCTCTAAATTTCATTTGGGCGAGCTGCTGCGAGACCGCATTCGCTTCGTCCGGTTTTCCGGCATTTTTGTAGGCAGTGCTCAGATTTTGCAGTATTTCCCGAGCAAGCTTTGGGGCAAGATAGTCGGAATCTTCTTTGTAGCGGTCAAGAAGGAAGGAGAAGTCCTCGATCGCCGTTTCCGAGCAATGAAAAAAAGATTCGGGCAGCCGCATACAGACGTTCGCGCGTAACAGCCGAATTTCTTTGTGGTCCGGATCCAAGTCAACGGCCCGATTCAGTGCATCCAGTCCTTCTTGCGCTTTGTCCGCTTTGTCCAAAGGTTTAGAGGCATCCCGTGCCAATAGAGCCATAGAGCTGCCGTAATAGGCTTCAATTAACGCATTGTCGGGATCTGCCTTGCGGAGCTTGGTAAGCCCCTCGTTTGCATGTTTCACCGCTTTTTTGTCTCCGTCTACACCTTTATTATGGAGTTTTTTGGCTTCCTTGAATTCCTTCTTAAGTTTGCTGTCATTTGACATTTCTCTTAGCCTCCCAATGGAAAGTCCTGATGAATTACGAGAATCTGGTATACCTGTTGCGCAGGCAGCGATACAAAACGGGAGATTCTAAATTCGGGACTGTATACATAGATTCCGCCGTCCAGGCAGCAATTGGAGAACTCATGCGGTATTCGCAGAACATGCCTCATTCTGCTCTGTCCGATGAAGACCGTATCGTCCGTTATTGCAAGCCCGCGCGTAAAGCCCGACACTTGAATCTTCGTCTTGTTTCCGGCAACGGCGCAAAACGACATGGAGTCGCAATAAGCAAGTTGGCCTTTGTGCACCATAACCGTATGCGGCATATACAGACCGCTGACGGCGACATGATTCGCCGGGTCTACGTCGGTACGTTCTTGGAGGTGAAAGCCGGTCAAGTCGATAGCGACGATCCCGCCGGTTTTTTTTACCGGGTCCAGGTACCATCTGTCATAGGGAGAAAACATCGAAACGTATAAAGTATTTCCTTCCAACCAAATGTCGTTGATATGATGAATATCTTTGTCTGCCGGATTGAATCGAATTTCTCCTATTCGCATGAATGTATCGACCTCATAGCAGCCGATTGCATTGATCGCCGTTTCCACGACAAGTACGACCTTATCATTCAGCTTCGCGACGCCATGAAAGTCGAGTTTCCGGTGTTTCGTTTTGGCTATGATTTGAAACTGTCGGTCAAAAGCAATGATCCGGTTGTCGCCGGTCGTAACGACGAGCCGGTCATTTACCCATGCCATTCCTATACAGTTGGCGGTGTACAGCTTTTTCAAACAATTCTGTTTAAAATCAAGTAAAAATAATCCTCCTTCATCCGGACCGCTGGCCGGGCAGCTTACCAGGAGCTTCGTATCGAGATATTGAAAATCTTGATCTTTCTCCAATCCGTATAGCAGCACAAGTATGGTCCCTCCCTCATGATTCCGATAGTTTCATATTTGTTACGATATGTAGGATCTTCGGACGGCGATTGGATGAAATGCTTATTTTATAAAGAATATACACTTGTCTGAGTCAAATCTGTATTTCTTGCATTTCATAAATAGAGTGATCGGGAAAAAGGAGTGTGGGGGAGGGCGAGAACTTGTCGGAAAGAAACATTTCGTGGCACCCATCCCATATCGCAAAAGATGACCGCTGCCGGCTGAATGGGCACAAAAGCTGTGTGTTGTGGTTGACCGGACTATCCGGGTCGGGAAAATCAACTTTAGCCTATGCAATTGAAAAGGCGCTTTATCGTCTGAATTGTCCTGCTTATGTTCTGGACGGCGACAACATTCGTCACGGTTTGAACAAAGACCTCGGTTTCAGCCCGGAAGACCGCAAAGAGAATATTCGCCGAATCGCGGAAGTGGCACGTCTTTTTGCAGATGCGGGAATTGTGGCCGTTACAGCGCTCATTTCGCCTTATCGAGCGGATCGCGACATGGCGCGGTCAATTTTTCGCGAAGGAGATTTTATAGAGATTTATGTCAAGTGCTCGCTTGACGAATGCGAAAGGCGCGATCCGAAGGGACTGTACAAAAAAGCGAGAGCAGGTGAAATTCTGCAGTTTACCGGCATTTCCGCACCATATGAACCTCCGGTCCGGCAGGAGATCGTCATAGAATCGGATAGGCAAACGGTAAGCGAATCCGTTGCTCAGATTCTGGATTTTTTAAAATGCCATAACTATCTGTACAAAGAGAGCCCGGAATGATCAATCGACTGGCGCATACCGCCATCTGTAACGATTTTCTCATTATGTAAGGTTATTAGGCTTCTGGTGATTGTTGTGAATTTGTTGGTAGTCTACCATTAAGTACAAGTCGTGCATGCGGTACTGATTTCCAGCCGGCAAGGCCGAATGGCGATGCCGGAGGTCTCCAGTGAAAATGGACAGGAGGAATTTTATGAAATTGCAATCCCATAAGATGTCGGTTTCCATTGACGAGCATTCATCCCATTTGGAGCAATTCAAACATTTTTACAAGCAATTGGATGATGAAGGAAAAACCATTGAAAAGCTGCCTCGGCAGCGGATAGAAGATTATCAACTGAAAGCCATTAACGCTACGCTTGCCCATATCTGGAACCGGAATGAGTATTACCGCTCGAAGCTGGAGGAAGCGGGCTTCACGGAACCGAAAATCGACAATCTGGAGCAATTAACTTCTGTGCCGCTGTTGAAGAAAGACGTTATACGGGGAGATAAGCGGAAGATCCTGTGCGTTGATCCGAAAGAAATCGGTCAGGTTCACCTCACAAGCGGAACTTCGGGGAAACCGATTTATACCTCCTACACGTTAGCCGACCAGTATGTATACGACTTGCTGCCGAAATATTTGGAACTGTATAAAGAGTCTGACGTGGATGTGGCGGCAATCGCGCTGCCGTATGAGTTTGCCCTGCCCGGTCTTGGATTTCAGCGGTTGTTTCAATTTGCGTTTGGAACGGCGGTACTGTCGCTCGGCAAAGGCGGATACATGGCTCCCGTCGATAAGTCGCTGGAATTGATGAAGGAATACCAAGCTACGGTTCTCGCTACGACCCCTTCCTATGCGGCGCTTTTGGCGGAAGAAAGCGAGCGGTTCGGTATAAAAATAGGCGAAGACATCCGATTGAAGAAAATTTTGCTTACCGGCGAAGGCTGCTCCTACACCTTCCGCGAACGGCTGGAAAAATGGTGGGGATGCGAAGTATCGTTCTTCTACGGCTCGACCGAATGCGGGGGCGTCGCTGTTGAATGCAGTGAGCACAAAGGATATCACGTGATGGAAGGACATGTAAAAGTGGAGATCATCGATCCGGTTACGGAAGAACGGCTTCCTTATGGCAAAACCGGAGAAATCATCGTGACGACGCTGCTGCGCGAAGGAATGCCGATGGTGCGCTACCGCTCCGGGGATATCGGCTTTTTGCAAAAATCCAAGTGCGCTTGCGGCATCACCATGGACGTCCTGCACCTGAGAGGCAGAATGGAAAGCATGCTGCATCTGGGTGATGATGACTATTCGCCGTTCCTGCTCGAACAATTCCTGCTGGAAATCCCCGATGTGGGCATGTGGTATCACTTCAAGCTGAATCAAGGAGTGTTTAAGATTGAAGCCGAGCCGTTTCGGACCCAATTAAGCGACGAGCAGTTGGCTGCGAAAATCCGAAAGCATATGGCCGATCGGATCGGGATCGATTGCGAAGTGGAAATCAGGCACGACATCCCTCGTACATTCGGCAAAGCGACCCGAATATTCAACTAGACCGGACAAACGGCCGGGAACAAGCGGTTCCGGATTCGCTCCGGCAGTCCGGATGCGCCGTGTCAAGCCGAGAGGAGGTGCCGTTATGACCTGCAACCATAGGGAGTGGGAGGGAAAATTCAAGGATTTATTAGTGCGCCTTGGTAAGTCCCCGCTGTACAAGGAAAAATTATCGGGATATAACCTCAATAACATTGGATTGAGCCGCATTCATACACTGCCGTTGACGACAAAAGAAGATCTCCGGAAAGCCGGCACTTTCGGTCATCTTGCCGTCGACATGAAAGAGGTTGCGCAATACCACGAATCAACCGGTACGACCGGAGAGCCCTCCGCTTCCTGGTTCACTCGGGAGGATCTGAGAATCGGCGGAAGACAGTTGAAAAAATGCGGTGTCCGCCTGACAGCGGAGGATCTCGTGCTGATTCGTTTTCCGTACGCGTTGGCACTGCCCGCGTTCTTAATGCAGCAGGCGGCATGGCAGTGCGGAGCGGGCGTCGTTCCCGCGAGCGGACGTACCGTCGTCACGCCGTACCCCAGAGTGCTGAATCTGATGAAGCGTCTTCGCGTCACTGTGTTGGCGGGGCTCCCGCGCGAGATGGAACTGCTGGCCGAGACAGCGCGTCTGAGCGGTTCGGCTTCGAACCAAGATTTCCCGGCGCTGCGGGCCATTTGCGTCGCAGGCGAATTGATGAGCGGCAAGCGCAGGGAGCATATAGAAAAGCTGTGGGGCGTGCCTGTATATAATATGTATGGCTCGACCGAAACCGGCAATATTGCCGTCATGTGCGAACACGGCACAATGCATATCGCGGAACAGGATTTTTTCGTGGAAGTGCTGCGTGAAGACGGCTCAGGGCCTGCCGCTCAGGGAGAGAGAGGGTTTGCGGCGATTACAACGCTTTCCCATCAGGGTTCTCCTCTGCTGCGATACTTTAATGAAGACATTATCTCTGTCGAGCCTTCCTTGTGTGCATGCGGCCGAACGGCGGGCAAGCTGGTGCATTACGGCAGAAGCAAGGATCGAATCCGTTTCGGCGGTACCATTCTGGACGCCCTGGATATCCAAGAAGCCGTGTACTCGCTGTCTCCTGCTCCTGATGCTTGGAAGGTGTTGGAGCAAGAAAAAGGGCTGCATGTTCTTCTAGATTCGCATGATTCCGGACAATGGCCGGAAGAAGAGATCCGTTCCCGATTATCTTGCAAGCTGCAGGTGCCTGTCACCGCAGAAATTATTGCCGACTCAACGCTGCTCGATCGTGTCGGGCTTGTAAATAACGCTCCGTCGACAAAGCCGGTATACATCCAAAAGCTCGTTGGCGGTACATCCGCACAAGGCTAGGAGTCCGGCGGGCGGAAAAGGTTACAGTCATTGGAGGAAAAGGAGGGAGTGTTCGTCATGAGCGAAAAATTGCAACAATTAATATCTCAATACGACGGGATTAACCGACAATTGCTCCATTTGCTGAGCGAACGGGCTCACATGTCCAGTGAAATCGTTCAAGAAAAGAAAAACCAGGGCATGTCGGACGCGGAACCGATTGGCGACCAACAATTGCTGAACGAGCTCGCGGGCCATAACCTGGCAATTCCGAAAGGGAACAAGGATGCTGAGACCGGCCGCAAGCTGCTCGTTAGTCGCCGTCATAAGAGCGAGGATACGATCATCCGTGTCAAGGGTGCCGAAATCGGAGGCTCCTCGCACGTTGTTGTCGCCGGTCCCTGCTCCATCGAATCCAAAGACCAGCTATTGACGGTTGCGGCCGCATTGAAGAAAGCCGGCGTTACGTTGTTGCGCGGAGGTGCGTTCAAACCGAGAACATCTCCGTACGACTTTCAAGGGCTGGGCGAAGAAGGCTTGAAAATTATGAAGGAAGTGGCTGATGAAACCGGAATGGTGACGATCAGCGAAATTATGAGTCCTTCGCAAATCGATACGGCGGCCCGCTATATCGACATTATTCAGATTGGCGCCCGCAACATGCAGAACTTCGAACTGCTGAAAGCCGTCGGCCAAACCAAACAGCCCGTACTGCTGAAGCGCGGCCTCTCCGCTACATTGGAGGAGTTTATTTTTGCGGCGGAATATATCCTGTTTAACGGTAATGACCGGGTCATGCTGATTGAGCGCGGTATACGTACCTTTGAAAAATGGACCCGGAATACGCTCGATATTTCCGCGGTTCCGATATTGAAACAGGAGACACATCTTCCGGTGCTTGTGGATGTCAGCCATTCCAGCGGCCGCAAAGATATTCTGCTTTCTTGCGCGAAGGCTTCTCTTGCTGCGGGTGCCGACGGGATTATGGTCGAGGTGCATCCGAATCCGCAAGTCGCGCTCTCAGATGCGAAGCAGCAAATTAACATTGACGAGTTTAACACATTCTGGAAAGGGCTTCGCGATTCGGGCTTGTATCATTGATGGGAAATCAACGGGGGAGAGTGTATGACAGACATTAATAATATCGACAAGGACTCGCAGTATGCATTGGATTTTTTGCAAGGATTGATATTCGATATTTTACTGGAAACGGACGGACGGACGACGGATATGCTGGAAACTTTGTTGAATGAAAAAATGCTCGTCTCTGTGATTCGGCAAGAGCAAATGAATGAAGAGCATGCCGATCCTCAGGGCGAGTCCTCCGGCGCTCCGTATTATATAAGGGAATCTATTCTGATAAGCGATAAGAGCCATTTTATTGTATCTCACAATATTGCTCTTGTAGATTCGAAGCATGTGCCGCCTACTTTGTTTGAGAAGATAGCGCACCGGCAGGAGGGGATTGGAAAATCAATCAGCTCTATTGGTCTGCAAACGTTCAGAAAGATAGTTGACTCCGGGCTTAAAAGCGAGGAAGAAGCGGTCGATTTGTTCCAAAATTCGCTTCAGCTTCGGTTTCCCGACCTGCGCAATAAAGTCCCGTACAAGAAATACGCGATTTATTTCGGACTTGCACCGGGAATTCAGATGCTTGAATATTTTAATCCTGACATCGTCAGACATCGTTTGAAACAAGTTTTCAATAATAAAATCGGAGGGATAAATCATGAGTGACGAAACAACGAAAAAAGAGCGGAAGCAAGCGGAAAAGCAAGTAAGGAAAGAGGAAAAAGAAAAAGAACAAGAGCAGCAGCGCCTGGAGAAACAAGCGCAAAAGGAAGAAAAACAAGCTAAGAAGAAAGAAAAACAAGCCAAGAAGGAAGAAAAAAAGGCGAAAAAGGAGAAAGGGAAGGAAGAAAAAGAGGAAGAAAAGAAAGCAAGAAAGGAAGAAAAAAAGGCAAAGAAGGAGGGAAACAAAGCCAAAAAGGAGAAAAATAATGATGTAGCTGCACAATAACCCTGGTCGCACTCCTATCAAACAGTCAACGGTAAAGTAAAAGACCTTCATGCAGCGGCTGCTTCCTTGCATTCAACCAGGGAGCGGCCGTTCGGTTTTTATCCAAAATCCCCTTCGGTCAACAACGCAAGCTCATTTTAATAAATGACCTTTTTGCGTTATCGACCATTAGGGGATCCATATTACCCTGAGAGTCAGCCATACATTTATTTTTTCTTTTTCATTTGTTTAACGAACTCCACTCCCGAGTTTATCATATGTTCACCGGCATGCTGGATGCCGCTTTTAACAGCCGATACTAGCTTGCCTGCAGGAATATCGGTTGCTTGACCCGCTTGTTCTTCGGCTTCTATTATTTGTTTCCCGGCCACACTCGCACCGCCTTTTACAGCCTTGGCGTAACTGTTGGCGAAATTTAGAAATTCCCGCCTGATCCTGCCGGCAATCCTTGAGAAATCCTGATGTTCCGATGACAATTGCTTCACCTCCTCTCGACAGCCGGTCACTGCGTGACAGTTTGCGCGCTTGCATTACGTCCTATTGCGCCTCTAGGGAGCCTGATCGCCGGCAGCTTCGGCCAGCTTTTGCTCAGGCGGGGCATCGTTCAAAGGGGCTTCAGTCAACGCCGCATCCGGCTCATCGTCCGGCATCGGAACGGAATGAATCCGAGCGGAATGCTTTTTGCTGTCCATATAAAATTTCAGCACTGCGATAATTACGCCCGCTATAAGAACAAATGTAATCACACCGGCTAACGTGATTCCAAGAATGAATATCGCCCTGTCAGCGACTCCCATTTTTTTCGTGCTCACTTCGATTCTCCTCCTTCTGGAAAGTTCCGGTTGTTAGAGGTTTGCCGTCAATCGCTGCCTTTCGCAATAATTCAGTATATGTATGGGTTGCCCCGATATTATGGGTACATGCACATTGTTCGGAGCAATTCCGCTGCTGTCCATTCCGCAGGCACGAATCGGCACATAAGTATATGGAGGAAAGAACCCGGCCCCTCTGCCGCATGGCACTAACCGAAACGTAACCAAGTGAAGCAGGTGATACATGATGAATTACACATTGCTCCGGAATATGGCGTCCCTGTTCTTGTTTGCGTCACTTGTGGCCTTACTGGAAACGAACCATTACCTGCTGACGATTTTTTGGGCAGTATGCGCCGGGGGGCTTTCCATTTACAAGCCTATGAGAAATTTTGTTTTGACAACGATATGTTTTGGAATCGGATTTTTTCTGTATTTAAAAGTGAACTCGCGATGGCTGATTGATTTGAATCCCAGGGAATGGCATATTATTGCCAACCGGTTGTCGTTGATTTTAATTGTGATTCCGTTGATTGCTTTATCTCTTATTGATAAAACTCCTTTCATGCATGTTTGGAAGAAACCGCAGTGGAACGAGCTGATCGGCATCCCGTTTGCATGGTCGGATTTCCGCCGAACCAAAGTAAAATATTTTCTGCTTATCGCGTTAACAATCAATTTTTCGGCTTTTTTGCCGTTTATGATCCGTAACGGATGGGTTTACATCCATGAAGAGTGGTTGTTCGCCATTATTTTTTCAATTACAAACGCTGTGCTTGAGGAGATCATTTGGAGAGGCACTCTGCTAAGCCGGTTTTCGGAGCAATTAGGCGACAAATGGGCCATTCTGATAACCAGCGCAGGATTTGGACTGCAGCATTATTCGCTTGGATTTCCCTGGGGCGCTTGCCTCGCATTTGCTTTTGGCGGGCTATTTTTCGGAGGAATTACGATCAAGTCGAAAAGCATCGTTCCCACAGTGATATGGCATATGATGATTAATGCCCTTATGGTTTTCAGCGGTTTCTTATAGGCGCAAGCGCACGCAGTCGAAGGCGGCCTGCGCTTTGTCCCGTGCCGGCGGGCTGGGGCCGCCATCCGCGTGTTTAGGCGCATCGTGGTAGGGAAAAAGCCTGCGAAAGTGCAGGTTTTTCAGCTGAAATTGGCCCATTTTGGCAAAAAGCCTGCAAAAGTGCAGGAATTTTCGCTGAAAGTGACCCTGGGCCCATGTCCCTGCTAAAAAACCTGCACAATTGCAGGAATTGTTCGCGACCAGCGATCAAGGACGCAAATTCATGTATTTTTGCAGGTTTTCTTCGTGTGGCCGGCAGTTCCGCCCCGATATGATTGGAAGTTCCTGCACAATTGCAGCAATCCCTCCAAACGGGCCGTTTCAGGCGCACTTGTGTGGGGTGATGTCCACGGCGTCATGGGGGTTTTCGCAGGCTTTTGCGCTGCCAAGCCCCCCTAAGCAACATACGGCTGCACCGTCTTTTCGGCTGAGGAAGGGGCAATCCGTCGAGAAAGCGGAGCGGAGGAATCGTCATTTCCGGAGACAACGCGGCAGTGTGCGCCTGCGGAAGTTCGGAACGAGACGGCCCTCGGGAGCGGGCCCTTGTCCGAGATGCTACGATACCCGCGAGCATCAATTTCCTTGACGGAGAGCCCTCGAATCTCGTTAGGTCATATACCATAGACCTGAACGGATAAGTTCATCGCCCATAGCCTCAGCAAACTCCTTCAAGTTCAGCCCTCGTAATTCTTGTATGGTTCCATCGCTGACTCTTTGAACATTTTTTTGATTTTCGGTGAGCTGGGTCATGCTCATTCTCCCTCCTCCGAATTTTTCTCAGAGAATGCGAAAAAAGACCCCACAGGCAGACTCCATGCGCAAAAAAACTTGCACATAAAATCCAACCCATAGGGTCTTTTACTCGCACAAATGCGAACAAGGGCGTAAATTCTATGAACTCATTTTATCATGAAGCCAATCTGCATGCAACCAAAAATTACCAAGCGGGCTTTAGTTGCTCATTTCCCTCGTTGGTCAGTTCCAGGAAGGCGCGATCGTAGCTCACAATGGCTGACTCGCACGGAAGATAGGCGCCCCAGTCGCCGGTCTACTACCAGCCATATAGGACGCCGACCTTTATCCTCGAGCAGACTGGTTGTTGCATGGAAAATTACATCAAATAAGCCAAACGCGGGTTCTCGATCGACCGGATCGCTACCGGCGACTTTACCGCGAACGAAATCGATCTGCTCATCAAACTACTGGCCGTGGGGAAGGGGGAAGACCACCCTTATTTTAGAATTAGCGCTTTTTAAGATGGGAATTTATCCATTTTATTGCAGGTAATTCCACTCATCTTTTCTATTGATTCACCACTGTTACGCGCTTTCGAAATTTAGGTTCAACAAAGATGCGGGCATGTACGTATGTAAAGCGGGCTATATGGCGATTCGTAGAGCACGTAACGACAAGAAAGGTGTTGGAGCCAATCAGGTTAACACGTATTATTTTAATGTTGAGCATTGTAAGAATCAATGAGCGAGTTTGTTCAGTAATATGGTTCCATCATTAAAAACACTACTACTCCAGTAAAACTGACATATAGCCAAATAGGCATTGTCCATCGAGCAATGCGCCGATGCTTTTGAATTTGATTCGTCCATCCCCAAACAAGTGTGAATAGGGCTAGCGGTACGATTATTGCGGCAAGGATGCTGTGTGAAATTAAAATAAAAAAATAAATGGGTCTGACAATACCTTGACCGCCAAATGTCGCTGTTTCTGATGACATGTAGTGAAATGTTAAATAAGAAACCAGAAATAATAATGTCGAGGTAAAGGAAGCAAGAATGAAACCTTTGTGCACCTCAATGTTTTTTCTCAAAATTGCAATTAAGCTCGATACCAAAAATATAAACGTAAAGCTATTTAAAACTCCATTTATTCTCGGGAAGATGACTAAATCAAATTTGATACTTCCTTTGTATCCTATCGGTGAAAAAAACAAAAGAAGTATAACAAAATTTACAATCAAGGACGTTACAATTATAGGAATCGTATAATTTTTATTATTGGCTGGTTGATCATTTGAGTTCATTTGATCCAAACGCTCCTTCTGCAGGCAGTACCTATTTTCCGGTATTACTAACCGATCGGCGATTTCTTCGATGTTGAATCCTCTACACAGATTTCTTAATACTGCCGTCTCCATTACTAAGAAGGGGCTGTACGCAATGTGGGATATTCTCGGTAACAAATTGCTTTAAAATTTGATATCCAAGCACTCTCGGCAGAGTCGCATCCTCGATCACGAGCGATCTCAGATACTCGTGAAAGGAAGCTGGATGCAGCGACTTGAGCAAGTAACCTTGCGCCCCGCTTTTCAGAGCTTCAAAAAAATACTCAACGTCAGCGCTTTCCGCTTGCAATACGACTAACATTTGGGGATTCATCTTTTTCATTTCTTGAATGGTCTGTGTAGCCTTCATATCGTGTAATTCAACCGCTACAAGCGCAACCTCCGGCTTTAATGAATCGGCGAGTGATATCGCATCCCTTCCGCAGTCAGTTTCCGCTACGACCTCAAATAGCGGATCCAGCTCCAGCAGGTACTTGATCCGCTCTCTATGCTCTTGCGATGGTTCTGCAAGCAACACTCTGTTGATTTGGCTCACCGCTCCTCAACCCCTTTATGGAACCTTAAACCCTATTCCTGTTGCTATTATCGCGTTTTATGTGTTTAGTCGAATGGCCCGAAGTAGTTATTTTCCTCGAAAAATATGACCATTCAGTGTCAATGACATATTATAGATCTTTTTAAGACATATTTAATTGGTTCGCCGTAATAAATTATTGACATTATTGGCGAATATAGCGGATCGAGCGTTATTACGTGTTCCGTATTCAATAAAAAATCAGAAATTAAATGCTTAGTCCCCCGTTTCGCCGATTAATTGTAACTCAATTTGTTTCATCTTATAAAAATAGCCGTTTTGCTCCATCAACTCGGAATACGAACCCGTTTCGATCACCCTTCCTTGCTCCATAACGACGATTCTGTCCATTCCTTCCAAACCGTTAAGCCGGTGACAAATCAGTAGAAGCGTATTTTCGGATGCTTGTTCGTATAAGTGTGCCAAAACACGTTGCTCTGTCACATAGTCCAGCGAAGAGGTCGGCTCATCCAGCAGCCATAGCTTTCCATTGCGAAGCATGGCCCGCGCCAAGGCCAATCGCTGTTTTTCGCCATCTGATAGATTTTCTCCTTTTTCGTACACGGGGTCGGTTAATGAAGTGGTCGGCAATTGCACATTAGCTAGGATATCCAACAGGTCGCTGTCAGAATGGTCCTCAGCATCCATGAGCAAGTTATCTCGGATCGTTCCTCGGAAAAAATGGCTTTGCTGCAGCACGACATTAGCCGTTTTCCAAATGCTCGACTCCTCCAGCTCTTGTACCGATATGCCGTTCAGTCGCAAATCCCCGGCCGTCGGCGTACGCAGCTTGAGCAACAACTCAATCAGCGTGGACTTTCCTGAACCGCTAGGTCCAACAATCGCCGTTTTGGATCCTGGTGGAATTTGCAACGAAAAGTTCTTCAACGCCGGCCTCCACTCCCCTTCATATTGAAAGGAAACGCCGGATAACTCAATAGAAACGGCATGGTTGGTATTCAACGCGCGACTTGGCTGCACCGGCTGCATGGTAGGAGTTAATACTGCTTCCGTCAGCCGCTTGGCTGCATGTTCGCTATCTTGCTTATATGCTGGCAACGTGGCCATAGCCGCTGCTTCTTCAAATACAGTTAATGAGGCCATGACAAGCATAGCCAGATATACGCCAGCTAGCGTTCCATCCGATATCAGATAAGCACCAAGTGCCAACACCCCCCAGGAAATCAGATATGTGACAAAGGCATGCATCGATTGTCCACGTAGCAGTTGTCCGGCCGCTCGCTGCTGCTCGGCTGCCAATGCAGCAGATGCTTGGCGGAGTTGCTGTTCCCGCTGCGTAAGCTGCCCATAAACTTTAAGATCCCGGAAACCATACAACACCTCTGTTACTTCCGAGGACAACAGCGCCCGCTGCTTGCGAACATGCCCATTGATTTTCCGATATCCTAGCAATACGATTCCCGGCACGACCAATACGGTTCCCAGCATACCGAGTAGCATCAAGCAAGCCATCCAGAAAGAAAAGGAGGCGGTAGCCAGCATTGTCGTCAAGAACACCATGACAACAATGATCGGCGGATACGCGACGCGTAAAAAATAGTGCTGCAAACTCTCTACATCCCCAACGATTCGCGCAAGCAGATCCCCGCTTCGGTTTTTATTTAAAATGCCTGGCGTTAAAGGAATGAGC
Organism: Paenibacillus sp. sgz302190; assembly: GCF_059820445.1. Classification (NCBI taxonomy): domain Bacteria; kingdom Bacillati; phylum Bacillota; class Bacilli; order Caryophanales; family Paenibacillaceae; genus Paenibacillus; species Paenibacillus sp. sgz302190. The sequence goes on from NZ_JBZYAO010000022.1 coordinate 44,570, forward strand.
TTGGCAAAAAAGGATGATCGCAAACGGCTAAGCATAGAGAATGTCGCTCGGTGGGAATATAAGCGCTCGCCATAACGACTCACCGCTCGAAGTAAGCCAAGCAGCTTGACCAACGAAGTAAGTACGATCAGCGTATAAAGCGGAGGTGCAAACACCGTTTGCGAAATCAGATATCCGCTCGCAGAAAAGAGGACCACACCAGCGATGCCGGCGACAAATCCGCCTAAAATTGAAAGAATAATATCCTTGCGCTCCCGAATCATAGCTTGAGACAAAATAGCCAACTCGTTCATCCCGGCACCCCTTTGCGTTGGACATCGACCATCTCTGCATACGCAGGCAGGCGTTTCATAAGCTCGTCGTGATGTCCCGAGCCCACTAGGACGCCATGGTCCATAAACAAAATGTTGTCCGCATGTCGAATGGTATACAATCGGTGAGCCACCGTAATCATCGTCGCCGATTTTGCCAAGGTTGCAATCGAACGTTGCAGGATGCCCTCGGTATGAAGATCGAGTCCGACGGTCGGCTCATCGAACAAAATAATGGAGGGTCGCTTCAAAAAAGCCCGCGCTACGGCAAGTCGTTGCTTTTCCCCACCGGAAAGTCCTCTACCGCCTTCACCGACGGGGGTATCAAATCCCTGCTCCAGTTGGGATACAACCTTCGAAAGACCCGCGTCCGCAGCCGCCACCTCAATTTCAGCCCTGGAGACCTTCCGCCCGGCACCGATCGCGATATTATCGGCGAAGGTACCTGCAAAAATGTAAGGATGCTGCGTAATGTAGCTAATATGTTCGAACCATATCGTCTCATTCTGTTGAGTAAGCGGGTTTCCATTCACTAAAATGGTCCCCGACGCCGGTTTTAGTAATCCAGCAATAAGATGGAGCAAGGTTGTTTTGCCGGATCCACTATGACCAACAAGGGCAATATGATCTCCTGGTCCAATTGTGATCGAACCTGTATTCAGCTCAAATGAGTCAGGTGCATACTGAAACCGGACATTGTCCAGTTCAATGGAGGTCGGCATTGGAAACAGCTTCTTCGGGAATGTCAGGAGCCCTACCGGCTGATCTTTCAGATCGTTTCTATCGTTCGTGTCCGTGAGCATGGTTTCAACCTTGCTAATCGCCCCCATACTGGTTCGTCCATTGTGAAAAGCTGTGCCCGAACTCTTTAGTAAGCTGTAAAACTCGGGCACGAGCAACAAAACAAAAAAGGCCGTGTGAAACGACATCGATTTGAAGACAAGCATCTGAATAGCCAGTTCGAGAGCAACAATCCCGATGCTCAGCATCACAATCGATTCCAGCATGAGGGTATTCGTAAACGCAATCTTCAAAATATCCATTGTGGCATCACGGTATCTTAAGCTGCTGCGTTCGATTTCTTGCTGCTGACGGCGGGCCCGTCCGAATATTTTTAACGTAACGAGCCCTTGAAGGGAATCTAGAAATGTACCGGCAAACTCGGCCAACTGCGCATACTTTTCTTCTGATTTATTTTTCGTTTTCAGCCCCACCAAAATCATAAAAATCGGGATAAACGGAGCCGTAACCAGCATGATGATCCCTGAATTGGCATGTTGGGTAAACGTAACGACTAAAATCAGAACGGGGATAATGACCGTTTCCACCATACGCGGCATGTATCGACTGAAATAACTATCCGCCTCATCCACAGCATCCAGCACCATACTGACCTTTCCCCCCGTTTGCCCTCGAAGAGAGGAAGGCATGGAAGCATGCGTAAAATTCTGAAGCACGGCTGCTCGCATATTTTTTTTTGCGGTTGCTGCCATTTGCAAACCAACTGTCCCGTTCCCATATGACAACAGTGTACGTATCGCCATCACGACCAGTAGGATGCCGAGCAGTAGGGCAACCGATGAAAAAGATGCTTTCTCCACAAAGATCCGCTGGACGGCTTCAGCCAGCAACGCAGCCTGACTTACAATAGCGGCGCCTAGTGCGAGTGAGATGAATGTCAGGTAAATGAGACGTTTGCGTTGGGCGGTCATCTGTATAGCGATCATGCTTCTTTTCCCTTTCACCAAACTCAACTCCTTTATGGTAATAGCCTGCGAGTAATCAGCCTACTTTTTCCCTTTCACGTAATCTGCATCGAACAGGAACAGCTTGAAAACCAAAATAAGGGAAGGAATCAACAGACACATGCCCCCGATAAATACGACAACCAGCGCGAAGCCCATTGAGGATGAGGTGACGCTGCTCTGAATCGTAATGTAGGGATCAAGAATATAGGGATACTGCCCGATCCCGTAAGCGAAAAAGGCACAGAAAAATTGCAGCATGATGCAAACAAATGCTAACCCATAGCGGCGGCCGCGGTATAACAGCCACATCGCAATCATGAAAAAGGCAACAGAAAGTGCAAGCAGCCACCATAAATCCATCATATTTTGATAATGTCGCTCATTGTGTTGCCCCAAATAGATAAAGGCCGTCAGGGCGATAATAATCGTCGGTGTGCTCCAGAACAGCGCGTAGGTCCGCATAAGCTTTAGCGCAGCTTGATCCTCTGCCCGTGAAGCGTAAAACGCCAGAAAACAGGCGCTAATAAACAAGACAGACACAATCGCCAATCCAACGATGCTCCACGACAATGGATTGGTAAATAAAGCCCAGTAATCCAGAGAAACCGTCTGATCCTGCTTCAAGATAAAGCCGCCTTCAGACAGGGCCAGCGCCACGGACAACGAAGCCGGGATCAGCAAACCCGATGCGCCGTACAAAAACAGATAGACGATATTATTTTTGGAACCATAGTTTTCAAATGCATAGAACGAACCGCGAATAGCAAGCAGCACGATTGCAATACTCCCCGGAACAAGCAGCGCCGAGCCATAGTAATAGGCTGTATCCGGAAAAAATCCGATCATGCCGATGTAGAAAAAGACAAAAAATACATTTGTGATCTCCCATACGGGTGACAAATAACGAGAAATCAGACGATTAATGAGGTGGTCCTGCTTGGTCAGGCGGGCATAAAAGGCAAAGAAACCGGCTCCAAAGTCGATGGAGGCTATAATAAGATACCCGTACAAAAACAGCCAAAGTACCGAAATCCCAATCAAATCGTAACTCATCAGGCATGCGCTTCCTTCCCTGTCCTCTTGTCGCCCGCATGCTGCGCCCACTTCTCCATCTCAGTTTCTGCCGGATTATTGTTGAATAAACGCCGAAGAACAAGAACACTAACCACGCCTAATACGATGTAAAGAAGAAGGAAGAGGAAAAAAAGAATTTTCACGCTTGGCGATGTCGTCGCCGCTTCTTCTACACGCATATATCCTCGTAAAATCCACGGCTGCCGCCCCAACTCAGCGTAAAACCAGCCCAGCTCGACTCCCAAAAATGCGAGCGGCGCACCTAAAGCAATAATGCGGAGCATCCATTTATTGTGCTCATTGCGTTTTTTCCAGAGTGTAAATAGGAAATACAGAACGGATATGCCCAACAATGCAAACCCGATGCCAGCCATCAAGTCAAAAAAGTAATGTACAAGGAGCGGAGGTTGTTCATCCGGAGGAAATTCATTCAGACCTGTTACTTTCGCGTTGAAGTTTCCAAAAGCCAGGAAGCTGAGAATCTTCGGCAGGTGAAGTGCGCCTATAATTTTATGTTCGGCATTAAGCCATCCTAATAAAATCAAATCCGCACCGCTCTCGGTCTCAAAATGCCATTCCCCAGCAGCCAGTTTTTCTGGTTGGTGTTCGGCCAAAAATTTGGCGGACACATCTCCAGCAAACGTGTTTAGCGCGCCGAACAACAGGACAACAGTCATCATAAGCTTCAGTGCTTTTTTGTGATATCCCGTAACGCCCTTTCTAAGCATCGTAAAGGCTGCTATTCCTGCTAGCAGAGCTGCTCCTGTGAGATAGGCCGAGCTTAATCCATGGAACACTTTGGAGAACGTCGCCGGATTCAGCATCGCTTGCACCGGGTTAACGGCTGTAAATTGTCCACCTTGCATGGTAAATCCCCCAGGTTGGTTCATAAAACCATTCACAGTCGTGATAAAAACAGCAGACATGCCTGCCCCTGCGACAATGGGGATTGTGAGCAGCCAATGAATATATGGGTTGTTGAACCGATCCCACGTATACAGATAAATGCCTAGAAAGATAGCTTCAAAAAAGAATGCAAATACCTCCATGAATAACGGAAGCGCAATAACGTTCCCCGCCAACTTCATAAAATTCGGCCACACCAATGCCAGTTGCAGTGAGATTGCCGTGCCTGTTACGACACCGACTGCGACGGATATAACAAACCCCTGCGCCCACCTCTTAGCCATTAGTGTGTAGTGAGAATCTTGCTTGCGGATGCCGATGAGCTCAGCAATCGCGATCATGAGAGGGATACCGACACCAATCGTCGCGAATATCATATGGAACCCTAGTGTCATTCCTGTCACCAGCTTGCTCCATAGTACCGTATCAATTCCCATTCCTTACTGCCTCCCTTCCAAAGCGATTTGTTATTTGAGTTGATTATATCTCTGTCCTCCAGCAGTTCAATCGCGGTCACATCTTCTCCCATATTCGTTCAAGAAAGGATCAATTCTTTCTGACAACTTGATGAAACCGATAACGTTTCAGCTCACCTTGCATGAGATGAAGAAAGCTACACGGCACTTTGGGCTAGTCGTCTCACGTACAGAAAAGCACATAAATTGGCCAAAACCGCTACCACGGCTAGTCCCCAGAATAGGTTTGCATACGCATGGCTAGGCGGAAGATGCTCTTGCCATTCCATTGCGCTAGACAAAATGGCAATGCTGAATGCGCCGCTGATAAACTGCATCAGTTGAAACAATCCCGTGCCTGAGCCAATTTGAGAAGAGGGCAATATGCACGAAATTTCGTTTGAAACGCTACTGCTGATGATAGCAAAGCCTAAGCTCATCAGCATGTACACGAACACATTCGCTACCCCAAATTGGGTACCCACTCCTGCAAACAATACGGCCGCCAATAGTACGAGTATAGGAGTCGTGCGCAACATACTGCTGTTTCCCCGCTTGTCGATCATTGCCCCGATCATTCTTGATAGCAGTGTGGACAAAATAGCCCCCGGAAAAATAACAAAACCGGCCTGACTTGCGCTCAAATCAAAATGTTTCAATAGCATTTGCGGCAACAAAAACAGCGTGGCAAAGTTGCATAAATAGGACAAGACCCCGATTAAGGCAAGCACAAGATAGCTTCTGTTAGCCAATAACGACGGAAGCACAAACGGGTGCTTCGCTCGGCGGATATGCAGAGAAAAGAAGAGCAGTCCCGAGATTCCGATCAACAAGGCAATGGGATGATAGTTGGTCAAAAATAGCAACAAACCCGCCGTACCGGCGCTCAAAGTCAATGCCCCCAGTAAATCAAAAGGGCGTTTGGGAAGCGACTCTTTTGGAATATACCGCACAAGCAGTGGGGCAATGCACAACAGCAAGGATGTAATTGCAAAAAGATATTTCCAACCCAGATATTGCACCACCAAGCCACCAATCACAGGACCAAGTCCAAACCCCAGTGATACTGAGGACATGATGAACGTCATCGATTTTCCCCGACGCGCCAACGGTACATAACGGGTCAGAAGCACGATGGACAAGGAGAGCGCCGCACCGGCACCGGCAGCTTGCACAACGCGGGCCGCAAGCAGCACCCAGAAATGGTTGCTCAGCATCGCCCCAACCGACGCGCCTCCTGTCAAAACCAGACTAATGGCGAACAACCTCTTCAACGGAACAAAATCAGACAACCGGCTGTAGGTGATCGAGGAGATGGCGAACATGATAGAATAGCCGGTGACCGTCAACGAAACGATGGATGATGGTAAGTTAAAAGAATGGTTTAAATCGTTTAACGCCAAATTAAACATGGACGTATTCATAGTGACCAACACAACGGTAATGCAAAGCAACGTAATTAGGACGCCTTCATGGGAAAGAAGGAGCACTTCGTTTTTCTCGACCTTCGTGTTGTGGAGTGCGTCCTTCATGGAATTTTCCTTCTTTCATCTTTTGATTTTGGAAAGTTATTTACTTAGCGATCTTAGCGAAGTGCTCCAGAGTGCGAACCAATTGAGCCGTGTAAGACATTTCATTATCGTACCAGGCTACGGTTTTCACCAGTTGCTGGTCCCCTACCGTCAGAACTTTTGTTTGAGTGGCATCAAAAAGTGATCCGAATGTCATCCCCTTAACATCGGAAGATACAATCTCGTCTTCCGTGTATCCGTATGTTTCCGGATCGGACGCTTCTTTCATAGCGGTGTTAATTTCCTCGACCGTTACCGTGGTATTTAAAACGGCAACGAGCTCAGTCACGGAACCTGTTGGTACAGGTACACGTTGGGATGCACCATCTAGTTTACCCTTCAGTTCCGGAAGAACCAGACCAATGGCTTTTGCGGCACCGGTGGAGTAGGGAACGATGTTCTCCGCAGAGGCGCGCGCAGCACGGAAGTCGCCTTTTGGATTCGGAGCGTCAAGCGTGTTTTGGTTGCTCGTATAAGCGTGAACTGTCGTCATTAGCCCAGATTGGATACCGAACTTATCGTGCAAAGCTTTAGCCATAGGGGCTAGGCAGTTCGTTGTGCAGGAAGCACCGGAAATAACCGTTTCCGTTCCGTCCAGCGTGTCGTGGTTAACGTTGTATACGATCGTTTTCATATCGCCTGTAGCAGGGGCGGAAATGACGACTTTCTTCGCTCCCCCTTTCAGGTGAAGCTCGGCTTTTTCTTTCGTGGTGAAGAAGCCTGTACATTCGAGAACGATGTCAACCCCAAGCTCTCCCCATGGAAGTTCTTCAGGATTCCGCGTAGCCAGAACCTTAACCTCTTTCCCGTTTACTTTGAAGGTTCCGTCATGGACTTCAATGTCACCGTGAAAAGTGCCTTGCGTTGTATCATATTTGAGCAGATGAGCCAACATTTTAGCGTTCGTAAGGTCGTTAATTGCTACAACCTCGACGCCTTCCACATCTTGAATTCGGCGAAAAGCGAGTCGTCCGATCCGTCCAAAACCGTTAATGCCTACTTTTACTGTCATTGAAAAATCCCCCTATAAGTTTTATTTATTCCAAACAGGCGAATGCCTGTCATGAAATCAAAATGGGCTCGACGCTATTTCATTCTGGACCGTCTTGTTTTAATATAAAAGGTACCGATCGGTATCTTTTATATTAGCATAATTCTAGTGAATGGCAAGGTCGGAATTGTGTATAATTTGTTTATAATAAATGGTTAGAATAAGGTTCATACGGAGGAGCTCATGAAAAAAGGGGACAGAACACGGGAACATATCATTATGAAATCGGCTGAAATTTTTAACCAGAGAGGATATGCCGGTACATCGCTAAATGATATTATTGCCGATACCGGAATCAAGAAGGGGGGCATATATCGACATTTTGCCAGTAAAGACGAGATTGCGCTTGAAGCATACAATTACGCTGCCAGTTTGGTCACCAGAAAATTTTCTGAGGCGGTCGATCAAGAGCAGTCCGCGTCAGGTCGGTTGATTGCTTTTTTTCGTGTCTATGAAGATGTTGTCAACAATCCACCATTTATTGGCGGATGCCCCATGCAAAATACGGCTGTAGAAAGTGACGATACTCATTCGGAGCTTTGTGATCAAGCAAGGCAAGGGCTGAATAACGTTTTGGATATGATGAAAATTATTATTCGTGACGGGATTAAAGCTGGGGAGTTTAAGGAAGATCTGGATTCGGATGCGCTTGCTTCATTTGCATTTTCTTTGTTGGAGGGAGGCATTTTGTTAAGCAAGTTGGATGGGGATAACAAGCACATGCTAATGAATATAACAATCTTCTCGTCCTATTTGCAGCAATGCTGCTTAAAGACCAGTTAAACTGTGGTGAACTGGCACATCGGAATAGAACTGGGTATAATCGAATGCTGTAACACCAAGGATTTGAACGTAGTTCCGAATTTGATCTTGGAAATGGAACTTTACCGATCCGGTACGTCTAAGTCCTCACAATCAACCGAAAACCATAGGGTGTGACGCTAGTTGGCTGCTGGGCACATGCCCGGCGCAAGTATGACGAAGCGCTCAAAGCCGCTCCCGAAGCCAACGGCAATCCGGAAACCGTTGCGGCCCAAGGGCTGGCGTATTGCAACCAGCTCTTTGCAATTGAACGAGAGTTGAAGGAATCGACGCCAGAGGAACGATACAAGGCCCGGGAAGAAAGCAGCCGTCCGGTGCTAGAAGCGTACCAGACATGGCTGCGTCAACAGAAGTCCCGGATTATGCCCAAAAGTCTGATCGGTCAGGCGATAGCGTACAGCCTGAACCAGTGGGACAAGCTGACGGCATTCCAGAAGGACGGACGGTTGGAGAGCGATCTGTTCGAACAATTGCCGCAACTTCCCGATCTCCAAGCACCGCAGGCCTTGGAACCGTTTATGCCGTGGTCTTTATCACTTCCGGTCACTTGCCGCACGCCATAATCTTCATCCATCATACACGGGCTCCCATCTGGCTGCTAGGTGGGGCCTATTTGACGTTCCTATCGCTGAAACTCTTATCTGAATTCCCGACAGCACAAGCTGTTCTTGACGTGTATGAAGCTGACTTGGCAAACAGATTTGAATTACTGTGTCCGAGTCGTTCGAGGAACTAGACTGTAGACAGAGCGAAGAAACTCATTGCGGCTGCTATACGGAATCCTTTTCGACAGGCACGTCAATAAAGCCCTATATTCAGATGCTTCTTCAATACAAAGAGCATCTATCCGCCATCGAAAGTGAGATAGCTGCACTCGCTGTTGAGATTGAAGAGTATCAGATTATCGAATCCATTCCCGGTATAGGTGGGAAAATCGTGGCAACGATTATTTCACCGCTGCAGGAAGATGTCGGCCACCAGCATGCCGCATAGAGAACGCCGCTTCTACGGGCCAACCACCTTCGGCATGCCATACTGTGCCAGACTTTGACGGCGGGAGCGCTCGACAAAAATGAGCACTCTGTGTTTGCCATAACCATCTGAATCTAGAGGAATTTTCAGCGTCCGTGCGGGAAACGGATGCAGTCGCGTCGGGAACTGGGGTTTTATCGGATGTCAGGAGGGTATCGGCACCAATATAGCATCGCTATAGACAAACCAATATAGCTGTGCTATATTGGCCACATGAATACACACGACACTCTGCTCAATGCGGCTTTACAAGTTCTCGAGGAAGAGGGCAAGGCACAGTTCTCGACACGCTCCGTCTGCGCAATTGCGAAGGTGACCGCACCGACGCTGTACCATCACTTCGGCAGCGCCGACGGGCTTCTGAGCGCCGCCATTACGGAAGCATTTGCACAGTTTCTCGAAAGCAAAAGGACTACCACCCAATCCTCCGATCCGGTGATGGCGCTACGCGAGGGCTGGGACGATTACGTGCGCTTCGCGGCGGCTCGTCCACGGCTCTACGCGGTGATGATGAGCCGCGTTCTCGACGACGCTGAAATTCCCGCCGCCGAGCAGGCCTTTGCGTTCCTGATCCAACGCATCGCGGCCATCGCCGCTGAGGGCCGGCTCAGGCCGACGGTGGAGGTGGCTGCCGATCTCATGTGGGCGTCTGCGAATGCTGCATCCCTACTTCACGTCACAGCTCGGCTACGCAAGGTGGTGCCACCCACTTCTGAGGTCCTGGAGCAAATCCGCGAGGGCGCCATACGGTCCATCCTAAATCCCGAACAGAAAGGACGAACACAATGAAAATTCTCGTCACGGGAGGCACCGGTCTGCTCGGCGGCCGCCTGATCACGAAGCTCGTGGAGGACGGTCACGAGATTTTCGCTCTCACACGCTCCACATCATCTCACGCCAAACTCAAGTCCATGGGTGCGACGCCAGTCGATGCCGATCTCGAAAGCAACACGCCACTCATATTGCCGGTGATTGATACGGTTGTGCACGCGGCCGCCCTGTTCCGCTTCTCAGGGCCTCGCGAACCCTTCTTCCGTACCAACGTCGATGGCACCGTAGCCTTGTTGAAGGCAGCTGAGTCCGCCGGTGCGAAGACATTCGTCTACATCAGCGCGGCGGGGATCCTCATGGATAATGGCGGTACGCCCATCCGCGACGCCGATGAAAGCGCGCCAACTTTCTCGAACCACTTCTCCGCCTACTTGGCGAGCAAGGCATGGGCCGAGCCATTGGTTCTGGCAGCCAACAAACCCGGCTTTCGCACCATCGCGCTCCGCCCACCGGCTATCTGGGGGCCTGGTGATCCGTTTAGTCGAGCGCTTCCCGAAGCAGTCAGATCTGGACAGTTCGCCTTCATCGACCGCGGCGACTACGCTTTTGCAACCTGCCACGTGGACAATGTGGTCGAAGCCATACAATGCGCTCTTGAACGCGGAGAAGGCGGTCATGCCTTCTTCATCAAAGACCAGGAAGGGCAGACTTTCCGTGAGTTCGTCTCCTCGCTCGCGAACTTGCAGGGCCTGTCCATCGATAAGCTGCGTTCGATGCCCTACTGGCTTGCCTCTGCCATTGGCCGGCTGCTCGACACTATCTGGGCCGTCACGCGGAAAGACGGCGATCCGCCGATCTCACGCTCGATGATACGCATGATCGGGCGTGAGTTCACAGTCAACGATGCCGCTGCACGTCGAGAGTTGGGCTATGTCGGAAGAACTTTGCGCGACGCCGGCTTGCAAAGCTATGAGGAACCATCTGCTCGACGATAGTGCTTTGGAGGGCGAACGACGGCAATCGCCGGCTAGTCGTTCTCTGGACTTGCTCTTTTTGTCGATGTGGCAGACAGCATCGAAGCCGTGGCGGCAAGCCGAGTCTGTAACTCATCACTATGTATAACTAAGGGGACGGATGGTCGCGTTCCTTGCTTATTACAGCCTTTCAGTCAAGAAAAAGAGAGCCGTATAGATAGGAGGAGAGTTTCGGCATGCTGATGAGCAAGAGTCAAAAGCTTTGGCTTCAAGCGTTGACTATACGGTACTGGTCATCCTTGCGGCATACTGTTTGTTTCCGTTTTTGTGGATGGCGGATACGGCATTGAAACCGCTGAATGAAGTGCGGACCGGCCAACCGACGTTTGCGATCAATCACCCGACCTTCGGCAATTTTTCCCGCGTCCTGCTGGAATCCAAATTTGTAACTTTTTTTAGCAACAGTTTGTATGTGGCTGCAACAACAACGGTTTTGTCGCTTATGATTTGATTTTTGCCGGGTATGCCCTAAGCCGCTTCAGCTCTTATCGCGGGGTCAAGGCGGTCAGCGTGACCATACTGTTGTCGCAGATGGTTCCGGGCGTGCTGCTGCTCATTCCTCTGTATCTGCTTATGATGAACATCATATTTCGCATCATCCTTCCGGTATCGATCCCGAGCCTGATTGCAACCGCACTGTTCGCCTTCGTGAACGCCTGGAACGAGTTTTTGTTCGGCTTTGTGTTCATTAACGATGAAGCGCACAGGACGCTCACGCCGGGAATTACCCTTTTTAAAGGGCTGTACACGACAGACTGGGGCAGTATTATGGCGGCGTCCGTGTTGTCAGTGATCCCGATAGTCATTTTGTTTATATTTATGCAGCGTTTTCTCATCGACGGGATGACCGCAGGCGCAGTGAAAGGGTAGGAGGAAATCATCACAAATTCATCATCAAATAACCCGAAAAATAGCAAATCCATCACATGTCAAGCAGCGGATGCACTGTGCTATAATGTATGTTGCAAGATTAAATATGGGAATTTTACGAAAAGGTGGAAAATGTGAAGATGACGGTTCGGGTTCCGCTGCTTGACGTTTTGCTGGTTGATGATGAGCCGCTTGTACTTGAAGGTCTGAAATTGATGGTGGATTGGGAAAAGCGCGGATTTCGCGTTTGCGGGGAAGCGACGGACGGCGAAGAAGCGCTGGCTTTCATCCGCAAGCGCTGTCCGCATGTCGTCGTGACGGATATTCAAATGCCTGGCCTGGGCGGGCTGCAGCTCATCGAACAATCCAAACAACTCCGGAATGCCCCTCGCAAGTTTATTATTCTTAGCGGCCACGAAGATTTTAATTTCGCTCAAATAGCCATGCGCCACAGCGTGAGCAACTATATTTTGAAACCGATCGACGAAGAAGAGATCGATAAGGTCCTTTTGAAGCTTCATATGGAAATTGCCGATGAGATGAAACGGACGGAGGGGATTTCGCGGGGGCGGGAGCTCTGGTTGAACCGCGCTATTCAGCGCATGCTGGGAGGAAAGCCTGATGCGAGGACCCTCAGCTGCGTCAAACGTTTGCTCGGCGTCGGAGACCGGGAGGAAATTGCTTGTATTGTGGTGAAGCAGACGGGGAGCAAAGCCGGGGACAGTGAGCTGCGCGCCTTGAAACATAACGTTCAAGCTTGGCTTGCGGCCCATTTTCCGGGGCAATTGCTCTGCCTATTTGCGGACGGTATCGGGCAGCTTGCGCTGATCGTCCGCGGCAAAGCGGGATCGCAGCAGGTGGCCGCCGGTCTTCTGTCCAACCAATCGTCTCTTTTTTCGGGAAGCCCGATTGCCGTTTATGCAAGCGAGAGCCGGCACGGCATCGAGTTTATCCAAGATGTGTATGAACAGGCTTCAGGAGCGCAAAGCAAGGAGCGCGATGTCGACATCAGCGATTCGGACTTGAAGCCGCTGCTTCAGGACATCGATAATGGCCGGACAGAAGAAATCCGCTGCCGGGTTCGCGAGCTTTTTGTGAAGTTCGGCGAAAGGCGGACGTCCATGGAAACGGTGAAGCTGTTCGTAGAGAACCTGAAGCTGGAGCTGATGAACATGGTGTCGGATATGACTGCCGACATTCATGTGTTTGGTCCGGAGCTGCTGTCCCTGGGCAGTCGCGAGCGTTTGGAAAGCATGCCGCAGCTTGAGCGCCAAGTGCTTGAGCTTTGCGGCTATTCCGCGCTGCATGTGCAGGAGTGGCGCCGGACGAACGCAGGCAATAAAATGCCGCAGCTTATTCACTATGTCAATAAGCATTACAATGAAAAGCTGCAATTGCAAACGGTTGCAGAGCAATTTCAGCTAAACCCGGTTTACCTGGGCCAGCTGTTCAAGAAAACGATCGGCATGCCGTTTAACGAATATATCCACGTCAAGCGGATTGAGGAAGCCAAGAGGCTGCTCAGACGCCCTTCGATGACCATATCGGAGGTGTCCGGCAGGATCGGCTACCAAGATACCGATTATTTTACAAGAAAGTTTAAAGCGCTTACAAATGAACTGCCCTCTTCCTATATGACAGCGAATCGTGCGGAATCCGCCAAACAGCCCCAATCGCGGAGGGAAGCTGCCGAATGAGAAATCCGCATCTTTTCAACAAAGTCAACGACATTCCGCTCAGCTATAAATTTATGTCCATTTATTTGTTTTGCGTCCTGCTTCCTGTCATTGTCATCAATATTTTGTTCTTCGAACGAATCTCCCAAAATATTAAAGCCAGGGAACTGCAAAACTTGGAGATTTCCCTGGACAGAGCGATGAAGGATTTGAATGGGCTGATCGAAGGGGCCGTAGCCATTAATCACGCGGTGGCGACGGACCGCATGCTGTACGAAGCTCTGGATAAGACGTACGGAAGCCCGGTGGAATTTTACGATGCGTACAACAGCCTGCTCAAAGACAAGGTCACCCACTTCATGCCGGTGAATACGCAAATCGACCAAATCAGCGTGTACACATCAAACCAAAGCATTCAAACCGGCGGGAGCTACTTCAAGCTGGACGAAAGCGTCGTGCGGAGCGAATGGTACAAAAGGTTTGCCGCTTCCCCGGGCAAGGTGCTGTTATACGCCTACAGGGATGCCGATCCCAACAAATACGGCTATTATGTTCCGCATCTAAGCATTATTTCCCGGTTGGAATCGTTCGGCGATGCCAATCTGTTCGCCAAAGTGCTGAAGATCGATCTGAATCTGAACAAATTTTACGATGTCCTGTCACGCGAGAAGGACTACATGCAGCTGTACCTGGTCAATGAAAATAACCGGATCGTCATTTCCTCCAAAGAAGGGTATCAGACCGATAAAAATGAGGCGTACGCCGTCTTTGAGCGCGACCGGCCGGATGCCGTGAGCGACAGCATGCTGTTTGAACGGCCGCTTGGCGGCGCTTCCTATATGAGCGGCTGGAGGGTCGTCGGTCTCGCGAGCACGGCCAGAATGGCGAATGCGCTGCAGGAATCGCGCAGCTTTATCGTGCTGCTTGCCGCCGCCAGCATGTTAATTACGTCCGTGCTGACGGCTGTCATGCTGCGTTCGTACCACTACAGGGTCAAGCGTTTGTCCAGACACATGGAGAAGATCAATAACGGCAAATTCGACCTGATCGAATTGAACGAAGGCCGGGATGAAATCGGCGAATTGATCCGCAATTTCAATCGAATGACCTCCAAAATCAACTCCCTCATTAACGATGTCTACAAGCTGGAAATCCAAAAGAAGGACTTGGAGCTGGAACGCATCCGCGCGGAGCTCAATTATTTGCAGAGCCAGATGAATCCGCATTTTTTATTCAACACCTTGAATGCGATGCTTGTGGTATGCACGAAAAACAATTACTCCGACATTACGGAAATTATCAAAAGCCTGTCCAAAATATTAAGGAGGCTGCTGAGCTGGAAGGACGACCTCGTGCCGCTGGAGGAGGAGGTTCTGTTTACCGAGATGTATTTGAAAATCGAAAAATTCCGCTTCGGCGATAAATTCAGCTACGAGTTTGCGGTGGATGAGGAGGCTTACGCCTGCAAGATTCCGAAAATGAGCATCCAGCCGCTCGTCGAAAATGCGTGCAAGCACGGTCTCCAGGCGGTCAAGAGCCCAGGCTTGATCCGCATCTCCATCCGGCTGAAAGCCGACAAGCTCCAAGTCAGCATTCGCGACAACGGCATCGGCATGGACAGCGATACGATCAGGAACATGATGATCAATATGACCAGCGAGTCGGAGGTGAGCGGGAATATCGGCCTCCGCAACGTCTACCGGCGGCTGAAGCTTTATTATGCGGAGCGGGTGCGGTTTCACATCAACAGTGCGCCGAATGAGGGAACCGAAATATTTTTCGAGCTTCCCCTGCTGCATCTCACGCATTGAAAACGAAAGAGGAAAGGGGCATGTGCGCATTGTTTAGTGTGCTGTTGGTGGATGATGAGCCGCGGGCACTTGAAGGGCTTGGGCTGATGCTCGACTGGCAGGCTCTCGGGTTTCAAATTTGCGGGTCGTGCTGCAGCGGAGCGGAGGCGGTGGAGCTGCTCGAAAGGCTCCGCGTCGATCTGATCGTAACCGATATCCGAATGCCGGAGATGGACGGCCTGAGCCTCATCGCCGAGGTGCAAAAGAGGCAGGAAACCCCTGTGAAATTCGTCGTTGTAAGCGGATACGGCGAATTTGAATATGCTCGGCGGGCGATGCAGCTCGGCGTTCGCCATTATATGCTCAAGCCGCTTATCGCCGAGGAGGCTGAGGAGCTGCTGCAGGGCATCGCGCTGGAGCTGGAGGCGGAGGCGGAGCTGCGGCAAATGCGGGCCATCGCCGACGAAGAGGAGACGGCCGCGCAGCTTGCGGAGATCCTGTACGGAGGAGGGGATGAATCTTGCCCTCCCGAGCCTCTCCGCGAGCTGTCCGGCAGGAGCGCAGAGTGGGCCTGCCTGCTCATAGAGGCCGAGGACACGCGCCGCTGGGCCGTCCAAGAGGCGGTCCGGCAGCATATCGCGGCTTCGCGGCAGCCGGCGTTTCTGATCGAGCTCGGCATGCCGGAGCTCTGCGTCGTTATCGGGAGCGGCCGGGAAAGCGGCGGCTGGCTGCAAAAGAGCGCGCACACGCTGTTCCAGGCGCTGCTGCCGCAGGCCGCCGCGGGCTCGTTTGTGGCCGCGGGCTCGCCGTCGCAGAGCTTGGCGGCTCTGCACAGTTCTTTTTTGACTGCGCGGGCGGCTATGGACGGCAAGTTTTTTTGCGAGCGGCCCTGCGTGCTTGTCTATGGCGAGAGCGGGAATGCGGAGTCCAGCTTCCACTTTGAGGAAACTCGGCACGCTCACCGCATCTTGGACGCTCTGGAGGGCCAGGACGAAAGCAGGATGAACGCCGAAATCGATGCGGCCGAGCGAGCTTTTCAAGAAAAGCGGCTGGTGCCGGAGATGGTGAAGATGATCGTCATCCATTTGGTGTACAGGAGCGCAAGTCTGATCAGGGAAATGGACGGCAACCTTGGAAGCTTGCTGCACAAGCACGATATAAGGGCGCTCCAAAGCAGGGCGCTTTCGCTATCTGAAATGCTCCGTTTGCTCAGAGGCTTCTGCGCGGACGCTTTGGAGGAGCTGAAGGCGCTGCAGCGCGACCGGTCGATCGGCATCGTTCATGAGATCAACAGCTTCATCAGAAGCCATTATTGCGAGAGTTTGACGATTAAGGGGCTCGCGGAGAAATTTTACATGCATCCGGTCTACTTGGGCCAATTATTTGCCAAAAAAAACGGGGTCAGCTTCAACGAATATTTGCACGACCTGAGAATCGGGGAGGCGAAGCGGCTGCTCAGGGAAACGGACCTGAAGTCGTATCAAATCGCGGAGCGGCTGGGCTATGCCAATTACGACAAGTTCCTCAAGCAATTTGAGAAGCGGCTTGGGATGAAGCCGAATCTTTACAGGAAAAGCTCGCAGTAGAGAGGCAGCCGGAAATCTCCAAGCCGATCTATATTTTTTCAGGATATTTCTTTAATTGGGAAATTGTATGCGAAGGGGTTCGTTTTTTATAATGAAAGGGGTTACATGAAAGGGTTTACAACCTTGATTTGTAATACGATACCACTGAAGGGGTGCAAGTATGGGGGGAAAAGTAAAATCTGCTTTCATCTCCGGGAACATTGCGGTACTGGCGCTTGGCGCTCTGCTCGCCGGATGCAGTAATTCGTCAAGCAATGGGGCCGGAACGGGATCGTCGTCCGCTGCGGCTGGGCAGAACGGCGGCGTAGAACCGTTCGTAGTGACGGCTTACATCGGAGAATCGCAGCAGCAGCCTACGCCGGACAACAAGATTTATAAATTGATGAAGGAAAAGCTGGGCGTCACGTTTAAGTTCGATTTCCTGGCGGGCGACTCCAAGCAAAAAATGGGCGTCATGGTGGCGGGCGGGGATTACCCGGATCTGCTGACCGGCAATACGACGTTTATCGATGCGGGCGCTTATATCCCGCTTGAGGATTTGATCGAGAAACATGCTCCGAATTTGAAGAAGCTCTATGCGCCTTACTGGAACAAGATGAAGGACCCGAAAGACGGGCACATTTATGTACTGCCGAATTACGGCGTTATCAGCGGCAAAATGCAAACCACATGGTACGGAGGACCTGCCTTCTGGATTCAAAAGGCGGTTCTCAAGGAGTTCGGCTTTCCGAAGGTGAAAACGCTGGACGAATATTTTGCTTTGATCAAAAAATATAAGGAAAAATATCCGCAAATCGAAGGCAAGCCGACTGTCGGGTTCGAGATTTTGAACAGCGACTGGCGCAAGTGGGGACTGTTGAACGCGCCTCAGCATCTGATCGGCCATCCGAACGACGGCGGGGTTGTCGTGAAAGACAATGTGGCGGCCATTTTCGCCGACAAGGATTATGCGAAGAAATATTACAAGAAGCTGAACGAAGTGAATCAGGAGGGGCTGCTCGACAAGGAAGCCTTCGTGCAGAACTATGACCAGTATATGGCCAAAATTTCGGCCGGCAACGTGCTGGGCATGTTCGATCAGCACTGGAACTTCCAGAAGGCGGAGGAGGCCCTGCATACCCAGCAAAAGTACGAGCGGGAATACGTCGGCCTGCCGCTTGTATACGACACAAGCACCAAGGACTACTACCTGGATCGTCCGGCGCTGAATTTGAACAATGGCTTCGGCATCAGCGTCAAGGCCAAGGACCCGGTCAAAATTATCAAGCTGTTCGATACTATAGTTACGGATGAATGGCAGAAAATTTTGATCTGGGGCATCCCGGGAGAGGATTATCAGGTTGACGCCAAAGGGAGATTTTCCAGAACTCAGGAGCAGCGGGATAAGTCCACCGACGCTACCTGGAAGCTCGCCAACAAAGCGGACGCCTTCTTCGGATATGCGCCGAAAATCGATACCGTTG
Organism: Paenibacillus sp. sgz302190; assembly: GCF_059820445.1. NCBI lineage: Bacteria > Bacillati > Bacillota > Bacilli > Caryophanales > Paenibacillaceae > Paenibacillus > Paenibacillus sp. sgz302190. Next base: position 62,730 of record NZ_JBZYAO010000022.1, read on the forward strand.
GCAGCTTCCCGGACGGCAACGCGGCTTCCCCCGGCAATCAGCCTGAAGAATATTTGGCGGGCTTGAAGCATTATGACAAAGAGGTGCTGAATGCGTACGGCTTCAAGACTTATGTTGACTTTTTCAGCGAACCGCCGGAAAATCCCGTGCCTTACCCGGCCTGGACGATCAATCTGGTCGATGGCTCGCCGGCCAAAATCGCCAACACCAAGATAGACGACCTGTCAACCAAGTATTTGCCGAAGGCCGTATTGTCGAAGCCGGATCAGTTCGATGCCGTATGGGACGAATACGTCGCACAGATCGCCAAGGCGAATCCGAAGGCTTACGAGGACCGGATCAACGAGCAAATCCAGTGGAGACTTAAAAACTGGAGCAAGTAAAAGGAAGGTCGACCGATCGCCGTCATGCAGCGAAGCACCGGGCGCCGGGAGAAACGCGCGGTGCAAGAAATTAACCTGCAGGCGGCAATTGGAGAGAAGGATGGAGTGAGGAGAACCATATGGCTGAGACACTAACGAGCCGGGCCGCAGAGAGAGAATCTGCTGCCCGGAAAGCCGGAAAAGGCATGTTCGACTGGACAACGATCAAAAGTCAAAAGCAGCTTATTTTTATGTCGGTGCCGCTCCTGATCTATGTCATCATCTTTGCGTATGTTCCGGTCTGGGGCTGGCTGATGGCTTTTCAAAATTACAAGCCGGCCAAAAGCATCTTCAATCAGGAATGGGTCGGATTGAAACATTTCAAATTCCTGTTTACGGACGATACGTTCCTGCGGGTCATGCGCAATACGATCGGGATGAGCCTGATCAATCTGGTTCTCGGTTTCTTCAGCGCGATTGTTCTGGCGCTGCTGCTCAATGAAATCAAGAACATGTTGATGAAGCGGGTGGTGCAGACGATTTCATATTTGCCGCACTTTTTGTCGTGGGTCATTGCCGCAGGCATCGTAGCGACTTCGCTGTCGATTAACGACGGCATCGTCAATACCGTGCTGCTCAAGCTGCATATCGTCGATGAGCCGGTTTTGTGGCTGAGCGAGGGCAAATATTTCTGGGGCATAGTCGGCGCTTCCAACGTGTGGAAGGAAGTAGGATGGAACACGATCATCTACCTGGCGGCCATCGCTTCGATCGACCCGTCGCTCTACGAAGCGGCCGATATGGACGGTGCCAACCGCTACCAGAAGATGCTGTACATCACGCTACCCGGCATTAAAGCGACATTCGTCATTTTGCTGATCATGTCTATCGGCCATATTTTGGACGCAGGCTTCGAAATCCAATATCTGCTTGGCAACGGCCTGGTTGCGGACTGGTCGGAAACGATCGACATTTTTGTGCTGAAATACGGCATCTCCCAGTTTAACTATTCGATGGCGACCGCCGGGGGCATGTTCAAAACGGTTGTCAGCGTCACTCTGCTGCTGATGGCCAACTGGATCGCCAAGCGTTTGGGAGAAGAGCGGCTTTTATAAAGCTTAAGGAGGGGCCGTCATGGCGAGACCAGGAAGGCCGGGCAGCATTGAGCCCGTTTTGTTTAATACGGCCAACGCCATATTCATGATTTTGCTCGTCACCATTACGGTGTATCCGTTTTTAAACACGATCGCCGTATCGCTCAATGACGGGATGGATTCGATCAGAGGCGGCATTTATTTATGGCCCCGCGTATGGACGCTGCAAAATTACAAAGCCATTTTCATCAGCGGCACCGTTTATCACGCATTTCTCATCTCGGTGTCCAGAACGATTCTGTCTACCGCGCTCAACATTTTTCTGACGACCATGCTGGCCTATGCGCTCAGCCGTAAGGAGTACATTTGGCGCAAGCCGATCACGCTGGTCTTTGTGCTGACGATGTATTTCAACGCAGGGCTGATTCCGGGCTACTTTCTGATCAAAGGTCTTGGCTTGCTGAACAGCTTCTGGGTGTACATTTTGCCGTCCATGATCAGCACGTTTAACCTGATTGTCATTCGCACCTACATGGGCACTTTGCCGGACAGTCTAGTGGAATCGGCGAAAATGGACGGAGCGGGCGACTTCCGGATTTTCATGCAAATCATTTTCCCGCTCTGCAAGCCGGTGCTCGCCACCGTCGCCCTGTTCGTGGCCGTAGGTTCGTGGAACACATGGTTCGATACGTTTTTGTACGCGTCCTCGCAGCAGAATCTGAGCACGCTTCAATATGAGCTGATGAAGCTGCTCGCATCGACGCTGAATTCGAACAGCGATCCGAACCTGGTCAACGGAGCCGGAATGACCAAAGATACGGCAAGCGGCATGGTGACGCCGGTATCGATCCGGGCCGCAATCACGATTGTAGCCGCCGCTCCGATCTTGTTCGTGTACCCGTTCCTGCAAAAATACTTCGTAGTCGGCTTGCATGTAGGCAGCGTGAAGGAGTGAACGTGTGAAAGTGTGACTCCGTGAAGGGGGGAATATGTGGGAGCGTGGCTTCGTGAAGGGGTGAGCCCGTCAAAGTGTGAGCCCGCGGAGGCGTGAATTCGCGAAAGCGTGAACCTGTGAAGGCGTGGCTCCGTGAAAGTGCAGCTACCGGAAGCAGCCCCGGCCTTTGCGACCGGGGCTTTTCTTGCGGCGCCGCACGTTGGAGAGGTGCCCGTCGGGGGAGCATTCCGGGATAACCGGGAGGGTATCCCGTGTGTTTGGCGTGCGCCGAAGCCGCCCAAAGGCGCGAAGCTGGCGCGGCCGTCGGCGACGCGGCCGCGCCAGGGCGTACGGCAGCGCAGCTGCGCAAAGGCGCCACGGTGACGCGGCTGCTCCAGAGCGGACGGCAGCGCAACTGCGCAAAGGCGCCACGCGGCACAGCCGCGATCTTTCCCGACGCGCGCCTCTCCCGCGCGGACAGCAGTGCTGCATAGCGGGGGGAGGCGCGATGCGGGCTGGCAGAGAGAAAACCTGCAAAAGTGCAGGTTTTCTCCGTACAATTGGTTCATTTTGGCGAAAAGCCTGCGAAAGTGCAGGAATTTTCGGTAAAAATGAACCTGGGCCCATGTGCATGGCAAAAAGCCTGCACAATTGCAGGAATTTATCCTTGGCCGGCGTGCCGACGAGCAAAAAGATGTATTATTGCAGGTTTTTTCGCGCAGCCAGCAGGCAGATAACGCGCAGAAAACCTGCAACAAGTCGAGTAAGTGACGGGGAGGGGGAATTGGAGGGAGCACAATTGCAGGTTTTTCGCGCGCTAGCCCCCATGCCGTGGCTTGGCGGCAAGTTTTTTGGGCAGCCGCCCGCCAGCCTGCCAATCTCCACACGTCGGAGTGCGCCGGGCTGATCACCTTTTTCGCCTAGGTCGGGTCAGATGAATTAACTTGCAGGCCAGCATTCCAATCGGCGGATCAACCTGCTGCTGAACCCGCCCCGGCCGGTCATTTGTGGAAAAGATTTATCTCACTACATTTAAAGGAGTTGTTAAATTACGTGAAAAGAGTGCTGCAGGCTTTGACCGGAATCATCCTTTCGTTTGTATTGCTGCTGTCGGGCGTAATGCCGCAAGGCAAGGTGGCGGTCGCCGCCGGTGCGCCGGATTCGCTGCTGAGCTCCGACTTCGAGGATGGAACGACGCAGGGCTGGACCCCTAGGGGAAGCATTTCCCTGACCCTGGATTCCGCCGAAAAACACGGAGGCGCTTCCAGCCTTCGAGTCGACAATCGCCAGGCGACATGGCACGGGGCGAGCCACGACCTGACGGGCAGCCTGGGCTCAGGCCAGAAGATGCACGTGTCTGCCTGGGTCATGTTTAATAGCGGGCCTGCGGAGCAGACGTTTTCGCTTTCTTTTGAAAGAGGCTTTACGTCAAGCTCCGGGAAAAACGCCCAATATGACAATGCGGCGCAGGCCAAAGCGTCCAAAGGGGTCTGGACGAAGCTGGAGGCCGATTACACCGTCCCGGTCGACACCGATATGAACCGGATTTCCGCGTACGTTGAAACGGCGTGGAAAACAGCGCCGACGGCGGACGATCTCATCGGCTTTTATCTCGATGATATTGCAATCGTGCCCGTGAGCGCGTCGGGAAGCGGAAATGTCGTTTTTGCCGCGGATTTCGAGGATGGCACGAAGGGAACATGGAGCCCGCGGGCCGGCGAAGCGCTGACCGTTGTCAATAGTGAGAAGCACGGCGGCAGCTACAGCCTGCTGACATCGGGCAGAACCGCAACGTTTAACGGGCCGTCCGCCAGCTTGTTCAGCGCCGTAAAGCCGGGCAAAACGTATCATGTATCGATATGGGCGATGTATAAGGACGGGCCGGCTTCGCAGGGCATATCCGCATCGACCGAAAAAGAGTTCAATCATGATGCGGCCAGCCGCAAATACGAAACCTTTGCAACGGTTGTTTTGAACAAAGGGGAATGGAAGCGAATTGAGGGGGACATAACGATTCCCGATGACCCGACACTGACGGATATCAAGCTGTATGCGGAGACCCCCTGGAAGCCGGACGATCAAACGACGCCAAATGATCTGATTGCTTTTTACATCGACGATGTGACCGTAACCGAAGCTGCTTCCATCGATATCCAGCGGGATATCCCGGATCTGCATTCGGTGCTTGATCCGTATTTTCCGATCGGAACCGCCATCGATCCCGCCGATGTGTTGAACGCTTCGGACATTCATTCCGAACTGATCAAGAAACATTTCAAAAGCTTGACGGCGGGCAATTTTATGAAGCCGGACGCCATCCAGCCGGTCGAAGGGCAATTCGTCTGGACGAACGCCGATAAGCTGGTGCAGTTTGCCCAAGCGAACGGCATGCTTGTGAGAGGACACACGCTTGTATGGCACAGCCAGATTCCCGCTTGGTTTTTCACGGACCCGGCCGATCCGAGCAAGCCGGCGACGAGAGCGCAGCTGCTTGCCAGACTGGAAACGCACATCAAGACGGTGGTAGGCCGTTATAAAGGAAAAATCCAGTACTGGGACGTAGCCAACGAAGTATTGTCTGAGGACGGAAGCCTGCGCGGGACGGATAACGGCTCCAAGTGGAAAAGCATTATCGGCGATGTGGACGGCGACGGTTACGACAGCGATTATATCGAGCTCGCTTTCAAATACGCGCATGAAGCCGATCCGGATGCCAAGCTTGTCATCAACGATTACAATCTGGAAAGCTCGAATGCCAAGCTGGACGGCATGGTTGCACTAGTGAAGAGAATGCTTGCCAAAGGCATTCCGGTGCATGCGGTCGGCTTCCAAATGCACATTTCGAACGCCGCCCCCAGCATCGAGCAGATGCGCAGCGCCATCGAGAAGATCGGGGCTCTCGGAGTGAAGGTTCAGTCGACCGAGCTCGACATGTCGATCTATGCGAATTCAACCGAGAGCGAGAAGCCGGTAACGGACGCCATTTTGCTGGAGCAGGCCCGGCGGTACCGCGAGCTGTTCGAAATGTACAAACAGGAAGCGCAAAAGGGATATCTGGATTCGGTCACGATCTGGGGAATGGCCGACGACGGAACGTGGCTGGATAATTTCCCGGTCAAAGGGCGCAAGGACGCTCCTCTGCTGTTTGACAGGCAGCTGCAGGCGAAGCCGGCATTTTGGGGAATTGTCGATCCTTCGAAGCTCCCGGTTTACCGGAACGTCATGCAGGCAGCCCAAGGAACGCCGGTAATCGGCGCCACCCCGGATAAAATGTGGAAAGCCCTGAAGCCTACGAAGGTCGAAACGCGGGTAAGCGGCCAGAACGGAGCGACGGCGGAAGCGAGAACGATGTGGGATGCCTCCCATTTGTACGTTTTGCTGGAAGTGAAGGACAGTACGCGCGGCAGCAATGACAGCGTAGAAATTTTTATCGATCCGAATTACGATAAATCGAGCTCGTATATGCCCGACGATCTGCACTATACGATCGGCTGCAACGGTTCCGGGTCGGCGGCGGGCATTCAGCGCATCGTTACGCAGACCGCTGACGGTTACGCCGTGCAAGCGGTGATCCCGCTCAGCCAAGCCGGTGCTGCGCTGGCTGCAGGCGGCAAGCTGGGCATCGATTTCCGCGTGAACGATGACCAGGGCGGGGGAACTGTCGTTTCCTCCGCGGTGTGGAACGATTTCACGAATCACCAGAACACCGATCCGTCCAAGTTCGGAGATGTAGTCCTGGGCAACCCCGCGAAAATGATGGATGCCATTTATGGCACGCCGGTGATCGATGGCACCGTTGACGAGCTTTGGAGCCGTGCGCAAGCCGCCGGAACGGATGTATGGGTGCAGGGCACCTCAGGCTCGACGGCTGTCTTTAAGACGGCTTGGGACGAAAACTACCTGTACGTACTCGCGGATGTTACCGACAGCCTGCTAAGCAAAAAGAGCAGCAACGCTTACGAGCAGGACTCGGTGGAGCTTTTTATCGATCAGAACAAGCATCAAAGCTCCTACTACGAAACGGACGATGCCCAGTACAGAGTGAATTTTGACAATGAGGCGTCGTTTTCGGAAAACGGAGACAAAGCGCGTTTCAAATCGGCGACGAAGCTGACCGACCACGGCTATATCGTGGAGGCGGCCATCCCGCTCTCGGCGGTCACACCTAAGATCGGGACGCTGCTTGGCTTCGACCTGCAGGTGAACAACGATCAAACCGGCAGCGGCAAACGGGACAGCGTCGCTATCTGGTCCGACCCTTCCGGCAACTCGTACCGCGATACCTCCGGCTTCGGCACCGTGCAGCTGATCGCGGAACCGGTAACGGTCGCTTACCTGCAAAAGCTTGTCAATCAATACGCAAAAGACGGTTCGATCAACAACCGCGGGACCGCGAACAGCCTGCTGAAAAAGCTGGAAAAAGGCAAAGTGGAGCCGTTTATCAACGAGGTGAAGGCGCAGAAAGGCAAACATATCAAAGCGGCGGCGGCAGACGAGCTTTTGCGGAATGCGAAGCTGCTGCTCCATAAGTAAGCAGGCTGCCCCCCGAGTCACCCTGACTTGGGGGTGCCGATTGAAGTAGTTTCTCCCAGAGACGTTGCGAGGGGGGGGGATGGTACGATAAGTATTGCTGGATAGTGAGAAAAGTGAACCAAAAAGCTCCCGGAAGGTTCTGAGGGCTTTTTGGTTGTTTGGACATAAAGTGCAATGAGGGTATCGCGGTTCGCGCAAAGCGAAACAGGCAATGAACATGCCGGAAACAGGCGGATGAAACTGGGGAAGAGAAACTTTCCACGGCTGCAAGCCGGACCGACAGCACAATCTGCCTCGCAGCGCGAAGAAAGCCTGCAAAAGTGCAGCTTTTACTCGATGAATACGCTGCCCACGACAAATTCCTGCAAATGTGCAGGCTTTTCGCCGCAAACATGGGCCCTGGCTCATTTCCAACGCAAATTCCTGCAAAATCGCAGGCTTTTCGCCAAAATGAGCCGATTTCATAGAAAAAACCTGCACTTTCGCAGGTTTTCCCCCTTCCAAGCCGCCTTGTCTCCCCATTTCATCGTAGTAACCCGTGTTGGGGAGGCTTGGCCCACAACCCTTACGCTTCCTTTACCCGGTCACTTTATCAACAGTCTGATTTTCGTAGTCTTTCTAAGCGTTCATAGAGATGCGTCTCACCCATGTAGGTTTCTCAACAACCTGACTTTTGCGGTCTATGCAGGCTTTACGGTCTTTACAGGCTTGCGGCCGTCAACCGCTCAACGAACGGGCTGCACCGTCTTTGGCGGCAAACGAAACATTTTTGCCTCGGCCCGCCCCTTTTGGTTAGCGCCTGCGCGCCAGTATGAGCTCATTCAAGTACCGTTTGCGGACTTGTCCGCCAAATTCGCCGTCGATTAAAAGGCGGATGCATTGAAACAACTGCTCCCGGTCGTGTTCGGACATGGTCCGGTGATCCGAATAAGTGGACAGCAGCTCGATGTATGGCTCCCGGTTGTAAGTCTCCTCGGTAACGTAACTGCGGATCACCGGCTTTTCGAACAATCCCGATGCTTCCAGGTCCGCCGTATCGGGCTGCCACTCCGCTATGTCGGGGAGACGGAATTTGTCCGTAGCCCGCGGCTTATAGCGCTCATAACAATCCTGCACCCGCTCGAAGAAATCCTGATCGCCCCCCGCGACGTGGTTATAACGGATAATAGCCAAATGCCCTCCGGGGCGCAGCAAGGAGTACGTTTTGTTAAAGCGGACGGCCGGATCGATCCAATGGAACGCCGTGGCCGCCAGGACCAGGTCGTACTGCGCCCCGGCCGGAGGCTCCCACTCTTCGAAAGCGGTTGTCTGAATATCGACCCTATCGAACGGGGCCAGCTTGTTGCGGGCTACCCGCGCCATATCGGCACCCAGCTCGATAGCCGTAATGCGGCAGCCGCGTTCGGCTAGCGGAAGCGTCGCAATGCCGGTTCCGGCCCCGATCTCCAGCACATGGGATGCGGAGGAGCATCCGGTTAAACGAAACAGCTCGTCGAAAAGTTCCCCGGGATACCGGTTGCGCGCTTGATCATACAGCTCCGCCACTTCGTTAAAGGTCGCCTTCTTTTCCATTGTCATTCGACACCGTCCTTTTCATTCAATTTCTAATTAGAATTAATCAGATTTACGATTTCGATTTGATTGATTTCAATAGCTCTGTCCAAAGGGCTTCCATTATAAGACGATATTTTACCTTTAAATTTCACGTGTGTTTTAAAGTCAACGCCCAGTTCTAATAATAGTTTGACTATCTCCGTATATCCTAAACCGCAAATCCAAAACAGCAGCTCTGATTTAGGGGTTGTCTCACTTCTATAATCCGCTCCATTTGCTAATAGGTATTCAGCAATTTTGAGATTATTTCTCCAACAAGCCCACTTAAACGCTGCTGAGAAATACTTTTTATCTATTCCATTTTCCACCAGCGTTTTAGCCGCTTCTAAATTCCCCCCATCAAGATTCGTTGTAAAATCAAGCAGAGAGCTTTTTAGACCGTCTACCTGATTTATATCTGCACCCTTGGATAATAGCAGTTCAATGATCTCTCTGCTTCCGTGAGCACATGCAAAATGAATCGGTTGAAGATTGTTAGGACCTTTAGAATGGACGTCTGCTCCAACTTCAATTAAATATTTGGTGATATGGTAGTGGTTGTTAGTAATAGCAATTGATAAAGGCGATTGTCTCCCAACATCTTTAATTTCCTTGTCTGCTCCTGCTTCAACTAAAAGTTTTACGATATCCAGATTTCCGTTTTTGCAGCAAATTTGTAACGGAGTCCCTTGGATTGGATTTGAATAGTCAGTTAGTTTTTTATTGAGTATAGTAGGCTTAACGTTAATCAAAAGTTTTTGAACCAATTCTTTATTTTGATTGTAACAAGCGGAATGTAAAGTTTCTTCAAATATTTTTGTCATTTTAATCATCCTTAGACACTTGATCTACTCTAATTTCTATGTGATGGTAATTTGTCCAGTTGCCGGCGCCTACTATGTTGATGAGATCAGGAGCACCTCCACCTTCCTTCCCTGCTTCAGCGGTTGAAAGCGGCCCTTTTAGCGTTTTATGCACGTGTGCCGTTCCAAGTACTTGATTAGCATTATTATAGAAGATCAACGTAAGTTTATAATCATTCGATCCGGGCACTTTTCCACTGATCCATGCTGTTGCAACCGTGTAGTTCTCTGTATTGCGTTGGCGTTGAATGCCTAGCTGGACCCTTTCTTTCGAATCAGTCAGGTTCAGTAGAGGAGGTGCTGGAAGACCAAAGTAAAACGGAAATGTTTCTTGTAGAGTTATGATCTGAGTTGAGGTTACATCATAATGAACAGGAATTAATAACGTTGATGTTACACCTTTTCCTGCTCCTGCTTCGTTAAATAGCGCATATGGGATTTTAGCGATTATATCGCCCGCTGCATTCCAAAAGCTGAGCTTCCCCCACACATACCGCTCAAGCGGTCCAGGATTAATTCGGCCTACATTCCAAGCTTCATCTTGCAAGGCAAAATGGCCTTGAACAAAGGTACGCTCCCCCAATTTAACAACGTGAATATCACTTATGGTCATTAACTCACCGTAATCCGGGCTTATAGCACTTGGGAAAAGGGACTTATCGATTTCACTGTTATTTATTTCAGGGTTAATCAACCACTGATCTCCTTTCCAAGCGGTTTCGATTTGAAGTGCGTAAAATCCTGACGGCGATAAAAACTCAGCTTTGGCATGTACGGTTTGTGGCGATAAAACAGCCCCATTTGCTGCATCGTGGTATGGCAGATCGTACAGGGGCGTATCTGCAGCCAAATGGATGTCGGCATTAAACGGCTTAATTACACCAAGTTTGTAGTTTTCGATTCTAATCCACATATCTCCAAGCCATGTAGTGTGAATCTGAATCCATGCATAACCATCTGGTTGTGTAAAGGTACTGTCTTCTTCAGATTGAGTCCGAACTACTTTTACATTCTGGGGGCTCAGAGAGGCCACGGGCTCTAATTTATCGTCCGGTTCGGAATACAACTTAGTTGTATCTAAAAGGCTTATAATCCCAGGCATACCATTGGATAAGGATTCATTAGACATCGTTTGCGCCTGTACTTGAAAAGCATTTAAGAAATTTGAAAAGAATATAAGCACAATCCACATAAATAAAGAAGATTTTCTCAACTTACCACCTCATTCTTCATTTTCTTGCAATTATCAAAAAACGTTTAGAATTGGTCATTAAGCCCTTTTCTGTTTGGTTTTGTTCAATAAATTTTTCTAATACAACAAAGTCATTTTCGAATTGTCCAAAGTTCGGAATTATTGGAGTGTGTTTCAACAAGAATATTAAATCTTCGTAAGATCGGTAATACTCCGTTGAGTCGTACTCAAATGTTTGAATATTCTTAAATCCTGCTTCGCTTAATTCTGTAATATATTTATTCTGTAACGTTCCATCCTGAATACCAAATGACTGCCCTCGGCCAAAAGCCTGTTTCATGTTAATTTTATCCTCTTCGCTAACTTGCTGCGTAAGGAATATGCCGTCATGTGCTAAGACTTTGGCTACTTCTTCCGCATAAAATGGTGCGTGACGAGAAGATACAACATTAAAAAAGCTCTCTGGGAAATTGATTTTCTCAGCATCCATTTGCAAAATACGCACATTTGATGTCCTTGAGCTGTTCAAGTTAACACCTGCGGACTCAATCATTCCAACTGAACTGTCAATTCCCACTAGCAGTAAAGCAGCCTCAGCAATTGATAACAAAGCTTCCCCGCCGCCAGTACCTATATCCAACAATATGTCTGATTTCTTGCACCTTCGGGAAACTTCGTGAAAAAAAACCCATTTTGCGCCTTCAGATATGCTGCTAACTTTACTAAAGTCCCATCCGTTTAATTGTCCAACGCGGTCGTAAAAATTTTTATATTCCAGCTCGTTCATTAATTTTCAATCCTTCCAATGAGATAATAAAAGCCAGAGGATTTAGAATTGCTGAATAGGAGCCGATGGCAGTTCATCAGTCCTGTTATTCAGACAACTCTTGGTATCCCTTGGCTTTATCCAAGGATGACAGCCGACACCGTTCAAAGTTTAGTTTCACTGTAATCAAAAGGGCAGAGTCCCCCCCCTTGATGGCTGGTACGCGTTTTTTCCCAGCCCGAAAACTAAATACCTCGAACGAAACGGATTGTCATCCAATTCACCTCATTTTGAAAGTTATTCCAATTATAGTTCTAATGTTAATGACAAGCAAGATTTTTGATCACGGTGCAGTTCGTGTTTTTTTCTGATCGCAGGAATCGTTTTGGGTCATGTAAGTAAGCAGAAAAAGCTACTTTAGCCCCTTGGAAAACTTAGGAAAGTTAGATAACCTTATGTGTGTTAAAAACAAGATTCAAGGAGGCTTTACACATGCCATGGTACCGATCTATGTTTGTCACGACATTGCTTATCGTCTGTCTATTGGGAATGTTACCCGGTATAACAGCATCAGCAGCCGACCAGAAGCCCTTGAAAGTATTCGTCGATACGAAACAAATCTCGTTCCAAATTGAACCGCAGATCATAAACGGTACAACCCTTGTCCAGTTTCGGCCGCTTTTCGAAGCGATGGGTATGGAAGTGAAATGGGATGAAGCCAACAGGTTTGTGACCGGGTCGAAGTCAGGTCTAACACTCTCTCTTCACATTGGCGACCTGGAGGCGACTGTTAACGGCAAAAAAGTCGAGTTGAGCCAAAGCGCACAAATTATGAACGGCAGCACCATGGTGCCGCTGCGTTTTATCGGGGAGTCATCGGACGCTATTGTCCATTGGGATCCGGTAAACAGGGAAATTACGGTGATTACCAGTGACTTGCTGAAGAGTCTGGGCATTACAAACATGGTGACGCGGGTGTCGAGAACCCCAAGAAAATCCAGGCTGGGAGTGACCGCTTCTACATTCCCGATGAGAAATAAAAATAACCGCCGAGGTTTCGCGACAGTCTGGAGGGGCACAAGCGTGCCCCTTGCTCATTTTTATTATTGAAATCCCGCAATACCGTAGGTATTGTTAATTACTTTTGAATAGTTATCCCAATTAAAATAGAAAGGGCCTATGTCAATTTTTTTATTGTCACGCTCTAATATAAAATCCTTCCAGATAACAATATCATCTTCTTTGTAAATTTTGACTGAAATAAATCCACATTCTTCATCTCCACACCATGGACAAACCAATATTGGATATCTGTAGTACAAATATGCGTGTGGCTGCCTAAGCAGAAAGTAATCAATCATTAACCTTTGGTTTTCATTAGTACCCCAGCCTAGGACAGGGACCATATCATATTTACGAAGTCTTTTATATAATGATTTACCATCTATAATGATGTCAGCGAATAAAGTATTCTTGTTTCCATCTTGGTTAGGATCGAGTTCCTCATATCGGCTTGAAAGTTTGGTGTCCAAGTAATTTATTGTTCTCATTTTACCTCCTTCTTTTATTTTACTACGGTTCGCAGGTGCCCTGCATAAACAAAAGGACACCCGGCAAACGGGCATCCCTTCGTATACTAATTGCCGGTAAATAGCTTGACAAAGAAGACGAAAAATATAAATAATGAGACCCCAAGATTGAGGATGGCAATTATTTTGTTGCTTCGTTTGAATTCCGAGAGGCCTGAAAATAATAGCATGAGTCCCAAAAATAATTGCAAATATGACGTGTAGCGATAATTTTCGATGTTCGTGAAAGAGAAAGATGCGAAGACGATAACGGTAACAGCAAAAAATAGACTGATGATGGAGAAAATGTTCATTTTTTTGAGCATAAAACCTCTCCTTTCGATTAAATCCATTATACGGTAAAACAACAAATATTCAAAATATTGTAAGGTGGAGATAGGACGGAACGAACCGAACAAGCATAAAAAACCTCTCTCGAAAAAACGAGAGAGGTTCCGGTGCAGGATTCGAACAATTAAAATTTCGGATTTGGTCCGTATTGGTTGTCTTCTTTGCTGTCTTGGCAAAAGAATACAATCAAAATGATGGCGCCAACCACAGGAATCAGGGCCAGCAAAAGCAACCATCCGCTTCTTCCGGTATCGTGCAGTCTCCGAGCTCCAACCGCTAAAGACGGAATTAACACGGCTAAAGAATAAATCCACTCTAGCACCTTGATTCCGATGAACGAGTCTATAAGGGAAAGCACGATGGAAAAAATAGTGCCGAAAAGTACATACATCCAGTACTCTTGACGTCTAGCCCTCCCTTGAAACCCAGCATAATTTTTGATTACTTTCAAATACCACTCCACTTACATTTCCTCCTTGATGGGTAAAATTGTCTGATTTACGGTATCCGTAAATTCTGTCCCTATTACTTGTTCGATGTATAATACAAAATTCCTTTTTTCGACACAAAATTCCTTTAAAATTTATTTTTTGACACGGGTTCGCCATTTGAACAAAAAAATACGCAAGCGCCGGAAGATGCCGGACACTTGCGCAAGAACTTGCTTGACCGCATGTTGATTTTTAACTCTTATTCGGACTCTGATACAAGGGTGAAACGGGAATTGATATGTTTCGGATTTTCGATTTCATCCACGATCGCTATGGCGAAGTCGGCGTAGCTTACGTGACTTTCTCCTTTGGAATTGACAATCAGGTTATCTTTGCCCGTTGTATAGGAACCTGTGCGTTTGCCCTCCGGGTTGAAGAAAGCCGCTGGACTTACGAATGTCCACTTAATGCCGGAGGCATTTTTCAGATCCTCAAGGTTTTGGGCTTGGTTGGATGCAGTTGGTTTATAGATTTCCGGGAATTCCGGCGTATCGACCAAGCGAACGGTCTTAGCCTCGTCGACGAACAGGCTTCCCGCGCCGCCCACTACGATGATGCGGGTCTCGGGAGCTCCCTGAAGCGCGGCGATAAGCGATCTTCCGGCTTCGACGTGCAGGTGCTCTTGACCCGGTGCCGCGCCAAACGCGTTCACGATGACATCGAAAGCTCCGGCATCTTGCGCGGTGATATCAAAAACGCTTTTTTCAACAACGGATACGTTCGGCTCGTTTATTTTCGCCGCATCGCGGACAAATGCCGTTACCTCATGGCCTCGGCTCACTGCTTCTTTAAGTATTTGGGATCCGGCTTTGCCGCTTGCTCCGATAATTCCGATTTTCATAATGAACAACCTCCATTTGGTTTATGAGCGAAAGGAATGATGTAATCTCTTTAGTTACAACATGGTGAAAAAAAATAGGCTTTGCACGCTTTTGACAGAACACACCCATGATCTTCAAAAATCATCGCTTCAAAAGCATGGTTCACGCAACGACCTCTCGCTGTAATCATTATAGTTACAGAGAAAGATCGTGTCAAGCTAAAAAATGCCGCTCCCCATACGCGGTCATCCCGCCTAAAATTTATTGCCAAAAATGAAAAGCCAAGTTATGATTTTATCTGACGAACGTTCGTCAGGTTTAAGCTGGAGGATAATTCAATGACTCTGCAACATCTGCATGAAATCGCCTTGAAGCAGTTTGCTTTGCGCGGCTACGAAGGAGCGACGCTGGAAACGATCGCCCGGGAAGTCGGCATTAAGAAGCAATCCGTGTACGGCTACTGCAAAAGCAAAGAACAATTGTTTGTGCAAGTTTTTAAAAGCTCGGTGGACAAAGAAATCGAATTTTTGGATCAGTTGTTTCGGAGCTATGCCGAGTCCGGGCCGGAGCCCGTGCTGCTTGAGCTCATTAAGCAATACAAGAAGCGCTATGACGAAAGTTATACATTAAGGCTTATCATGTATGCCGGGTTTATTTTTCCCGCGAATTTGAAAGAGACTATCGGCAGCATGATCAGCGAGTATGTGGAGAAAAAAAGGCGGTATGTCTACGAGGTGTTCAACCGTTCCGCAGAAGCGGGGCTCCGGGTAGACGCCCGACAAGCTACGGAGGCTTTCATGAATTTGGTGGAAGGCATGCTGGTAGAATTGATCTATGAGGGGGCGCGGTTTGAAGAGCGGCTGCAAGCTTCCTGGGACATTTTTTGGAATGGCGTGAGGGGACCTGGCATATGAGCATAAAGGAAAAATTATGGACAAAAGATTTTATTTTATTGGGGCTTTCGTGCTTGTTTCTGTTTCTGTCGTTTGAAATGCTTATGCCTGCGCTGCCCGTTTATTTGGCGGGTATTGGCGGGAATACGACGGAAATCGGCACGGTCATGGGATGCTTTACGATCAGCGCGATTTTGATCCGCCCTTTTTCGGGTCATGCCATAGGCAAAGTGGGGAAAAAGATACTGCTTATTATCGGCGGCGCGCTGTGCTTGGCGGCGACCGGATTTTATTATTTTGCCGCGACCGTACTGTGGGTTCTCGTCATTCGTCTGCTGCACGGATTCGGGTTTGGAATCGCCACAACATTGTACGGCACCGTTGCTTCCGATATGGTTCCGCCTTCGCGGATGGGGGAGGGAATGGGCTACTTCGGCCTGGCCAACACCGTAGCGATCTCGATCGGGCCGTTTCTCGGCGTTGTCCTCATGGAACAGATGGGCTTTCAAAAGCTCATTCTGGTGTCCACCGTCATATTGGCGCTTGCGTGCCTGTGCAACTTGATCGTCAAAATTTCCCGTAAACCGGTTCATGCCCCGGAGCATTCGGACGCCGAGCAGGAGAAAGTCAGCTTCGCTTCGCAGCTGGTGGAAAAGAAGGCGCTGTTCCCCTCGCTGCTTGCGATGATGGTGGGCCTCGGTTTTGGAGGGATTTTGAGCTTCATTACCCTTTATGGAAAGCAAGTGGGGATCGGGAATATCGGCTACTTTTTTCTGGTTATGTCGATATTCGAGATTTTGGTTCGTTTTGTATCAGGAAGAGTATTTGACACAAAAGGGCCTGCCTGGGTTATCATTCCGAGCGTCTTCTTGACGTTCGTAGCTACGCTGATTTTGTCTTATGCATCTTCCACAGTCACGATGCTGACTGCCGCTGTTTTTTATGGCTTGGGCTTCGGGGCGCTGTTCCCGGCGCTGCAAGCATGGGTCATAAACCGGGTAGACCCTCAAAGCCGCGGCTCGGCCACGGCAACCTTTTTTAACTTGTTCGACATCGGCATTGCCGGCGGCGCCGCGCTGCTGGGGTTCATCGCCGGCTTAACGGGCTATGCGGTTATGTATCGCATATCCAGTGTGTTTTATGCGATTCTTATCGTCGTTTACTTCGTCTACGAAGCAAGGGCCCGCCGGCGCAATCAGCCCGCTCTGCAGCCCGGAGTAAGCGACTCCGTTACCGATTGACAGTCTTTTTGCATCGCAGGAAACCCGGGCTTTTCAAAGCGCTTGGGTTTCTTTTTCATTGTACCGATTTTTAGTTTTACACGGTATATAACACGTGTTATATTAAAAGCAGAGGTGGAAGCAGTTGGGTAATAAAAGAGTAACCAGCCACGATGTCGCCCGTCTGGCCGGCGTATCCCGCAGCGTCGTATCCGCGGTGCTGAACGGGACGCAGGGCATCGGCGTCAGCCAGGAAACGCGGGAAGCGGTGCTGGCCGCCATCCGCGAGCTGAACTATCATGTGGATGCCCAGGCGCGGGGCATGAAGACGGGAAAAAGCGGCAGTATTGCGGCTTTCGGCGATATTAGCCATCCTTTGTTCCTGCAGGTGCTGGAAGGGATGCAGAAGGCTTGCGGAGAATCCGGCTACCATCTGCTGATCAGCGGTCAGGGGACGCAGGAAGAGGGGCGCTTCAAGCTGATCGATTTATTTTTGCAGCGTCGCATCGACGGAATCGTATCGCTGGACCCGGTCAGCTACGCCGACGAGCGATGGGTGGAAGAGCTGAAGCAATCCCGTGTCCCTTACGTATCGGTGGAAGGCTATGCGGAATCGGATGCGGTCGTGTCCGTTTTGACGGACTACAGGCAGAGCATCATGGACGCGCTTGATCATATGTACGCCAGCGCCGGACAAAAGCGATACCCGGCTTACATGCAGATGAACCAAAGCGGCAGCGAGCATAATTGGGTGGAACGGAGCCGGAGGCAGGCGTACATCGATTGGTGCGGTCAGCGGCAAGCGGAGCCGGTGATTTACGAGCTTAAGCGGGACGACGAACCCGGCGTGCAACAGATTTTGGAGCGGATGAAGGCCGGAGCTTCGGACATGGCTCCCCTGCTGTGCAACTGGTCTTTCGGCGCGGTTGCGGTGTACAGAGCGGCCCGTCGCCTGGGGCTTGAGGTCGGGGCGGACATTCAGGTCATGGCGGCGGATAACACCTTGCGGCTGAACCGTTACCTTGTGCCGTCCTTGAGCGCGATGGACATTCCTTACGTGCGGATGGGCGAAGCGGCTGTCCGCGTTTTGCTGGAGCTGATGGCAAGCAAGAAGGGTCCGGCAGCATCCGCCAAGCATTGGCTGAAAGCCGACTTGCTCACAGGCGAGAGCACCAAATCGGAAGGCCGGATAGACCGCCGGGAAGACCGGGATTAAAAGGCACAACGCAGGTGCCGGCACAGCTGGAAATGAACTGCTCTTTTAAGAGAGAGCAGTTTCATTATAAATAATAACACGTGTTATATAATGGAGGAGTGCACGCATGTTTTGGACTGTGGAGAAGTTGACGCAGCGGTTGAAAGAGCTTGGCGCCTACCGGTATCGCGATGCTATCGATTTGAATGAATGGGCTTTCATGGTCGATGAGGAGAAAAAGAACGGCGTGCGGCCCCCTGATGCCGGAGAATGGACAACGATCGCAAAAGGCGACCGCTGGAAAGGCCGCGATCTGTACGTATGGCTGCGCAAGCAAGTGGACGTCCCGGCTGCTTGGAAAGACCGCACGGTCGTCGGCGTATTTGACTTCGGTAAAACGGGAGACTGCAACAACTCCGGGTTTGAATCGCTTTTGTATCTCAATGGCAGTCCTTACCAGGGCGTGGATTCGAACCATCTTGAAGTGTTTTTGCCGCGGGAAGCTGCCGGGGTTTCAGCGGACTTTTGCTTCCGCCTGTGGTCCGGTTTGGAAGGCGGGGGACCGCCTGTCGAGCAGGAGCATCAATTTTACCGTGCAGAGCTGGCCTGGCTGGATGAGGCGGCCGACGATCTGTACTACACCGGCCGCGCCGTGCTGGAAACGTCCAAGACGCTCGGCGAGAACGATCCGCAGCGCCAGGAGCTGCTGCAAACGGCGGACCGCGCCTTTTTGCGGCTCGATTGGTCGAAGCCGGGGTCGGACGCTTTTTACGCAAGCATAAAAGAGGCAAGGGACGTACTGCGCGAAGCGGTGTCCAAATGGGAGAAGCGGCATGCGGTCACGGTGCACTGCATCGGGCATACGCACATCGACGTGGCGTGGTTGTGGCGGCTGACGCATACGCGGGAGAAAGCGGCGCGCTCTTTTTCCACGGTACTCCGCTTGATGGAGAAATTTCCGGAATATGTGTTTCTGCAGACGCAGCCCCAGCTTTATGCCTACATCAAAAACGACTACCCGGAGCTTTATGCGCAGATTAAAGAGCGGGTCAAAGAGGGCCGCTGGGAAGCCGGCGGGGCGATGTGGCTGGAGGCGGACTGCAACCTGACCAGCGGCGAATCGCTCGTTAGGCAGATTTTGTACGGCACACGTTTTCTTCGCGAGGAATTCGGGGCGGAATGCACGTATTTGTGGCTGCCGGACGTGTTCGGCTACAGCTGGGCTTTGCCGCAAATATTGAAGAAATCGGGCATCGATACGTTTATGACGACGAAAATCGGCTGGAACCAGTACAACCGGCTGCCGCACGATACGTTCCAATGGCGCGGTATCGACGGCTCCGAGGTGCTGACATATGTTATCACGACGCCTCCTTCTGCGACGCACAAGGGTTGGTCGCACACGTATAACGGCTTGATCGAGCCTTTTTCCGTGCAGGGCATTTGGAATAGGTACCAGGACAAAGAGATCAACCGGGATTTGCTGCTCGCTTACGGCTATGGCGATGGGGGCGGCGGCGTGAACCGCGAGATGCTGGAGATGCGCCGCAGGCTGGAAGTGATGCCGGGTCTTCCTAACGTCGTACCGAGCCGGGCGGATGCGTTTTTCGAGAAGCTGCAGGAGACGGTTCAGGCGACGGACCGGTATGTGCATACTTGGGATGGCGAACTGTACCTGGAGTACCATCGCGGGACGTATACCAGCCAGGCTTACAATAAACGGATGAACCGCAAGCTGGAGCTGCTGTACCGCGAAAGCGAGTGGATACAGGCGCTGAACTGCGTCGCGGGGCAATCCTGGGCCGCTTATCCGCAGGAAAAGCTGTATCAAGGCTGGGAGATTCTGCTGCGCAACCAGTTCCACGACATTATTCCCGGCTCCTCGATCACGGAAGTGTACGAGGATTCCCGCGTGGAATACGCGGAAGCGGAACGCCTGGGCCGCGAGGTATGGCAGGCCGCCGCAGGGCATCTGGCCGGCGCGGGGCAACTGACTGCCACGGGGCAATTGGCGGCCGCGGATCGCGCAGAGCAAGCCGGCGGGCCGGGGGCGATGGGCTGGACCGTGTTCAACAGCGCCTCTTATGCGCGGTCGGAGCTTGTGAGCATTCCCGCCCTGGACGGCTGCGAAACGGGAAGCTGGAGAGGAGCGGACGGCCGCCCGCTGAAAGCGGAACGCGTCGGAAGCTTTTGGCAAGTGGCGGTGGAAGAGGTCCTGGCTCTTGGCTGCACGACGATAAGTTGGACTGCGGAAAAGGGAGCGGAGCAAGCGGGGGCGGCCCTGTTTAACTATGACGGGCGCTCTTTGACGACGCCGTACTACGTGCTGGAATGGAACGAGGCCGGGCAGTTGACGCGGATTTTTGACCGTGGGGCCCGCAGGGAAGTTTTGGCTGCCGGGCAGCTCGGCAATGTGCTGCAAGTTTTTGAAGACAAGCCGATTAATTACGAGGCGTGGGATATCGACATTTTTTATCAGGAAAAACAAAACCTGTTTCAAAATCTGCAATCTCTGGAATTGATCGAATGCGGGATGTACAGAGCGGTTCTGCAATTCAAGTGGGCGTATATGGATTCCACTGTGAGCCAAAAGTTGATCGTATATTCCGACAGCAGGCGGATCGATTTTGCGACGGAAGCGGATTGGCATGAGAAGCAGCAGCTGTTGAAAGTGGCGTTCCCGGTTTCCATCCGCTCGACGGAAGCGACGTTCGACATCCAGTTCGGCAATGTAAAACGCCCTACGCACTGGAACACGGGCTGGGATCATGCCCGATTCGAAACGGTCGGCCATCAATGGGCCGATTTGTCCGAGCGTGGCTATGGGGTCAGCTTGCTGAACGATTGCAAATACGGCTACGATGTGAAGGACAACGTTCTGCGCCTGACGCTGATCAAATCGGCGACGCATCCCGATCCTCATGCGGATCAGGGCAGCCACGAGTTCACGTACTCGCTGCTGCCGCACGAGGGAGACTGGGTCGACGGCCAAACGGCGCAAGAGGCGTGGGCGTTGAACAATCCGCTGACCTATATCCAGGGCAGCTCGGCTCTTTCCGGCAGAAGCCTGCTGAAGCCGGACGCTTCCTTTGTCACCGTTGACGCGGTGAAAAAGGCCGAAGACAGCGACCGCATCATCGTGCGGCTGCATGAATTCACCGGCACCCGCGGAACGGTGCGGTTGACCAGCGATTTCCGCCTGGCGTCCTGGCAGGAAACGGATTTGATGGAGCGCCCGATCGGCGAACTCCGGGAGCAGCCCGTTATCGAATTCGACATTCAGCCGTATGAGATCAAAACGTTCCTGCTCGATCTGAAATAAGCGTGATAAGCCGGCCGGCCGATTGGCCGGCTTTTTGCGTTGCACGCTCTGCTTCGCCGGACAACGAGCCGGCAACACAACGCGCGCCCAGCGAGCCGGGCCGCGGGGGGAAGGCGCCATGCGCCGGCAACACAACGCGCGCCCAGCAAGCCGGGCCGCGGGGGGAAGGAGCGCCATGCGCCAGCATCGCAACGCGCGCCCAGCGAGCCGGGCTGCGGGGGGAGGGCGCCATGCGCCGGCAACACAACGCTCGCCCAGCGAGCCGGGCTGCGGGGAGAGGGCGCCATGCGCCGGCAACACAACGCGCGCCCAGCGAGCCGGGCTGCTCAAAAGGCGCAGCCGATCGTGAAGCGGCTCGGCTAGCCGAAAAACCTGCGAAAGTGCAGGCTTTTTCGGCAAAAGTGGTCCGTTTTTGGGAAAAGCCTGCAAATGTGCAGGAATTTTCGGCTCAAACGGGCCTGGGCTCATCTGGACACCGAAAAGCCTGCACATTTGCAGGAATTTTACTTTGCAAGCGCTTTACAGAGCAAAAAGATGTATTTTTGCAGGTTTTTTCGTGCGATCAAGTGGCTGTGATGCTTCTATCGTGTGGGTTTCTCTGCACTGCCAAGTAGCCGTGCTGCCTCTAACGTGTGGGTTTCTTCGCACTGCCAAGTAGCCGTGCTGCCTCTAACGTGTGGGTTTCTTCGTACTGCCAAGTAGCCGTGTTGCTTCTAACGCATGAGTTTCTCCGCTGCCAAGTAGACATGCTGCCTTTAACAATATTTTTGAAAATAACGGTGTGTTCAGTTTTTGTTTATTCGCATAATTTACAATATCGGGAAAACGCATATGAGGCAGGAGGAAGTTATGAGCACATCTTTTAAAAAGTATGCCGCCGAATTCATCGGGACGTTCGTTCTCGTTCTGTTCGGCTGCGGCAGTGCCGCGACGGCGGGGGGACAGCTCGGGTATTTGGGCATCGCTTTTGCATTCGGTTTATCCATTGTTGCGATGGCCTACGCCATCGGCCCGGTTTCAGGCTGCCACATCAACCCGGCGGTTTCCCTGGCTATGCTGATCTGCCGCAAATTATCCGGGAAGGATTTCGTAGGGTACGTCATCTCGCAAGCGGCGGGTGCTATCGCCGGTGCAGGCCTTCTCTACGCGATCATCGCTTCCACGGGCAAAAATGTGACGGGACTCGGTCAGAACGGTTTCGGTTCGGGGTATGGGATCGGCATTTCGGTCGGAATGGCGATCATCGTCGAGATTGTGCTGACGTTCGTGTTTATCTACACGATTCTGGGCGTCACATCGGCGGATATTCATGCCAGCGTGGCGGGTCTGGTCATCGGTCTGACCCTTGCTTTTGTGCATATTCTGGGCATAGGCTTAACGGGAACGTCGGTCAATCCGGCAAGAAGTTTGGGGCCAGCGCTGCTGCTTGGCGGGCAACCGTTGTCGCAGGTATGGGTGTTTCTCACGGCTCCGTTTGTCGGAGCGGTCCTGGCCGCCATTGTGTATCGCGCGCTGAACGTTAGTAAAGCGAAACACTAATTCGATTTGCGGAAAATAGTAAAACGGCTCTGTCTGCATGGCGCAAACAGGGCCGTTTTAACGTTGTTCTGCGATTTTAAAATACTTTCGTCGTCCAGGACTCGCAGTTCCATGTATCCGTAACGACATCCCGATAAAATTCCGGTTCGTGGGAAATGAGCAGGATGCTGCCTTTGTACGCTTTGAGGGCGCGTTTCAGCTCATCCTTGGCATCGACGTCCAGGTGGTTAGTCGGCTCGTCGAGCACGAGCAGGTTCGTGTCGCGGTTGATCAGCTTGCAGAGGCGCACCTTCGCCTTTTCGCCGCCGCTAAGCACGGTAATTTTGCTTTCGATATGCTTGGTCGTGAGTCCGCACTTGGCCAGCGCCCCGCGCACTTCGAACTGCGTAAAAGATGGGAATTCGTTCCATATTTCCTCGATGCACGTATTGTTGTTGGCCTCTTTGGACTCCTGCTCAAAGTAGCCGATATGCAAGTTTTCTCCAAGCTGAACGGAGCCGGACAAAGCCTTGATCTCGCCCAAAATGCTGCGCATCAGCGTCGTTTTCCCGATGCCGTTCGCCCCGACCAGGGCGATCTTCTGGCCGCGCTCCATGCGGAGATCGAGCGGTCTGGATAACGGTTCCTCGTAACCGATGACGAGCTCCTTGGCTTCGAAAATCAGCTTGCCGGACGTTCTCGCCTCTTTGAAATTGAACTGCGGCTTCGGTTTTTCCTTCGCCATCTCGATAACTTCCATTTTGTCCAGCTTCTTTTGTCTGGACATCGCCATGTTCCGCGTCGCAACACTCGCTTTGTTGCGGGCTACGAAATCTTTTAAATCGGCGATTTCCTGCTGTTGGCGTTTATAGGCCGATTCCAGCTGCTGCTTTTTCATTTCGTATACTTGCTGGAAATGCTCGTAATCGCCGACGTAGCGGTTCAGCTCCTGATTTTCCATATGATAAATCAGATTGATGACGCTGTTCAGGAACGGAATGTCATGGGAGATCAGAATGAATGCATTCTCGTACTCCTGCAGGTAGCGTTTCAACCATTCGATATGCTGCTCGTCGAGATAGTTCGTCGGCTCGTCGAGGAGGAGAATATCCGGCTTTTCGAGCAGCAGCTTCGCCAGCAATACTTTCGTCCGCTGTCCGCCGCTCAGGTCGTGAACGTCCTTATCAAGCCCGATATCGGTAAGCCCCAGTCCGCGGGCGGTTTCCTCGATCTTGGCATCGATCATGTAAAAATCCTGATTGGTAAGCGTATCCTGAATCGTTCCGACATCTTCGAGCAATTGCTCCAGTTCTTCCGGCGAGACGTCGCCCATCTTCGCGTACATGTCGTTCATCTCTTGCTCCATATCGAACAAGTACTGGAAAGCTCCCTTCAAGACGTCGCGGATAGTCATGCCCCGGCTGAGCACCGCGTGCTGATCCAGATAGCCGACGCGCATGCGCTTGGACCATTCGATTTTGCCGTCATCGGGCTGAAGCTTGCCCGTAATGATGTTCATGAAGGTCGATTTGCCTTCGCCGTTAGCGCCGATGAGTCCGATGTGCTCGCCCTTGAGCAGGCGAAACGATACATCGTTGAAGATAGCGCGGTCTCCAAAGCCGTGGCTTAGTCGTTCTACGTTAAGTATGCTCATGAATGACACCTTTTCTTTTAAACTATATTCTTGCTTTATTATATACGCTATGCCGCGGACAACTCAATGCGGTAACCTTCAGATAGGCAATTTAAAAAGAAAATGTGATACATTTATAAGGAAAGATCAATAAGAAAAGGATGTGAAGCCGATGAAGCTTAATCACCTGAATCTTACGGTCACTGACGTTGCGGCGGCTCGGGCGTTTTTGGAGAAATATTTCGGTTTAAAAGGTATGGACACCGGCGGGGACGCGCGCGGCAGCGCGTTTGCCGTGCTGTTTGATGACAACGGGATGGTGCTTACCTTGATGAAAGGCGCTCAAGTCAGCTATCCCAAAACGTTTCATATCGGTTTCGGGCAGGAGAATGAAGAGAAGGTGAACGAGATTAACCGGCGACTAACGGCCGATGGATTCGATGTCGCACCGCCGCAAAGGTCGCATGCATGGACATTTTACGTGTTGGCGCCGGGAGGTTTTACCGTCGAGGTTTTTGCTTGAATTCAGTGTTGCCCCGCGAACTATAAGGGCATTTGGGAAACCGAAAGGGCTGCTGTGAAGCAGCCCTTTATTGCCGTTTACAGCGATCGCGTGATAACGACGACGGCGGAGCGGGCTTCTTTTTGTCCCGGGCGGCGCTGCCATCCACTGGTCGGCTTGTCTGTTCCGGCGCCTGCGGCTCCGGGATGGTTAACGGCTACAAACGTAGCCGATTGATTGCCGGCAAAGGAAAGCCCGCTTAAAGCCGCTTCCGTTGGCGCGGATGCGTACTGCTTTGTTTTTTGGGCGGCGCCGGTTGGATGCAGGAGGTAGAGCCCGTTGTTTTTGAATTCCGCCCACGCTCCGGTATTCAGCCGCTCAGGGGCAATATCCGAAGCGACCCAGAGATTGCCGCTGCCGTCGAAAGCCAGGCTGCCGGGAGAGCTAAAGCCGCTCTGGCGCCCGCCGGTGATAAAAGTCTCGGAGGCGAACGCTTCTCCGAAGCCTTCCTTCAAGCGGATGATTTGGCCGTGCAGGTTGCCCCGGATCTCGTTGTGCGTACAGGCGATGAACACGTTGTTATTCGCCGGATGAACGGTTAGAGCGGCCGGCCGGTCGCAGGTAGTGGCTCCTACGATCAGCGCGGCTTCGCTGGCGGATGCCAGGACGTCGCTCTGGGATTGAAACTGCTCGAGCAGCGTTTCCCTGGATTTAAACATGCTTTCCGGAACCTGGTAGGCCAGGCGGCTCAACTGCTTCCGAACGTTATCGATGGAAAGCTCGATCCAGCGGCCTTGAACAAAATCGGCGGCATAGAGCGTACCGTCGCCGAGCAGCCTGGCGTTCGACTTGCCGTCCGCCTCCGACCACTTGCCCGAGCTTACGAACTTGTAGACGAAGCCGTCCGCCGAATCTTCGCCCATGTACACGATAACCCGGTTGTCGCCGCTCAACGTCATAGCTGCGCTGCCATGATGGAACCGGCCCAGCGCCGTATGCTTGACGGCTTTGCTCTGCTCATCGAACGGGTCGATTTCGACGACCCATCCGTAATGGACGGGCGCCAGACCGGCGTCGCGGCTGGTCGCTTCGAATCGATTTTCACACGTAAGCTGGGTGTTCCATAAAGTTTGCCCGCCCCCGCGATTGGCGAACGTGCCCTGAACGAGCGTCGCACCGCCGACGGCTTTGGAACCGCGGGCGGGACCGGACAGTTCGACAGGCGTTAACCCGGTAATGCGGCGGGCTATGGTAGAGTCGGAGACGAGCTTCCAATGGCCGAAGGCATCTTTTTTAATATGCAGCACGGCACCGCCTTGATCGTAAAGCAGCTGTTTCTGCTGCTCCCACGTCACAGCTTTTGCACGGTCCAACATCCATGGATACCGGGCCGATTCGTGATTGACCCATAACAGCGCTTCGGAACTGGAGCCGGGAATCGGAAAAAAAGATGTGCAGCTGCTGTTAAAACCTAGCGTATCGCCCGATTTATTGATCGTATCGCCGTATGCGGCCAGCACGTCATAAGCATATCCGCCGGCCAAAAGCAATTGATCCGCATCGGCTGCGGTATGTAAGGTAGGATTAAACGTCTCAGGCAGCTGCTCATAATCGTTGACGCCGGAATTTG
Organism: Paenibacillus sp. sgz302190; assembly: GCF_059820445.1. NCBI lineage: Bacteria > Bacillati > Bacillota > Bacilli > Caryophanales > Paenibacillaceae > Paenibacillus > Paenibacillus sp. sgz302190. The sequence goes on from NZ_JBZYAO010000022.1 coordinate 89,211, forward strand.
CACTGGCTTTTGTACTTAGGATGCTTAGTCCGGAAAATGCAGCCGCCATCGAAGCGGTTCCTGCTCCTAAATATTTCAAAAAATGTCGGCGAGATAGCGTTTTTTTCGATTCCATTCTACAGTTCCTCCGAACATGGGGTGTTTTTAATATAAAGATAGCACAAAATCTACGAAAATGAATGATTTATCCTAATATATTTGCTAGAATTATATTCATCATATTGCTGCCATAATCGACTAGCTGCGAGATAGAGCCGGGGGATGGACTGATATTCAGGATCATCCTCTATTGGTTTGCTCTGAAGCGGAGATTGATTGCAGCGGCAAGTATGGAAAATGAGCGGCTTTTAGGAGGGGACACGATGGGACAGCCTTTTGTAGGGGAGATTCGCATCTTTGCGGGCAATTTTGAGCCTGCCGGTTGGGCGTTTTGCAACGGGCAAGTGCTGGCGATTAGCGAAAACGAAACATTGTTCAATTTGATAGGTACAACTTTCGGCGGGGATGGCCAGAGCACTTTTGCTTTGCCGGATTTGCAAAGCCGCGTCCCGATTCATCAGGGAAACGGGTTTGTACATGCAGAAACGGGCGGAACGGAAAGCGTTACGTTAACCGTCAGTCAAATTCCCGCCCATACTCACACCTCCGGCGTATCGTCCAAATACGGCAGTACGAACAGTCCCGAAAATACGGTGGTTGCGAGGTCGACTTTAAACCAGTTCACTGATGGGACAGGGACGAAAGCGACCATGATGGGGAATGCTTCCACCGTCGGGCCTTCCGGCGGGAGCCAGCCGCACGCCAATGTGCAGCCTTATCTGGCGGTCAATTATATCATCAGCTTATTCGGCATTTTTCCCACCCCGGACGGCGGAAGCGGAACCGAGCCTTTCTTGAGCGAAGTTCGTTGGGTCGCATTTAACTTCGCTCCCGGCGGATACACTCTTTGCAACGGACAACTGATGGCGATCAATCAAAATCAAGCGTTGTTTTCTTTGCTCGGCACAACGTACGGCGGCGACGGCCGGGTAAATTTCGGTCTTCCGAATTTGCAGAGCAGAGTGCCCATCCATCAAGGGAACGGGCACACTTTGGGGGAGAGGGGCGGAGAGCAGGGTCATACGTTAACCATTAACGAATTGCCGGCGCATACGCATGCAATCACGGCCAGCGGCAGCCCGGCCTCGACCAAGACTGCGCAAAACAATATTTTCGCCGTGACCTCTACGAGCTCGTACGCATTGGTGGCGGATAGCGCGTCGGATACCGCGGCTGCTCCCGCCGGCGGGAGTCAGGCGCATTTGAACATGCAGCCTTATTTGGTTTTGAACGCTATTATTGCTACAACCGGCGTATTTCCAAGTCAAAATTAAGGAGAGACACTATGACTGCTACACCGTTTGTTGGAGAGATTTGCATTTTCCCATTCAATTTTGCGCCTAAAGGCTGGGCATTGTGCGATGGGCAGATTATGCCGATTTCGCAAAATGTGGCGTTGTTCTCCTTGCTGGGGACTACTTATGGCGGAGACGGCAGAACTACGTTTGCCCTTCCGAATTTGCAGGGAATGGCAGCTTTGCATGCCGGACAAGGTCCCGGTCTGAGCCTGTATTCGCTCGGTCAAACAGGCGGAACGGAGTATGTCACGCTGATACCGTCCGAGATGCCGGCGCATTCCCATATGCTGCAATATGGAACCGGCGGAGGTACACAAGAGTCGCCGGCCGGCCAAATCTGGAGGGATACGCCCGGGAGGCGCGCAGGACTTGCGTATACAAGCCCGGGGGCGCCGGTGAGCATGGGGGAGGCGGCCATTTTGCCGGCGGGCGGCGGGCAGCCGCATAACAATATGCAGCCGTATTTGACGCTCAATTTTTGCATTGCTTTGCAGGGCACATTCCCGCCGCGCACATAGTAATGCCAGGTTATTCGACGATGGGGCTGAGAGGAGCATGGGGAAGTGATCTATGAAGAGGAAGGATACGGGCGTTCTTTTTTAAGGCATACATATGTCAAAGTCGCCTTGTTCGGGATTTTGCTTGCGGCAGGCGGGCTGCTGGGGTTTAGCGGTTCGGCGCATGCGGCGGCATTTACGGTAACGACAACAGCGGATACTGTGGACGCCAGTCCGGGGAATTCTGCATGTTTGGACTACGGTGGAAATTGTTCTCTAAGGGCGGCGATCATGGAAGCGAATGCTCTTGGCGGCACAAATCAAATTCAAATTCCGCCAGGTACATATACGCTGACATTGGGCCAACTGCAAATTACGAGCGATATTACGCTTACCGGTACTTCCAATAATCCGTCGGATACGATTATTCAGGCAAGCACAAGCAGCGCTTCGACGGCGTCGAACCGGGTGCTCGAATTTAATCCGACTCTTGACTCGATAGGGTATAACGTGACTATACAAGGCTTGACCATTCGTTACGGCAAAGCTCCCGATGTTGACGGGTACGGAGGCGGCGGAATCGCCGGGGACGTCGGGACCAAGACGCTGACCATCAGTAATTCCGTTATCCAGGACAATATCGCTTCGGCCGGAGGGCACGGTGGCGGTCTGTTCGTTTCGGGCTTGCCGGCGGGCAAGGTGCAGTTGACGGACGTTGTGTTTACAGGCAACACGGCGGGTGAAGTGAGCTCGCCCAGCTATAGTTCCCAGGGCGGCGGCATTTATCTGGAAGGCGACATGAGCGTGAACCTGACCAACGTTACGGTGCAAAATAACGTTGCGTACGGCTCCGGCGGAGGGATTTCGTTCGTATCGGCCACGTCGTCTTTGCGGAACGTCACGATAAGTTCCAGCACGATAACGGGCAACAAAGCGATAAGTTCCGGCGGCTTCGGCGGCCGGGCCGGAGGGCTGTTTTTGGGAACTCCGGCCGTCATTACGAACACGACATTGTCGGGCAATACTGCAGGCGGGGACGGTGGCGGGCTGGTACTCGACTTTTATGCAGGTTCCGTATCGCTGACGGATTCGACGGTAACCGGCAACACCGCGACGCGTGGAGGCGGCATATTTGTCAATGCGAGCCAGGCCCCGGTTGTGACCAATACAACCATTAGCGGAAATACGCCTGGGGACGTCGCTGCCAATCCGGATGGAACGGATCTGCAGATTGCGATCGCTCCGAACGGAGTATTTTCTCAAGGCAAGACCGGGGCCCATTATTCGGTTACCGTATCCAATACGGGAAAAGCCAAAACGAACGGCACGGTTACGGCGACGGTTACGCTGCCGACGGGTCTGACGGCTGCAAGCATTGCCGGAACCGGCTGGACTTGCCAGGTCGGAACGTTGACGTGTACCCGTTCAGATGCGCTGAGCAGCGGAGCAAGCTATCCTGTCATCGATGTGACTGTCAATGTCGCGGCAAATGCGCCGCGTACGGTGACAAGCACTGTGCAAGTATCCGGAGGCGGCAATCTCGACTTCAGCAACGATACAGGCACCCACAATACGACGGTGCAGAGCAGCGACGCAAGCCTGAGCGGACTGACTTTATCGAATGCGTCGTTAAAGGAACCTTTTGCTTCCGGGACGCTTGCCTATACGGCAGATGTTCCTTATGCGGTCGGTTCGGTAAAGGTAACTCCAACTGTGAACGAATCTCATGCGACCGTTAAAGTAAACAATGTTGCGGTAAGCAGCGGTCAAGCCAGTGGAGCCGTGACGCTAAATGTAGGAAGCAACGTCATTACGGTCAACGCAACCGCGGAAGACGGCTCCACGCAAAAGGCGTACACGATAACCGTAACCCGTGCGGCTCAGTCCACTAACGCGAACCTGAACGCGTTGGCAATAAGTGCCGGCACGTTGACGCCGGGCTTTGGCTCGGGGACGCTCGCGTATACGGCGACCGTGGGAAGCGGCGTAACGAGCGTAGACGTGACTCCGACGGTAGCGGATAATACGGCAACGGTTAAGGTGAACGGATCTACGGCAACGTCGGGCAGTGCCTTCAACGTGCCGCTGAACATAGGAAGCAATACGATCGATGTTGAGGTCACGGCAGAGGACGGCACGACGAAAAAGACATACACGCTGACGGTGACCAGAATATCGAACAACGCGAATTTGAGTGGGCTGAGCGTAAGTTCGGGCGCGTTGACGCCGGTTTTTGCATCGGGTACGTTTGCCTATACGGCGGTCGTGAGCAACGGCACTGCAAGTATCAATGTGACGCCTCAGGCGGCGGACAGCAAAGCGACGCTTACGGTGAATGGAAGCGCCGCATTGTCGGGCGATGCGGTGGCAGTGCCGTTGAATGTGGGAATCAATACGATCACGGTTGAGGTTACGGCCGAGGACGGCACGACGAAGCAGACATACACGCTGACGGTGAAGCGCGTATCGAACAATGCGAACTTGAACGCATTGGCGATAAGCGCCGGCACGTTGACGCCGATTTTTGCATCGGGGACGTTTGCGTACACGGCAACTGTTAACAACGATGTGACCGGTATAGACGTGACCTCGACGGTTGCACATAGTGCTGCGACATTAACTGTGAATGGAACGACAGCAGGGTCGGGCAGTGCCGTCAATGTACCGCTGAACGTAGGAATCAATACGATCACAGTGGTTGTCACCGCCGAGGATGGTGTGACGCAACAGACGTACACGCTGACCGTGACGCGAAATAAGTCCAGCAACGCGAAATTAAGCGGTTTGACGCTCAGTGCCGGAACGCTGACGCCGGTTTTTGCATCGGGCACGACAGTTTACACGGCAACCGTCGGCAACGGAACAGCGAGCGTGGATGTGACTGCAACGGTAGCAGACAGTAAAGCGACGGTTACGGTGAACGGAAACGTACCGCAGAGCGGAGTCGTTAATGTGCCGCTGAACGTAGGCGTCAATACGATCACGGTCGTTGTCACGGCCGAGGATGCCACGACGCAGCAGTACGAAGTGAGCGTGACGCGAGTATCGAACAACGCTGATTTGAGCTTGTTGACGTTAAGCGCCGGAACACTATCGCCGGCTTTTGACCCGAGTGTGATAGCGTACACGGCGACTGTGGGAAGCGGCGTAACGAGCATTGAAGTGACACCAACAACTGCGCACAATGAAGCAATGCTAACCGTAAACGGAACGAGAGCAACGTCGGGCAGCGCCCTTAACGTGCCGCTGAACGTGGGAATCAACACGATCAAGTTGGAGGTCACGGCGCAGGACGGAGCGACGAAAAAAACATATACGTTGACGGTGACAAGATTGTCCAATGACGCGAGTTTGAGCGGGTTGACGCTAAGTACGGGCACGCTTGATCCGGTTTTTACATCGGCCACGACGGCGTACACGGCAACAGTTGGCAACAGCGCGGCGAGCGTGGATGTGACCGCGACGGTGGCGGACAACAAGGCGTCGTTCACGGTGAACGGAAACGCACCGGTGACAGGCAATACCGCGACAGTGCCGTTGAACGTAGGAATCAACACGATTAAGGTTGAGGTTACGGCCGAGGACGGAACGAAGCAGACGTATACGTTAAATGTAACGCGCGTATCGAATAACGCGAGCTTGAGATTGCTGACGCTCAGCGCCGGAAAGCTAGCGCCGGATTTTGACCCGGGCGCGATAGCGTACACGGCAACCGTCGGCAACGGCACAACGACTGTGGATGTGACCCCAACGGCAGCGGACAGCACAGCTGTGATAACGGTCAATGGAACAACACCGGTGCCAGGCAGCGCCGTCAATGTACCGTTGAACGTGGGAAGCAACACGATCACGGTTGAGGTCACGGCACAGGACGGAACGACGAAAAAGTCGTACACGTTGACGGTGACAAGATTGTCCAACAACGCGAAATTGAGCGATTTGACGCTCAGCGCCGGAAAGCTGTCGCCGGATTTTGAGTCGGACACGACAGCGTACACGGCGACTGTGGGAAGCGGCGTAACGAGTATAGAGGTGAAACCAACAACTGCGCACAATGCAGCAACGCTAACCGTAAACGGAACGACAGCATCGTCGGGCAGTGCCGTCAGCGTTCCGCTGAACGTAGGCATCAACCCGATCTCGGTGCTTGTCACGGCCGAGGACGGAACGCAGCAGACGTATACGCTGAACGTGACGCGAGTATCGAACAACGCGAGCTTGGGTGCGCTGACGCTCAGCGCCGGAACGCTTGCTCCCGCCTTTGTACCGGGCACGCTCACATATACGGCGGCCGTCGACAACAGCGCAGCGAGCGTGAATGTGACGGCAGCGGCGGCTGACAGCACAGCTACGCTAACCGTCAACGGAACGCCTGCATCGTCGGGCAGCGCCGTTAACGTGCCGCTGAACGTAGGCATCAACCCGATTACGGTAGTTGTCACGGCCCAGGACGGCACGACGAATACGTACTCGATCGCCGTAACGCGCAGCCCTTCTTCGAATAAGAGTGTGAAGCTGCAAATTGCTTTAGGCGGAAATATCGAGGAGATTCAGCCTGCCGGGACCGGTTCTGTTGCGTATACGGCAAGCGTAACGAATGCGGTGTACAGCGCCACAGTTACAGGCGTTGTATACGATCCGACAACGCGTTTGGAAATCAACGATCAACCGTCGAACGGCCAGCCCATTACAATCGCTCTAAATGAAGGGCTGAATTCGATACCAGTTAAAGTGATTTCCCAGGACTTGTCAAAGCAAATTTATTTTTTGAATATTACGCGCTTCGGCAGTGCGGAGCTTACCGGGTTGAGCTTGAGCGGAGTGAGTTTAACGCCGCCATTCAATTTGGAAACTTTGACTTATTCGGGAACCGTTCCTTACGAAGTCAATTCTACAACGGTGACTGCCTCTGTGTATGATCCAAGAGCGACCGTCACCATTAACGGAGCGCCGGCACTTGCAGGCGTTGCCAGCCAGCCGATCAATTTGGCTGTGGGCGGCAACAGCATTCAGATTGTTGTGACTCCGAATTATGGCGGACAGCCGCAGACTTATACCGTGAACGTAACCAGACAGCAGCAGCCGGCCAGTTCCGGATCAGGCTCCGGATCGGGTTCGATTCCTGCCGAAGCTCCTGTGAAAGTCAGCTTGTCTTTTGGGGAAAATGGAGCGACCTTGCAGGTCGAGGTGCAGCGGGAACGTACACCGGATGGCAGGATTATCGACAAGATTGTATTAGCGCCTGATATTGTCAAACAGGCAATCGAAGATGCCACGGCAAGCAAGCAGAAGAAGTTCAAACTCATTATCTCGCAAATTCCTGACGGGCACGACGAGTTTAACGTCAATATTTCCGGGGACACGTTGAAAGCTTTGGACGGAAACGGTTTGTCGCTCAGCATCGAGACGGATGAAGTGCAAATTGCGCTTCCCCAAAATGCGGTTGCAAAGGCGCTGCAATCAAATGAAGATTTAAATGTCCGTTTTGTTCCGATTCGCACGGAAGCCGCTAAGAAGGAAGCCGAGAATCGGGTGCTGACTGCGCAGCTCGTAACGAAAGCGGCGGGAAGCGGGAAAGTCGTTCTTCACGGAACGCCGATGACCGTTGAAGCGAACCTGACCAACCAGGAGGCGAAACTGACCTTCTCGTTACAAGGAATTGAAATCCCGTCGGATCCGAAGAAAAGAAACGAATTATTATCTTCTCTTGGCGTGTATATTGAGCACAGCGACGGACAGAAGGAGCTGCAGCGTGGCGCTATTCAATATGACGCACAAAGGAATCCGGTCGGTATTGAAATTGTCATCACCAAATTCAGTACTTTCAGCATCGTCGAGATTCAGAAAAAAGCCGTCGATACTGTTTCCTATACGAGATGGATTGACGGATATCCGGATGGAACTTTTAAACCGAATCAGTCGATCACCCGCGCGGAAGCGGCTAGCATTCTCGTAAAAGCTGTAACCCTGCCGAAGCAGCCAACCGGCGTGCAGCAATTCCGCGATGTGCCGGACACGCACTGGGCGGCAAAAGCCATCAGCCAGGCGCAAGGCGCAGGCTTGCTTGGCGGCTACCCGGACGGATCGTTCAAGCCCGACGCGCCGATAACGAGAGCGGAGCTCGCCGTGATTATCACGAGGCTGAACAAGCTTGAGGCGGCTGGCGGCGCGCTGTCATTCACGGACACGCAAGGCCACTGGGCCGCCGGCTATATCCAAGCGGCGAAAGCTGCCGGATTGGTCGCCGGTTATGAAGACGGCTCGTTCCGGCCGGATCGGCCATTGACGCGGGCGGAAGCGGTAAAAGCGATAAATACGCTGCTGAAACGCCCGACGCCTGAGCTCGGCACAGCAAACTGGAAGGATGTTGCGAAAAAAGATTGGTTCTGGCTGGACGTAGAATCCGCCTCCGCATCTTTCAGCAATACGCGCTACGAAGATGGCAGCAGCAATGCGATTGTCATTCCAGAATAGAGCGGGAGTATGAAGCTCAAGAGGTTGTCCTTTAGGTCTAAAAAGGCCTGGAGGACAGCCTTTTTTTGTTCGGCTTAACTTTAACTATAACCAAACTCTCCATTCCTGCCCGCGAAACAAGTGTGGTAAGGTTAAGTGGCTAGCATATTTTCCTAAAAATTAGGAGGCTGTCAATTGAGTATAAAGCTGCAGGAATGGATCATAGAAGCAGATATTGCGAGTATGCAGGCGGCGATGGAAGCGGGTTCCGTAACATCGGAAGAGCTCGTACAGGTGTATTTGGAGCGAATTAACCGGTATGATTTGGCGATTAATTCCATTTTGGAAATCAATCCGGATGCTTTGCAAACAGCACGGGCTTTGGACCGGGAACGCAAAGAACAAGGAAGCCGGGGGATGCTGCACGGGATTCCCATTTTATTAAAGGATAATATAGACACGCACGATAATATGCATACGAGCGCCGGCTCGATAGCGCTAGCCGAATCTTTCGCTGTGGCGGACTCGTTCGTCGCCTCAAAGCTCCGCGCGGCAGGCGCCGTTTTTCTCGGGAAAACGAATATGACGGAATGGTCCAATTTCATGTCAAGCGCGATGCCGGCGGGGTACAGCTCGCGGGGCGGGTTTGTGCTGAATCCATATGGCCCGGGGAAAATTTTCGTCAGCGGGTCCAGTTCGGGATCTGCCGCCGCAGTAGCCGCCAATTTGGGAGCAGCAGCGATCGGAACGGAAACGGCGGGGTCCATCGTCGGCCCTGCGAGCCAACATTTTGTCGTAGGAATCAAGCCTACCGTCGGATTAGTGAGCCGAACCGGCATTATCCCTATTTCCGGCAGCCAGGATACTCCGGGGCCGATTGCGAGGATGGTTTCGGATGCGGTTGTGATTTTGGGCACGTTGACTGGAGCCGACGGCAAAGATCACGCAACCTTGGCGGGCGAGAAGGGTTCCTTTTCCGATTATACGCCGTTTTTGGATGCGCACTTTTTGCGCCATGCGAGAATCGGCATTCCGAGGCATTATTATGAGCATTTGGACGAGGAAAGGCTTGCGATTATGGAAGCCGCCATTGCCGTTTTGAAACAAGAAGGCGCTGCGATTGTCGACCCGGTCGTGCTTCACGTCGAACAGCAAAGCTGGAACAACGAAGTCATCATGTACGAATTCAAGAAGGGGCTGAACGAGTACTTATCGCAATTGGCTGATTCCGTGCCGGTTCACTCTTTGAAAGAATTGATTGCATTCAATGAAAAAAACGCGGAGACAGCTCTCCGATACGGGCAAGACACGCTGACCGCGGCGGAAGCGACGGCATTGACGGAGCAAACCTATTTGCAAAAGAAACAAGCGTACATGGAACTGCCTTTGAAACAAGGAATTGATTATGCCATAGATGCATACGGTTTGGACGCTTTGATGCTGCCTGGGGATGTCGACGGCATGTTTATCGCTGCACGGTTGGGGTATCCTTTGATCACCGTTCCGGCAGGCTATTCGGCGAATGGAGTTATTGACCCGGACGGCGATTCCACGAAAGGCCCTTTTGGCGTAGTCTTCTCGGGAAAAGCATTCAGTGAACCTGTGCTGATCAAAATTGCATACGGTTTCGAACAAGCCACGCGCCACCGGTATCCGCCCCGTCTGGGTTAGGCCGTTATCCGGCCAGCGTCCGGTCGGCTTGCTTGGAGCCGATTGCTTTAAGGGTCCAGGCGGCTCCGAGGAGCGACAGGCCTGTGAGCAGGAAGACGAATTGAATGCCGATCCATCCGCCGAGAAAGCCGCCGAGCAGCGGGCCGACCACGATGCCGAACTGGTTCGCCGATTGGCTCAAGCTGACGGCCCTGCCGCGGAAGTCGGGGCCCGAATATTTTACGATCAGCGCATTCATGGACGGATAAACGGCTGCGAACAGCAATCCGTAGCAGAAGCGAAGGATGCCGAAGCCGACAAGCTGATGAACGAAGAGCTGCAGCAGATTGCCGATGCCGCCGCCTATCAGCCCGATGAAGAGCGTCTTGGCGTGGCCGATTTTTTCGCCGATTCTCCCCCAGCGGGGGCCCATAATGACCGTAGCGATGCCGACCGCCGAGAAAACGATGCCCGAGCTGAGCGAAGCGCTGCTGATGCTGCCGCCGATTTGCACCACGTAGATCGTGAGCAGCGGCTCCAAAATCAAAACCGAAGTCGAGACGAGCAAAATAAGCCCATATATCCGCATCAATCTCGCGTTGCCGGCGGCTTGTCTAAGATCGTCGAGCACGCTCGGACGGGCCCCGCTTTGCTTCTCGTGCACCTCTTTTACGCCTGCCAGAACGATGAGCGCGGATACTAGCGTAATAAGCCCGGAAGCGATGAAGCATTCCCGCAGCCCCATCCAATGGCTCAGCACCCCTCCCGCAAGCGGACCGATAATGCTTCCCGCAGCCGTCGACGTCGAGATGACGCCCAGCGCGTAGCCGACATGCTTTTCCGGTGTATTCGTACCGACCAAAGCGACGGAAGCGGGGCTAAAGCCCGCCATAAACCCTTGAAAAATGCGCACAAAAATAAACGTGTAAGGATCGTACACGAAAAAATTGGCAAGATGCGCCAGGCCCAAGCCTATCCCCGAGCGGATAAGCATAGGCTTACTGCCGTATTTATCGGCGAGCGATCCCCAAAAAGGCGCGCACAATCCGCTGATCAAAAAGCTGATCGAAATGGAAACGCCGGACCAAGCTTCCAAGCCGCTCTGAATCCCCAAATCGTTTTGCAAAAAAATAGGGAAAAAGGGCACCGACAATGTATACGCCATGTGGTTGAAAAACATGCCCAGCCATAGCATATAAAGATTGCGTTTCCAGTAAAGCTCCATGCTGCCGCCGCCTTTCGTTTGTTAGCCGCACTGTGCACCCGGTTTATTAATAATTCATATAAATCGCATCAATTAAGTGTGATATAGGCCTAAATTTACCATTCGTTTCTGCCAGTTGTCTAATAGATTTTTTCTATGCTTTGGGCGAAGCCCGTTCTCCATGTCGGATAAAGCGGCTTCCAGCCGTAAATGCTGCGGGCTTTGGCATTCGATGCGCCGCGTTCCCATCCGCTGCCGCTCGGCTCGACAGGGGGACGGGGCGCTCCCAAAGCGTCGGCGTAGACGGGCAGCCAATCCGCTCCTTTGGCAGGCTCATCGTCGACGATATTGACCGCGCCTGACGGCCAATCCAAAGCGAGCAGGGCAGCGGCCGCCGCGTCCTCCACATGGATGAAGGAAGTGATTCCGCCGGTCGCCGGCACTTCCTTGAGCCGTATTTTTTCCGCCATGAATCCGTGGCGGTCATACCACGTGCCTTTGCCGTAAAACGACCCGTACCGCAAAATCACGTGGTCCGGCATTTCGGCAACGGCGCGTTCCAGTGCGGCGACGCCGTCAATCGTTCTTTTCCGCGGCGGCGGCGCTGTAATGTCCAAAGAAATATCTTCCGACGCGGGTGCATCGCCCGGCTCATACGCCCATGCGATGCTTTGCGCGATCATTCGCTTGACGCCTGCCGAAAGGGCCGCATCCACCAGATTCAGCGTGCCTTCCACTCTGATTCTGGAGTTCGCCTCGAAGCTGCCGCCGCTCAAAGATGTGAGCTGATGGATGATGACATCCGGCTGCGCTTCATGTACGGCCGACATCATGCTTTCCCGGTCAAAAGCATCGGCAATGACGGCGCGCGCGCACAACTCTTCAATGATGCTTTTGTTCCGCTCGTTATGCGTCATGCCGATAACCTCATGGCCCGCATGCACCAATTTGGGGAGCAGCAAGCGGCCGATCACACCCGTCGATCCTGCTACGAATATTTTCATGTGACATCTCCTCGTTTCCATTCGTTGTCGTTTAGTTGTCCTTCCATGATAGTAGACTGATTAGCCGAGTTTTTTGTGACAAATGCAGAAATGGATTTGAACTGTACGGAAAAATTAAGTACAATGAGCAAAATGATAACTATTCTCATTTATATATTGGGGAAAGAAGGTAGTTTTTTTGGCTGCGGATCTCCTGATTGCCGATATTCACGATTATTTTGACCGGTTTACGGAGCACGTAAACGGAGATGTTCATAGCAGGGGCTGGGAACAGCAGCTTTCGCTGCCGGATCGTCTCGGCAAAGGGACCGTCACCCGGATGCGGATCCGCTCCGGTATGGAAATCGTCGTTTCCGACCTCACCTTTGAGCAGGATTTGAAGATGCGCGTTCAGGAAGGCTGCCGGATATTCGAGTTGAACTATTGTTTGAGCGGCGAAATTTACTGCGAATGGAACGGCCGTACAAGGCATATCGGTCAACGGACGGGTAACGTATGTTGTTTGGAAGATGTCGGAATTTATATGGAAAAGAAAGCGGGAATCCGCAACCGGACGCTGGAAGTGCGCCTGCGCCCCGACGAGCTGTTCCGCTATGCCGGCGATGCGGCGGATATGTCCCGCATTGGAACGCTGCTGCAGCGTCATCAAGGGAGCATCGACCGCTATCCGAACTCCCCGGCCATTCAAAGATGCGTCATTGACATCATGCAATGCGCCTATCAGGGGCCGATGAAGCGGCTGTATATGGAAAGCAAGGCGATGGAGCTTATCGCGCTATTTTTCCAGCAGGAGGAGCAAGCTTCGGCAAGCCGGAATTTCGTATTGCGGCCTGACGATATTGACAAGCTGAACGCGGCCAGGGAATGCGTTTTAAACAATCTGGAAACGCCGTTATCGATCAAGGAACTGGCTAACCGGGCGGGGATCAACGAATTCAAGCTAAAAAAAGGTTTCCGCACATTGTTCGGTATGACGGTTTTCGAGCTTGTCCGCCGGGAGCGGATGCAAAAGGCGCTTTGGCTGATGGAGACGGAGCGGATGAATGTCGGGGAAACTGCGGTTTCTCTTGGGTACAGCAATATCAGCAATTTTACAACCGCTTTTCGCAAGCAGTACGGCTGCAATCCCGGCGAATATTTGAAAACGATTAACCAACCCCTTTCAACCTATGTTTGAAGGGGGTTTTTCATGGCTCCTTTTGCAGGGAAAAAAACTTCCTCCACAGGTAGCGAAAAAACTGCCGACGAGTGATAATCATTATCAAATAAAAAGCTGTTGACCTGCAGGTTAGACCGAAAAGGAGAATAAGCATGAAAAATCATTTTATCGTCATTTTTGTTACAGTTCTTGCCGCCATGATTTCCATCGCGACCTTTAACCCGATTCTCGGGCCGCTTGCGAGGAGCCTCGGATTGACGGAAATCCAGTCCGGCAGTTTGGTTACGATCACCGGGATCTGCTGGATTGTCGGCAGCTTTGTATGGGCCAGATGGGCGCGGGCCGGCAGAAAACGGATCATGATCTCGGCGTTGGCCGGTTACGCGGTTACGCTTGTCGCGTTTGCCTATATCGCCGATACGGCTTCCGCAAGTGCGGGGCACCTTTACTGGATTTTTTTGGCGCTGCGTGCGGTCGCCGGATTTTTCTTCGGGGCGATTCCGGCTATGGCGCAAGGTTATTTGATGGACTGGACGTCCGCGGAAAACCGGGCGAACGGGATGGCTCTGTTCGGAGCGGCCAACGGGCTCGGATTTGTGCTCGGGCCGGCGATGGGAGCCGCTTTGGCATCCGTTGGCCTCACCGCTCCCATGTACGTCTCGGGCGTGTTATTGGCGGCAGTCATCCTTTTGTTCGGGATTCGGATTCCGGGCCGGCAAACCGTCTCCGTACAGGAGAAAGCGGCCAAGCTGTCCCCATGGGATTACCGCATCCGTTTGTATATCGGCATCGGATTGACTTTGTCCGTCGTGATGGTCATTTTGCAGGTGACGGCAGGCTTTTACATGCAGGACCGGCTTGCCGCTTCCGCCCAAGGGGCGGCCAGAATGATCGGCCTCGCCTTGACGATCGCCGGAGTAATTGTCGTCGCTGTGCAAGTGCTGAACACCCGTTTCCTGAAATGGAAGCCCGGCACGATGTTGAAAATCGGACTGTGCGCCCTGGCGCTTGGCTTCTTTTGGTTTATGGCTGCGCCTTCGTATTATGCGGCTGCTTTTGCGGTTTTCGGCATCGGCATCGGATTCACCTTGCCCGGCTATACTGCCGCGGCATCGCTAGCCGTAAGCGAAAACGAGCAGTCCGGCGTTGCGTCTTTTGCGGCCGCTGTGCAAGGAGTCGGCTCATTCGTCGGCCCTATTGCAGGAACCGTCCTCTATTCATTCCAAACGTATCTTCCGTATGTTTTGTGTATTTGTCTGGTTGCATTGTTTATTCCTTTCGTCGCGGCAAAAACGAAGCGGGTGCATGCAGCAGTTTAATCCGCCCCGAGCAAGCGCCTGAACGGCTCGCTGACGATGAGCGCGCCGTTAGCCGGCCGGACAGGTCCGAAGGCCGGAATCAGCTCCTGAGCCGTTACGGGCTCAGGCCGGTCTAGCCACCCGGCGAGATGGGCCAGCGCGCCCAACAGCCGTCCGGGCGCTGTCCCCGCCTCGCGCAGCGCCGCAAGCGTAAGCGCGCCGTCGCGCTTGGCCAGCCGCCGGCCGCTTGCATCGACCAGCAGCGGAACGTGGGCGAAGTACGGCGCCTTGAGCCCGAGCGCCTCGTAGAGCGCCAGCTGCCTTGGCGTCGAGTCCAGCAGGTCGGCTCCGCGCAGCACGTCGGTGATGCCCATGGCGGCATCGTCGACCGTGACGGCGAGCTGGTAGCTGAACATGCCGTCGGCGCGCTTGACGACGAAGTCGCCCGAGGCTTCGCCCGGGCAGGCTTGCGGGCCGGCCAGCGCGTCATGGAACGGCAGCGCATGCGACGGCATGATGAAGCGGAGGGCCGGCGTTTTTTTCGCTGCCCGGGCCTGCCGCTCCCCGGCCGAGAGCGTGCGGCACGTGCCGGGGTAGCCGGCGCCTTCGGACGCAAGCCCATGGGGCGCGCTGCCGATTTGCGCCAGCTCGCTCCGGCTGCAAAAGCACGGGTACAGCCGCCCGGCCTGCTGCAGCCGGTCCAGCGCCTCTTCGTAAAGCCGCTCGCGGCGGCTTTGCTCGTACGGCGCGCAGGGGCCGCCGACGAGCGGGCCTTCGTCCCAATCGATGCCAAGCCACATCAGATCCAGCTGCAGCTGCTCGGCGTAGGCGCGGCGCGAACGGGCTTTGTCGATGTCTTCGATTCGCAGCACGAACTCGCCGCCGGCCTGGCGTATTTGCAGCCAGGCGGCGAGAGCGGTGAAGGCATTGCCGATGTGAAGCAGTCCGGATGGAGTTGGTGCGAACCGTCCTCGACGGGTCATAATCTCACGCTCCTCGACGAATACAAAAAAGAGCAGAGGCGTCACTCTGCTCGGTGTTTTTCAAGTTTAGGTTGAATGTTAAAATCTGGCGGAGCCGACGGGATTCGAACCCGCGGTCTCCTGCGTGACAGGCAGGCATGTTAGGCCTCTACACCACGGCTCCACACAATAGTTTGTCCAGTCTTGTTAGCGGATACAAAATACATTTTACATGAATATAACCGATCTGCCAAGCACCTTTGCCGAGCTAATTTTTCGCGTGTTTTCGAGTGCGCTGTGATTGGATTGGCGGATGCCGGTGCTGTCACTGATCTGGATGGAACAGCAAGGTTTGTCCGGGGCCGGCGGGGACCTTACGCATTTTGAAGTGTACCCGATGGCGGGCGATCCTTACGATAACAACCTTGAATTCACGATCATGATCCCTGTTGCGGCGGGGTGAAAAGAAGAAAAAGGCTTGCGGGATCGACCCGAAGCCTTTTTTCCCGGTTAGCGAATTACCATGCAAAAGTTACAGAGATGATAACCAAGAGAATAAACAGAACCAGGATTGCAGCCGTACTCGTACTCATACCATAACCTGCACAACTTGCGCCCATAGCGGTCTCCTCCTTATTAAAGCAAAGTTGTAATTACGCCATATTATACGGGTTCATGTACTATATTGTTTGGACGAATGTCCCGTAGACGTCGGAATGGGCGATTATTTTTGTTGCGGTACGGGGTAACGGTACGGCGTTTCAACTCCTACTGCTGCTCCTAATCGGGCATCCGGTCTGCTGGATAGCGGAGGCCGGAAGCGATGCCTTGAGGAATCATCTTGCTCGCCAAAATAAGCCGGCGAAAAGTGAGACTATACACTTGCCCGCTTAGAGCTATTGCATCACTGGCACCCCGCAGAAAACCTGCAAAAATACATCTTTTTGCTGCTGGATGCGCTGGTTTTGAATAATTCCTGCAAATCTGCAGGTTTTTCGGCTAAAGTGCAGGGTTTGGGTCCATTTAACCGGAAATTCCTGCACAATTGCAGGCTTTTCCTCAAAACCAGTCGTTTCGTACGAAAAAACCTGCACTTTTGCAGGCTTTTGCCGGCAGTCGAGCCGTTTTGCCTCCCCGGCGAGCGGTTTCGCCGAGCGGCGCCGCCGCAAGCGCGACCTCGCTCGCGCCGCCAAGCGGCTCCGCCGCAGCCGTGGCCTCGCTCGCTCCGCCGAGCAGCGCCGCTGCGATCGTGCCCCCGCAGCGGGGGCACGTTATTTGATCCGGAGCCGCAGCACGTTCCAGGAAGCTTGGCCGAGTACGGCTTTTACATGGCCGTTCTCGGTTTTGGCGTTGCCTCTGTTGTGCGGGACGACATGGGCAGGGTTCGTTTTGGTGTTGGCCGCTTTAATATCCGTATGCTCCAGCACGATGTGTTCGAGGATGCCGACTTCGCCGAAGCTGCGGACGTCGACGTCAAGCTCGAGCGCTTCGGATAGGTGGCGGTTCACGGCGAAGATCGTCACTTCGCCCTGCTCTTCGTTGTACACGCTGATTGCTTCCAAATACGGAACATCGGTGAAGTCTTTGGAATCGTATTTCGGCGACGAGACGACGGAGTGAAGCACGGTTCCTCTGCCGTACAGCGAAGCGTGAAGATACGGATAGTACGTGGTTTGCAGCCACAGCGGGCCGCCGTTTTCCGTCATAATCGGCGCGATTACGTTGATCAGCTGCGCGATGCACGCCATTTTGACGCGGTCGGCGTGCTTGAGCAGCGTGATAAGGAAGCAGCCGACGGCCAGCGCGTCTTCCAGCGTGTACACGTCTTCGAATTCCGGCGGAGCCACTTGCCAGCGTTCCTCGGCGCGGCTGGAGCCGATGGAATTCCAGACGTTCCATTCGTCCAGGGAAAGCATGAGCTTTTTCTTGCTGCGTTTTTTCGCTTTTACGTAATCGCAAATAGCGGCCACGCTGGAGATGAATTGATCCATATCGAGCGATTTTGCCAGGAAATTGGCGGAATCGTTCTCATTGTTATTGTAGTAAGTATGCAAGGATAAAAAGTCCACTTGATCGTAGGCGAGGTCGAGCACGGTAGCTTCCCATTCGGCGAACGTGCTCATGCCGCTCGATGAGCTGCCGCACGCCACAAGCTCGATGGACGGGTCGACCCAGCGCATCACTTTGGCCGTTTCATTGGCGAGCCGGCCGTATTCTACGGCGGTTTTGGCGCCGATTTGCCAAGGGCCGTCCATTTCATTGCCGAGGCACCATGTTTTGAACTTGTGCGGCTCTTTGTAGCCGTGGGAGATGCGCAGATCGCTCCAGTAAGAGCCGGAGGGATGGTTGCAGTATTCGACAAAATTTCTGGCGGCATCGACGCCGCGCGTGCCGAGATTGACGGCCATCATGACTTCCGAGCCGACCAGCTTGGCCCAGTCCGCGAATTCATTCGTTCCGACTTCGTTCGTTTCCGTCGTCCACCAGGCCAGCTCCAACAGACGCTTCCGCTCTGCCTTCGGGCCGACGCCGTCCTCCCAATTGTAGCCGGATACGAAATTTCCCCCGGGATAGCGGATGATGGGAACGTTCAGGGCACGGATCGCATCCAGCGCATCGCGCCGGAAGCCGTTCTCATCCGCAGCCGGATGGCCGGGCTCATAAATGCCGCCATATACGGCGCGCCCCAAATGCTCGATAAACGATCCGTAAAGCCGGGGATCTACGGCAGAAACGGTGAAATTTTTGTCGATAAGCATCGTCGATTTTATAGGCATTGAATGAATGTCCTCCCATTTTTGAATTAATAAATAAATTAATCCAAAGTTATTGATATTCTATTTCATATTTATCATAATAAAGAAAAGCATTCAATATCATACGGGCAATTGTTCGTTGAATTAACTAAATTGCTTATTGGAGGTGAGATGGGTTATTATGTATTTATCAACGGATGCGGAGTCGCTTCGGGTGTACGAGGCTTTGGCGAGCGAGGTTCGGCTGCAAATTATCGACTTGTTGTATGTAAAAGAGATGCATATCAAGGAGCTGGCGGCCAAGCTGTATCTCAGCAGCGCGATTGTCAGCACGCATGTCAACAAATTACAACAGGCAGGGCTTGTCAGCTGCAAAATGAAAAGGCTTAACGGCGGGACGTACAAATTTTGCTCGCTGTCGACGGAATATTTGCAAATCCGCTTGTCCCGTCCGGCCGTTTCCTCCAGGAAATTCGTTGAAGTTTCCGTGCCTGTCGGGCATTACACGGATTTTGCAGTCTCGCCTACGTGCGGCATCGCAACGACCGCGAACATCATCGGCCACTACGACAATCCAACCTATTTTCTCGATCCCGAACGTGTTCATGCCGGCATTCTATGGTTTGCCAGAGGCTTTGTCGAATACAAAATACCCAACTATTTGTTCAAAGACCAACTCGTACAGGAAATCGAGATTTCGCTGGAAATCGGCTCCGAGGCTCCCATGATCAATGACAATTGGCCATCCGATATTCGTTTTACGATCAATGACCGGCTGCTCGGCGTATGGACGAGTCCCGGCGATTTTGGGCGGATGAGAGGCAGGCTGACACCGGATTGGTGGCAAAGTGACGTCAATCAGTACGGTTTATTGAAAGTGGTTCGCATCAATGCGAACGGCACCTTTATAGACGGCCAGCAAATTTCCGATGTTACGATCAAGGATGTAGAGTGGGAAAACACGCAGTGGACTTTGCGGATTAGCGCCGAGGACGTGGCCCAGGGCCGGGGTGGACTGACTTTATACGGCAAAGGGTTCGGCAATTACGATCAGGACATCGTCGTTCGCAGTTATTATGAGTAATTGAAAATCATCCAATGGGGGAATACGGAAATGAAATTGACCAAGCCAAGCCTGAGCTGGCTCACCGATGTGAGCGTATTCGCGGTGAACCGCCTGCCGGCGCATTCCGATCATCGTTACTACGAAACGCTGGAGGAGGCGGAAGCGTATGCGCCGATGGCGCTGCGGCACGATCTGAACGGCAGCTGGAAGTTCAGCTATTCCGTGAAGCCTGCCGACCGCCCCGAGCGGTTTTACGAGCTTGATTACGATTGCGGGAGCTGGGGCAGCATTGATGTGCCCGGACATATCCAACTGCAGGGCCACGGCAAGCCGCAATATGTAAATACGATGTACCCGTGGGACGGGCACAACGATATCCGCCCGCCGGCGATCCCGGAGGATCATAATCCGGTCGGCAGCTATGTCACCTGTTTTACGGTGCCTGCCAATATGAAAGGAAGGCCTGTCTGCATCTCGTTCCAGGGCGTGGAGTCGGCCTTTTTCGTATGGTTGAACGGCGAATTTGTCGGCTACAGCGAAGATAGCTTTACGCCGGCGGAATTTGACTTGACGCCGTTTCTCCGGGATGGCGAAAACAAACTGGCGGTTGAAGTGTACCAAAGAAGCACCGGCAGTTGGCTGGAAGATCAGGATTTTTGGCGCTTTTCGGGCATTTTCCGCGACGTGTATTTGTATGCCTTGCCGGACATTCACGTATCGGACCTGTTTGTCCATGCCGATCTGGATGCCGCTTATGCGAACGGAAGTCTTCGCGTAGATTTGAAGCTGTCGGGCGCGCAGCAAGCTAGCTTTGCGCTTGAATTGAAGGATGCGCAGGGGCGTTCCGTGGCGGCGGCCAAGTCGGATGTGCGTTCGGCCGATGCCGTATCGCTGTCTGCGGACGCAGGGAAGGTTGTTCCGTGGAGCGCGGAGAACCCGTACTTGTACGATCTGTACATAAGCGCCTACGATCAGGCCGGCAAGCTTGTCGAGGCGGTAGTGCAAAAGGTCGGCTTCCGCAAATTCGAAATGATCGAAAAAATTATGCATCTGAACGGCAAACGCATCGTTTTCAAAGGCGTGAACCGTCACGAGTTCAACCCGCGCAGAGGACGGGCGATTACGAAGGAAGACATGCTGTGGGATATCGCCACGCTTAAGCGCAACAATTTGAACGCCGTCCGGACGTCGCATTATCTGAACCAGTCGCTATGGTACGAACTGTGCGACATATATGGCATCTATGTCATTGACGAGATGAACATGGAATCGCACGGCTCATGGCAAAAAATGGGTGCGGTCGAACCGTCATGGAACGTACCGGGAAATAAGCCGGAATGGCAGGATATCTCGATGGACCGGGCGGTTTCGATGGTCGAGCGCGACAAAAACCATCCTTCCATTTTGATCTGGTCGGTCGGGAACGAGTCGTATGCAGGGGAAGTGCTGCTGAACGTATCGAACTATTTCCGCGAGACGGACCCTAGCCGGCTTGTTCATTATGAAGGGGTTTTTCATAACCGTGAGTATAACGATACAAGCGATATGGAAAGCCGGATGTACGCGAAGCCTGCGGATATCGAGGCGTATTTGAACGATAGCCCGCAAAAGCCTTACATCAGCTGCGAGTATATGCACGCTATGGGTAATTCGCTGGGAGGCATGCATAAATATACGGAGCTGGAGCGGAAATACGCCATGTATCAAGGCGGTTTTATCTGGGATTATATCGATCAGGTCATCGTCAAAAAAGACCGCTACGGCAAAGAGTTTCTCGCGTTCGGCGGCGACTTTGGCGACCGTGCGACCGATTACAATTTTTGCACGAACGGCATCGTCTATGCGGACCGCAAAGAATCGCCGAAAATGCAGGAAGTGAAGTTCCTGTATCAGAACATCAAGCTTGCGCCGGACCGCGAAGGCGTGAAAGTGACGAACGAGAATTTATTTGAAGGCACGGATGCGTATGAACTGGCCGTTGCGCTTTATCATGAAGGCAAGGAAATATTCCGCGGCAGCAGCAGCGTCCATGTGCCCGCGCAGAGCGAAGGGTACGTGCCGTTCGAACTGCCGTCCGCGGACGAGCCCGGGGAGTATGCCATTCATGCGTCGCTCCATTTGAAGGAGAGTACGCTATGGGCTGAGGCGGGATACGAGACTTCGTTCGGACAGCACGTATTTCGGGTTGAAAGCCAAGCGGCGCCTGCCCGTCCAGAAGGTTCGATCCGCGTTGTGGAAGGCGATGTGAACATAGGCGTGCACGGCCGCAATTTCAGCATCATGTTCTCGAAGCAGGCGGGGAGCCTGATCTCGCTCAACTACGCGGGCCGGGAAATGATCAGCATCCCTCCGGCGCCGCTGTTTTGGCGGGCGACGACCGATAATGACAAAGGCTTCTCGCTCGGCTACGATTCCGGCGTCTGGTTCGCCGCCAGCCTGACGCGCAAATGCGTCGGGGTCGAACTGACGGAACTGGAGCACGAGGGCAGCGTCACAGTAACGTTCCGCTACAAGTTCAGCATCAACGCGGACATTCAGGCAACTGTCGCCTATACGGTGTACGCCGACGGCAGCCTGAACGTCAAATCGCGCTACGAAGGGGCGGCGGGCCTGCCGAAGCTGCCGATTTTCGCGCTGTCGTTCAAAGTTCCCGCCGACTACTCCGGTTTGGACTGGTACGCGATGGGGCCGGAAGAGAACTACATCGACCGCGCCTTCGGCGCCAGACTCGGCGTATTCCGCAATAACGCGGCAGACAACGTGTCAGGTTACGTCGTGCCGCAGGAATCGGGCAACCGGACAGGCGTCCGCCGTGTATCGATCACCAACGCCGACGGCCACGGACTGCGGATTACTTCGCCGGCCGAGCAGCCGGTGGAGTGCAATATTTCGCCGTATACCGCTTTCGAGCTGGAAAATGCGTACCATCATTACGAGCTGCCGAACGTGCACTATACCGTCGTCACGGTGGCGGGCAGACAGATGGGCGTTGGCGGCGACGACAGCTGGGGCGCGCCGGTGCACGAGGAGTACCTGATCCAAGCCGATCAGGATTTGGAATTTGAATTCAATATTCATCCGCTGTAAGTGAATGGACTAGAAAGCTGGGATAGCGCCGCGTCGGCCTGTTCCGGCTTTTTTGGTGCGTTTAAGCGGCGGCACTGGACAAGCCGCTTTGGGGATGGCTGAACCCCGCGTGGTTGACCACCGTCATGCGATGTCGCACCGCGCGCTGGGGGCTGCGTGTGGTTGCTGAAGCATACGATCGTGCTTGCGGGGAGACTTCGCCCGGTTGGGAAAATGAGTCCTTTCGGTATATCGGTCGCCGTATTACTATAAACTAAAAGGGTTCATATTGCTGCGAAAGGAATTGAGAATGGCATGACGAAGCCAATTGCTATGCCTGATCTTTCATCGAGACCGTTCGGACTGACGACGGAACGCCTGATGGAGGCAGCGCCCGACGCGCTGTTTCGGGCGTGGACGGAGCAGATCGACCGCTGGTTTGCGGCGCCCGGATCGGTGCTGATGAAGGGCGAGGTCAACGCCGTCTTCTTTTTCGAGACCCATTATGACGGGAACCGGCATCCGCATTACGGACGGTTCCTCAGACTGGAACGCGATCGGCTCGTCGAGTTGACGTGGCTGACTTCGGGGACCAAAGGAGCCGAGACGGTAGTCACGGTCGAGCTTGAGCCTCACGGAAGCGGGACAAGGCTTCGCCTCACACATGCCGGATTTCCCGATGAAGCAGCGAAAAACGCGCATGAAGAGGCTTGGCCGCATGTGCTTGCTCAGCTGGATCAGCGGATGACCGACTAGCGCCGAACGGTGCGGGGGCGTGGTCGAACGGTGTAGTTCGACCGCGCTTGGCCGGCCCGGCGTGTGGTGGCGGACACTCGCCATGGCCCGGTGCGTGGTGGTGCAAACCCGCCATACCCTGCGCGAGGAGGCGCATACTCGCCATGGCCTTGCGGGTGATGACGTACACCCGCTATGGTCCGGCGGCAGCCCGCAATTATTCTGCAGGTGATAAATTCCTGCAAAAATACATCTTTTTCACTGCTCGAACGTCCCAGACTACACTATTCCTGCAAAAATGCAGTTTTTTGAGCGACAAACCCGCATTCCAGCTGAGACTATGACTAAAGCCTGCACATTTGCAGGCTTTTCACTCAGATGAGGGATTCCAGCCTCAAATTCCTGTACTTTTGCAGGTTTTCCCGGCGAAGGGGGGGGCGAACCAGGCAAACCTGGGGCGAACCGGGGTCAAGCCGTGGCAGGGGTTGAGGTCGAGCCGAGTCCGAGCCGGGGTTGGGCCGAGTTCAAGCTGAGGTCGACCCGGGGGGCCGGAACCAAGACCGATTCGGGATCGAGCTAAGGCGGGAGTCGGGCCCGGACTGGCGGCGAGCTTGGGCCAAACCAAGGCCCGTGCTCTCTTCCGGCAGAGGACCGACGGGCCAGGAGCGAAGCGGCTGTACCGGAGGCTGTCGATATACCGCGTCTGATCGGCTTGCGAATGTGTCGGGTTCCATCCGGGACCGGGAAGCATCCGCTTTTTTTGTCAATTGTGCTTGACAATGGCCGGCTGCTTTGTTTTAATATGTTCAAACAGATAAACATTAAAGGGGAGAACAACGGCACATGGGGCAAAAAGCGATGGAAACGTTCCGTTCCTGCATCCCTTTATTTCAGGCTATGATGGACCCGGCCAGGCAGGATATTATTTTGCTGCTTGCCGAACGCGAGCAGTTGACTGTGAATGAAATCGCCGAGAGCTCGGCGCTGTCCCGCCCTGCGATTTCGCATCATTTGAAGGTGCTGCGCGACAACGGCTTCGTTTTCGCAAAACAATCCGGCACACAGAGGTACTATTCCCTGACATTGGACAACACTTTGGACAAGTTGAAGGAACTGATTCACGCCATTGAAACGGAGTGCTGATAATTGCTGCTGCCTTGCGGTGGGAGCGAATTTTTTTGGATAATATGTTTATATGATTAAACGAATCGAAATTTGGGGAGGAATAGGTCATGAGCAAAACCGTGTTCATCACCGGGGCTTCGTCCGGTATCGGGAGATCGATTGCCCAGCTGTTTTTGCGGCAAGGCTGGAATGTGGCGGCGACGATGAGAAGGCCGGAAGAGGAACGGCAATTGACCGGCGGGAATTTGAAGCTTTTTAAGCTGGATGTGACGGATACGGACAGCATACAGGATGCCGTACGCGAGGCGGTCGCTCATTTCGGCAAAATCGACGTTGTTGTCAACAACGCGGGCTATGGCTCGGTCGGGATTTTCGAAGCTTTTACATCCGAGCAAATCCGCCGCCAATTTGAAACGAACGTATTCGGGCTGATGAACGTGACTGCGGCCATCCTGCCCCATTTTCGGAGCAATCGCAGTGGCATCATCATCAATATCGCCTCTATCGGAGGGAAAGTCACCTTTCCGCTGTACAGTCTCTATCACAGTTCCAAATGGGCGGTGGAGGGGTTCTCGGAGTCGCTTCATTTTGAGCTGCGGACGCTGGGCATTCGGGTGAAAATCGTTGAACCCGGCGTTATCAAGACGGATTTTTACTCCCGCTCCCAGGACATGGCTGGCGCCGAAAAATTGACGGATTACCGGGATTACCTCCAGACGGTATTACACAATACGCAAAGCTTCGGAGCAAAAGGCGAATCGCCGGACGTAGTAGCGAGTACGATATACAAAGCGGCAACCGACGGCTCCGGACGTCTGCGCTATCCTGTAGGCGACCCGGCGCCCTGGCTGCTGCCGCTGCGCAAAATTTTGCCCGAAAGCTGGTTCTTCGCGCTGGTGCGGCGCAACCTAGAGAAGGGCCTGAACACGTAAAAAAAAAGCAGAGTGCGGCGATTTTGCGGCATTCTGCTTTTTTTGTAGGAATGGGCTTGGTTAGCCTGCAAAACCTGCAATAGTGCAGGAATTTCCCGTGGAAGTGGTCCGTTGTAAGGAAAAACCTGCGATTGTGCAGGAATTTCCGGCCCAATGGGCCTGAGCCCGGTGTAGGAGCGAGAAAGCCTGCACATTTGCAGGAATAATGCCGGAGTAAGCGCCAGAAGGAGCAAAAACCTGCACTTTTGCGGGCTTGTTGATTAACCAAATTCTGGTGGTTGGTAGACTATATACCGGGATAAATAAATCGTCCACTCTACGGCTAGAGTCTGCAAGGCAAATAACCGATCAAAATCGGCAAACGTCAGTTTCACACTCGGATGAGCCAAATCGCCATCTGTCTGTTTTACGCCAGGGTTTATGTTATTTGGACTTTCGATCGGCGCGCTTGTTGGATTTCTCGGCAGCGGCAGGCGGGAGATGTTCGTCCCCGGGCTGTTGGATTGATATGCTAAATCCTGATTAGGAGCAGGGATGTTATCAGGCCTCGTTTTTTGTGAGTATTTTGGGATTACGTTCTTATAGAATGTTGTACAAGGCGACTTTGCAGTTGCCGACTCTTTTCAAAACAGTGAGGATATTAGGAGTATGCTATGGTATGATTCAGCATATAAGCACCACGGAACAATGTTGCAAGGAGATGTCTTGGAATGGAATCTTCCTCTATTGATTTATCGCTTCTTTATTTGCATGGCACGCGCTCTTCGCGGATTAATCTGACGGTAAACGCTATGCATGCTGCAAACGGCGAGCCGGGTGCCCCGCAGTTCCGGGTCTTGATTGCTCCTCCGCGCGACATTCCGGCGTATCTGGCTGAGGGAACATGCTGAAAGCCGAAGACGGGATTGGGAGGGCGGCGATGAGAAGCTTGAGTTTACGGCAGGGAATACGTTTCGGCTATCGGGCGGCGGGGCTTGCGCTCATTCCGCTGATCTCGTTCGTTCTTCTGATCGCGCTGTACCAATATACCGTTCCTGACCGGACGGCACCGGAAGCACGGCAGGGCGTTCTCGATCTGAGCCGGTGGGATTTCGGACAGAAAAGCTTTATTGCGCTCAACGGAGAGTGGAACTTTTACCCGAATGAACTCTTTACGCCGGATGATTTCCGTAATGGGCAAACAACAAACGCGTCTTCCTATTCCGCCCAAATTCCGAATGCATGGTACAGCAGCATTCCTGTCGAGAAAGCAAGCCAGACGGCATACGGAACCTATCGGTTAACCGTGAAGCTGCCCGAGACTGGCGGCCAGTACGGGTTCCGGGTGTCAAACGTTCACTCGTCGCACCGCCTTTACGTGAACGGCCTATTGCTTGGCAATGGAGGCAACCCGACCGCTGCTGCCAACCATGATTACAAGGCTGAAAACAAACCTTACAGCACGTTCGCCTGGGTACAAGGGCCGGAGATGGAAATCATCCTGCAGGTGGCCAATTTCACCCTGTCAAATGGCGGCGGCTTCGAGGATTTATACTTCGGTTCGCAGGCCGATATTTTACGGTTAGGCCAAATTTTGTTTGCATTCGAATTTTTCGGCCTGTTCATCCTGCTTCTGTTTGGCGGGTATCACCTCAGCATTTACGTCATGCGCCTGAAAGACAAGGCGTACCTTTACAGCGGGCTGTATTTTCTAACTTTGATGGTGCTCGTCGTGCTGGATGGCGACAAATTTGTGCTGCAGCT
This sequence comes from Paenibacillus sp. sgz302190, assembly GCF_059820445.1. NCBI lineage: Bacteria > Bacillati > Bacillota > Bacilli > Caryophanales > Paenibacillaceae > Paenibacillus > Paenibacillus sp. sgz302190. The sequence goes on from NZ_JBZYAO010000022.1 coordinate 116,258, forward strand.
CGTGCCGGGCATTTCAAATGAATTTTATCACAAAATGTATAATCTTGGCGGATTTTCGAACATTGCCGTACTCGGCATCTTCCTCCATCATCTGGACGGCAAGCTGCTGACACGCAGGCATCTTGCCTTGCTGCTTTCGCCGATCGCTCTTTATTTGGGAACCGTCCTTGTTCTGCCTTACGAGGCATACTCCAAGGTTGGCAATTTGCCTTGGGATTACGTTACGCTGGTGGTTGCTTTCTACTTGTACCGGGCCATCAGACTTGGCTTGAAGAAGGACGGACAACTGAAGCACAAGGAATCCTTTTTGGTGGTCGGTATGCTGATCTCCGTCACCATGATCCTGCTTGTCGGAGTCCTCTACTCGCTCGATCTGGTTCAGACGGACATGGGACGACGGATGGCTTTTCTTGCCGTCATTATGTTCATGAATACGCTGCTCGCGCTGCGTCTGACCTCTGCAACAGAGCAGAACGAGAAGTTGACGGGGCAGTTGCTTGCTCGCGACAAGCTGAAGGACGAATTTTTGGCGAATACGTCGCATGAGTTGAAAACGCCGCTTCACGGCATCCAGAACATCGCTTCCTATTTACTCGACGGCAAAGCCGGCACGTTATCCGATAGGCAGCGGACGGAGCTTTTGCTCATTCACGATACGTCGACCAAGCTGTCAGCGCTCGTGAACGACCTGGTCGATGTTGTCCGGTTGAAGCATGGCGATCTGCTGCTGGAGCAGACAGCGGTGGATATTCGCGTCGCCGCCGAGACGGCGTTCCAAGTGCTGGAATTTGAGCTTACCGGCAAGGATGTGCGTTGGGGGAACCGTATTCCGCCCGGCACAATAGCCGCTGCGGATGAGAATCGGGTAAGGCAGGTGCTGTATAACCTGATTCACAATGCCATGAAACATACGAAAAAAGGGCGTATCGAAATCAGCGCCGCATGGGCGGAAGACCGGGTGGTCGTGTCGGTTGAGGATACGGGGGTAGGCATACCGCCGGAAAGCCATGAAGCGATTTTCGGCTACTTCGAGCAGGCGGATCAGGTTTTGCCGAACGACGGCTATACGGGGATGGGACTCGGTCTATATATCAGCCGGCAGCTGATTGAGCGAATGGGCGGCCGTATTTTTGTTGAGCGGTCCGAACCGGGGCAAGGTACACGAATGACCTTTACCCTGCCGGTTGCTCAAGGCGTCAATGATCAACCGGCCGCGCCATCGTTGTTATCATCGGTATCCGGAAGCAGGATGGCCTCCATGCTCCAGATGCAACTGGATGTCGTCGATCCGATGCGGGAGAATACGATACTGGTTGTCGACGACGAAGCGTCCAACGTGAGAATTTTACTCAACTTGCTGAGCGACGAGTATAACGTTTTGACGGCTTTTTCCGCCAAGGAGGCGCTTCAAAAGCTGGAGGCCTACCCGCGCGTCGATCTGATGATTGTGGATGTCATGATGCCGGAAGTCTCGGGTATCGACTTATGCCAAGCCGTACGGGAAACGCGCTCCGTGCTCGAACTGCCTGTCCTTTTCGCCACGGTGAGGGATTCCTTGTACGATATCGAGCTTTGCTTCAGGGCCGGAGGGAACGATTTTATCGCCAAGCCGTTCGATGCGAAGACGTTAGCCGCGCGGGTTCGGACGTTATTGTCGATGAAAACCTCGATGGATCAAGCCATGCGCAACGAGATCGCTTTTCTTCAAGCGCAGATCAAGCCGCATTTTCTGTACAATGCGATTACCAGCATCGTTTCTTTCTGTTACACGGATGGAAAGAAAGCGGCTTACCTTCTCTCCATGCTGAGCCGCTATTTGCGAACGGTGTTTCAGCGAGATCTTCACGCGCCGTATGTGCCGCTAAACGTAGAACTGGAACTTATTCGGGCTTATGTAGAGATTGAGAAGGCGCGGTTTGGCGATCGCCTATCCTTCAAACTGCAGCAGGATGCCGGATTGGAATCGGCCGTTATCCCTTCTTTCACAATCCAGCCATTCGTTGAGAATGCGATTCGGCATGGCATTTTTGAAAAGGATGGCGCCGGAACCGTGACGTTATCGATTACGGACGGAAACGGGCATATCCGGTTCGAAATTATCGACGACGGCGTAGGCATGGCAGATGATGTGCTGTATCAGTTGAATGCAGGCGAACGTCCGGATGGTTCCGGCATTGGAATGACCAATGTTCGCAAACGGCTGATGTCCTTGCCGGGTGCGAGCGTATCCATTGATTCAGCCTTGAAAAAAGGAACAAGGGTCGTCGTTTATTTGCCGAAACGAGAGGCGGCGAATGCGGCCGGCTAGCATATGTCGTGTTGCAAATTGTTGCCGTAGGGGGGGAGTACACTTGCTTCGTGTCATGATTGTGGAAGATGAGCAACCGATTTTGGATCTAATGGAGAGACTTGTCGGGGAGCATCCATTGCTGCAAGTCGCCGGAGCGTTCACCAGTCCGATTGCCGCGCTGGATGGCCATGCGGAGCTGAAACCCGACGCCGTATTTCTTGATGTCGAGATGCCGAAAATGGGCGGCATACAGCTCGCAGAGAAGCTGAAAGCGCAAAATGAGGAGCTTCAGGTCGTATTCACAACGGCGTATCCGGATTATGCGGTAGATGCTTTCCGCGTCCATGCGGTCGATTATTTGCTGAAGCCAATCACTTCGGAGGATCTGGAGCAGGTAGCGGCAAGATTGCTGAAGCTTCACGTCATGCGTTCGGCGCTTCGCCCCGTTATCGCTGCGGATCAGGAACTGATCACGCGCTGCTTCGGCACATTTGAAACGAGGGGCTCGGACGGAAGCTTGATCAACTGGCCGACCCGCAAGACAGAAGAACTGTTTGCTTATTTGCTGGCGTATCCGAGCCGGCTTGTAGGTCAATGGCAGCTGGCCGACCTGCTCTGGCCGGATTTGGATGAAGATCGTGCGCTCCATAATGTGCACAATTCGGTTTACCGGTTGAAAAAAGCGCTGAAGGATGCCGGCGTGAGCTTGGATTTATTGTACAGCAATGACGGATACCGTCTGCAGCTACCTCCCTATTTCTCGGATTTGGAGCGTTTCCGGGACTTCATGAACCGTACGGCGGAGATCGATGAGCGGAACGCGGCGGAAGCCGCCAAGCTGCTGCGGTCTCATGCCGGTTCCTTGTTCGGCGGCAAGGATTATAGCTGGAGCGCGGGTCTGGCTGCCCAGATGGCGGCGCAGCAAGCAGGTCTTGCCCGCATGTTGACCGCCTATTATCGGCGAATCGGGGAGCGTTCGGCGGCGAAGGAGACGCTGCGCGCCTATTTGCACCATGCCCCGCTGGATGAGGAAATGACCGGCGAGCTTCTTCGCCAATATGCCGAAGACGGGGAAGTTGGTTCTTTTCACACGCAATACGAGCAGTATGTCAGAAGGCTGGAAGCGGAACTTAACGTAGCGCCTGCGGAGGAGCTCCGTAAGTTAGCGGCAGCCTTTATATATAAAGCGACGGATGCGTAGCAGATGATTTATCGCATAGTGGCGCAGCAGGATAAACAGAGAGCGACTCTCTGTTTTTTTGTGTTTGATTCTACGGCTCGTATTTTGGGAGCGGTTTGGGAGGACGGTTTGATATGCTGTCGTTGTCTATCAATTTTTGACGAAAAATGCGAGGAGGACGATAGGGCGGTATGAAACGATCTACAGGAACAAACAAAATATGGAAAAATGGGCGATCTTGGCTCGGGGGTGCATTTGCGGCACTCGCGCTTGGGGGAATCAATCGCTGGTTGTCCCGCTCGGGAAAGGGACTTCTGGCGCTGCTGTGCGCCATTATGGTTATCCCCTCTTTGGGTCAAGCGGCGACCGCTTCGGCACCGTCTTACGTCGTCATGTATGATGGCAATGGCAGTACGGGAGGCAATGTGCCGACTGACAGCGCTGCGTATCAACAGGGAGATAGCGTTACCGTATTGGGTAATACAGGTGATCTGACAAAACAAGGCTATGCCTTCACGAGCTGGAATACGCAAGCGGACGGCAGCGGAACAAGCTATGCCGCTGGCGCATCCATCGTAATGGGTGCGGCGAATGCGACGCTGTATGCGCAGTGGCAGGCGGAATTTGCCGGAGGGGACGGCTCGATCGGCTCCCCTTACGAAATTCAAACGGCCGAACAACTGAATCGGGTAAGGAACTATTTGGGCGCTTCTTTTAAGCTGGTAGCGGACATTGACTTAACCGGATATCTGGCAAGCGGAGGGGCTGGATATAACGGCGGCGCAGGCTGGGTGCCGATTGGAACGGTTAATACAATGTTTACCGGGACATTTGATGGGAACGGGAAGGCGATTACGGGTTTTTTCATGAATCGGCCTGCCGAAGATAATCAAGGGTTGTTTGGATATACGTCATCGAGCGCTGTCCTTCAAAATATCGGTTTGAACGGAGTGAACGTAACCGGGAACAATGGCGTCGGCGCTCTTGTCGGCAGCAATGCGGGTTCTATTGCGAATGCCTATGTTTCCGGAACGGTAACAGGCAATTTTTCAGTCGGCGGGCTGGCGGGGTACAACTACGGTTCTATCTCGGCCTCCTATGCGACAAGCGCGTTAACAGGCAACGGTCAAAATGTCGGCGGGCTTGTAGGTGAAAATTCTTCGTCCATTGCAGACTCCTATTCCGAAGGAGCGGTAACGGGCAGCAATGATATTGGCGGGCTGGCAGGCAAAAATAACGGGACTATTCAGCGTTCCCGTGCTACGGGAGCAGTAACAAGCAGCCAATACGGCGCCGGCGGGCTGGTAGGTTACAACAACGGCGGTACGGTTTCGAACTCCTTTGCCACAGGGGCAGTAAAAAGTTTAGGCATCGGCGATAATGTCGGCGGGCTGATTAGCGTGAATACCGCCGGAGGTAAAATCATTCACTCCTATGCCACGGGCAAAGTAGAGGGGAGAGATCATCTAGGCGGGCTTGTCGGGTTTAACGGCGGTTCAATTACGACATCCTTTGCTTCAGGCGATGTGCAGGGAGGCAATGAAGCCGGAGGGTTAGCAGGTTGGAATAGCGTTTCGGGCGGCATTCAATTTTCTTATGCGACAGGTGCAGCAACGGGTAAGGACCATGTCGGCGGACTTGTAGGGATCAACGAGAGTTACATAGGTGATTCCTACGCGACGGGAGCGGTAACAGGGAACGACTACGTCGGCGGTTTAGTGGGATACAATAAGTCCTCCTCAATCGAGATCACCTATGCGACAGGCGCAGTTGCTGCAAACACAACAAATGTCGGCGGACTTGTAGGTGTAAATGATTCCACCGTTAACTATTCCTACTACGATAAGGAAACAACAGGTCAATCGGATGTCAATAGAGGGGAAGGCAAATTATCAAGTGAAATGAGTCAGCAAAATACCTATGTCGGATGGAATTTCTCTTCGACATGGAGTATCGGCGGAGGAAAAAACAACGGGTATCCGTATTTGTCCAGTGTTGTGCCATTCTTTACTGTGGTCTATGACCGCAATGGGAGTTCTTCCGGCACAGTTCCTGCGAGTCATATGTATACTTCAGGAACGACAGTCACGGTGGCAGGCAACAGCGGTAATCTGTCAAAAGCTGGCTCCACATTCGCGGGCTGGAACACGCAGGCGGACGGCAGCGGAACGAGCTACGCGGCGGGAGCAACGTTCCCGATAGGTGCGGCGAATGTGACGCTGTATGCGAAATGGACAGCGAATCCGACTTACACCGTGACGTATAACGGCAACGGGAGTGCGGGCGGTACTGTGCCGATCGACAGCAATGCATATGAGCAAGGCTCGACGGTGACGGTACTCGGCAACACGGGCAATCTGGCAAAAGCTGGCTCCACATTTGCGGGCTGGAATACGCAGGCGGACGGCAGCGGAACGAGCTACGCGGCGGGAGCAACGTTCCCGATGGGTGCGGCGAATGTGACGCTGTATGCGAAGTGGACATCGAACCCGACTTATACCGTGACGTATAACGGCAACGGGAGTGCGGGCGGCACTGTACCAAGCGACAGCAATGCGTATGAGCAAGGAGCGCAGGTAACGGTGCAGGGTAACAGCGGTAATCTGGCAAAATCCGGCTCCACATTTGCGGGCTGGAACACGCAAGCGGACGGCAGCGGAACGAGCTACGCGGCGGGAGCAACGTTCCCGATGGGTGCGGCGAATGTGACGCTGTATGCGAAGTGGACGGCGAACCCGACTTACACCGTGACGTATAACGGCAACGGGAGTGCGGGCGGCACTGTACCAAGCGACAGCAATGCGTATGAGCAAGGAGCGCAGGTAACGGTGCAGGGTAACAGCGGCAATCTGACAAAGGCTGGCTCCACGTTCGCGGGCTGGAATACACAGGCGGACGGCAGCGGAACGAGCTATGCGGCGGGAGCAACGTTCCCGATAGGCGCGGCGGATGTGACGCTGTATGCGAAGTGGACGGCGAACCCGACGCTGACCTACACCGTGACGTATAACGGCAACGGCGCTACATCCGGCAGCGTGCCGGTCGACAGCAATGCGTATGAGCAGGGGGTCACGGTGTCGGTATACGGCAACAGCGGCAATCTGTCAAAGGCGGGCTCCACCTTCGCGGGCTGGAACACGCAGGCGGACGGCAGCGGAACGAGCTACGCGGCGGGCGCAACGTTCCCGATGGGTACGGCGAATGTGACGCTGTATGCAAAATGGACAGCGAACCCGACGCTGACCTACACCGTAACGTATAACGGCAACGGCGCTGCATCCGGCAGCGTACCGGTTGACAGCAATGCGTATGAGCAGGGGGTCACGGTGTCGGTATACGGCAACAGCGGCAATCTGTCAAAGGCGGGCTCCACATTCGCGGGCTGGAACACGCAGGCAGACGGCACCGGAACGAGCTACGCGGCGGGAGCAACATTCCCGATGGGCGCGGCGGATGTGACGCTGTATGCGAAGTGGACGGTCAACAATACGGGCGGTTCATCCGGAGGCAGCTCTTCTGGAGGCGGTTCATCCAGCGGTTCGTCATCAACGTCCACGAGTGATACAGTTATTTCGACAAACGGCAAATTAACGCTTCAAGTAGGCAAAAAAGGTGAACTTAGCTTAGGCGATGAGGTCAAGATCGTTATTCCTGCCGATGCTTTCAATAAAGAACTGCAAATAACGATCGACAAAGTGACGGACACGCAAAACCTGATTACGAGCAAAGACGTTCTGGCCAGCCCGGTATTCGAAATTTTGAAGAACGTTCCGGAGAGCTTCAACAAGCCGATTACACTGTCTTTTACCTTCGATCCGAAAAGTTTGAAAGATCACCAAAAGCCTTCTGTATTTTCTTATGACGAATCGAAGCGGGTTTGGGGTGATATCGGCGGCGAGGTAAACGGCAATACAATCACCGTAAACGTCAACCACTTTGCAAAATTTGCGGTATTCGCAACAGGCCAAGGGACAGACCCGGATGGAGACACGAAGCAGCCGGTCAGCTTCAAAGATATTTCGGGACACTGGGCGGAGGCAAATATCAAGCAATCCGTCAGCATGGGCTTCGTCAGCGGCTATCCGGACGGCACTTTCAATCCGAACGGACCGGTCACCCGCGCCGAGTTTACCGTGATGCTTGCGGGTACCTTGAAATTGGAAGGATCCGGCGAGGCGCCTGTATTCACGGACAACGGCCAGATTGGCTCATGGGCGAAGCAAGCGGTCGCCCGGGCAGTGAAGGCGGGCATTGTCAGCGGGTACGAGGACGGCAGCTTCCGGCCAAATGAGCGGATCACCCGCGCGGAGATGGCGGTCATGATTGCCAGAGTGCTGAAGTTCTCCCTTGACGAGAATGCAACAACCGGCTTTGCGGACGACAGAGAGATTCCGAAGTGGGCGAAAGCCACGGTGGAGCTGATTCGCAAACAGGGCATCGTTAGCGGCCGCAGCGGCAACAAGTTCGTTCCGAACGATACGGCGACGAGGGCGGAAGCGGTAGTGATGGTGCTCAGAATGTTGGAAGTTCGAGATCAACAATAATAAAATTAGGGGCCAACCTGACAAGATCTTCTCAGTCAGGTTGGCCCTTTTTCATCTATAGGCAACGTTTCTATTAAACTGGGCTCCGGAACCGGCCGGGCGGATAGCCGGGAGTCACGGACTCAGCTGAATCAGCCTTTTACCGCGCCGGCTGTAACGCCTTTTGTAATTTGCTCGTTGAACAGCGCGTAGATAATGATCGCGGGTATCGAGGTCAGCACCATGACGGCGAATTGCGAGCCGTAGTCGGACGAGTATTGGCCGGCGAAGTTCATGACGGAGAACGGCAGCGTTTTGAGCGAGTCTTTGCTCAGGAAGGTCGATGCCATAATAAATTCGTTCCAGCACGTCAGGAACGTCGTTACCGCCAAGGTGACCAGCGCGGGCATCGTCAGCGGCATGATGATCTGGAACACGATGCGGTAAATGCTGCATCCGTCCATGACGGCCGATTCCTCGATGGCTCCGGGGATGCTGCGCAAAAACCCGGATAAGATGAAGGTTCCGAGCGGAACCGAGACGGCCGTGTAAGGAAGAATTAAGCCCAGATACGAATCCGTCAGGCCCAGGCTTTTGAAAATGGCGAAATTGGGCAGCAGTGTTGCGTGAATAGGAATCATGATGCCGAGCAAAATGACGCTAAAAAAGAACGAGCGCATTTTCCATTTCATCCGGGTGAACGCATAGGCCAAAGACAAGGACAGGAACACGGTCAAAAGGATGGTGACGGCGGATACGAACACGCTGTTAAACAAATATTTCGGAAATTTGCCGTCGACCCAGGCGTTTACGTAGTTTTGCCACTGCGGGTCGCTGGGCCATTTTAAAATGCTGGAAGAGAAAAAGTCGTTGCTGCTGTTGAACGAAAAGTCGACAAGCCATATTAACGGAAACAATTGGCCGAAGGCTACGACGACGAACAGAATCCAAAGAGTTGTTCTGTATTTTTTCTTCATCACTATCACCGCCTAGTATTCTGCCGCATCGCTGCGTATCAATTTGTTGCTGATAAACGTGGCGATCAGACATACGAGAATAAAGAGAATGGATATCGCATTGGCGTATCCGTATTGGCTTGCCGCGAACGCTTTGTTGTACAGGTAGACGGCCAAAAATTGGGTCGAATCCCCCGGCCCGCCGTTCGTCGTAAGAAACACGGTTTCCATTTGCTTCAAAGCCGTAACGATCGCGAGCGTCACTTGAACGGCGATAACCGGCGACAGCAGCGGGAGCGTAATTTTCCAGTGAAGCTTCAGCCCGGACGCTCCGTCCAGATGCGCGGCTTCGTACAGCTCCTCGGGAATTCCTTTGATGCCTGCGTAATAGAACAGCAGCGCCCAGCCGAATCCCGACCAAATGAGCACGAACAGCAGCGCGCCCAGCGCCGTATGCGTGTCGCCCAGCCAAGCGTGCTTGAGTGCGCCGAGCCCGGTTATGTCCAAAATTTTATTGAGAATGCCGAAATCGGGGTCCAAAATGGACAGCCACATTCTGGAGATGACGACGACCGAAATGACGCAGGGAATGAAGAAAATCGTTCTGAACACTTTCTCGGCTCTGCCGCCAATCCGATCCAGCATAATCGCAAAAAATATGCTGATAGGGTGCTGCAGGAAAATACAGCCGAGCCCCAGAAGCAGCGCATTGAGCAGCGATTTCCAAAACCGCGGGTCGTTAAAAAGCAGGTCTTTATAGTTTTGCAGCCCGACCATGTGAATCGTCGTTCCGGGCGCCAGCGTATCGGTGAGCGAATAAAACGCGCTCAAAACGATCGGCGCAAGAAAAGTAAGTGAAAACAATAAAATGCCGGGAAATACGAACACAAAAATCGCCAGCTTATTGCCAAGCACTTTTTGCACGGCCTCTTCAACTCCTTCCGCTATATAAGGAAAGGACAGGAGACTCCGCCTGTCCTTAACTTGTTCTCTCTATATAACTGTAGATCCGTTATTTCTTTTGTTTGGAGGCTGCCGTCTGCAAATCGCCGACCAATTGCTCCGGTGTGGAAGATCCGGCGAAAAACTTGCCGAATGCGTTTTGCACGTCATCCTTGAAAGCAGGGGTGCCGTAGTCGATGAACGATACGCCGGCCGTCGAGGTGGCGTTCACCAGGATGTCGGTCAGTTTCTTTTGCACGTCGCTTTCCTTGCCTGTAAGCGTATATTTTTGCGCCGGCACGGCTGCTCCGGTGTCCCAGGCGTTTTTCGGCCATTGGTTAGCGCTCATGAGATAGTCGAAAAATTTCTTGGCTTCGTCCGGATGCTTGGAGGAAGTCGTCAGTGCATAGCCGCCGCCGTTCCAGGCCAGCAGGTCGGTCTCTTTGCCTTTGCCGCCGTCAACGACAGGGAATTTGATGACGTCCAGGTTGTTGCGGAACGATTGGGACAATTTCTCGTTGGTCGCCATGCCTGCTTCCCAGGAGCCCATGTACCACATAGCGGCTTTCTCTTGCGTGAACAGGTTTTGCGATGCGCCGTAATCGGCTGTCATGAAGGAATCCTGGAACATTTTCACATCGCTCAGCTGTTTCATCAATTTGGCTGCCTGAATGAGGCTGTCTTCTTTGTCAAATGCTTTCTTTCCGTCGACGGCGTCAAGAATGATGTTTTGGTCGCCGCTGACGCGCTGTGCGATGTTTTGATACAGTTCCCCGAAGCTCCACAGGTCTTTGCCGTTGATGGACATCGGCGTAATGCCTTTTGCGCGGAAAGCTTTGGCTGCGTCGAGCAGTTCGGCGTACGTTGTCGGCACTTTCACGCCGTTGTCGGCGAACAGTTTTTTGTTGTAGTAAATGACTTCGTAGTCGCTGTTGCGCGGCAATCCGTAAATTTTACCGTCAAACGTGAACGATTTGAAAACCCCGGTAAGGAAGTTGTATTTGTCGCCCTCGTACTGCTTGGGATCGAGCTCTTTCACGAATTTGGCCTGGACGAGCGTGCTTAATTCGGCTCCGCCGTGCACCATCGTAAGGTCGATCGGCTCGTTGGAAGCCATGTACGCTTTCAGTTTATTTTTGAAAGGCTCTTCGGCGAGCGCTTCGACTTCGATTTTCACATTCGGATTTTCTTTCATGTAGCTGTCGATCGCCATTTGTTCGGCGAGTCCTTGCCCGGATTTGCGATCAGGCAGGTTGGAGAAGAAACGAAGCGTTACGGCTTGCCCGCTTTTATTGTCGCTTGCCGTTGCGTTCGGAGAAGCTGTGCCTTGCGTGCCGCCGGATTGCGTGTTCGCTCCGCATGCGGTCAATGTGCCGATCGCGGCGATTGCTGCCGTCAGAACGGTTGTCTGAACGAATTTGCCCTTTTTAATCATGTCAGTGCCCCCTAATCCTAATTGGAAATGATCGATCTTTAATGGAATCATAACAAAGCGCCAATGCTCAGGTCAGTAGAAAAAAAGCGTCAAAGGTTTAAAATCGTCGAATGTTTTACCTCCGCTCATTGTTAAAACCGTCCTGCGGGGATACAATACTTACGAATAAAAAGCCTTATTAATCAAGAAGCAAGGCAGATGATGACGATGGGGAAACTGTATTTGAATTTGAGCATCAAGTACAAAATTTTCATTCTTTTTTACTCGCTGGTTGTAGTTATTACTCTAACGCTTGGTTATTATTCATATCAGACTTCGAGCAGGCAGATCGTAAACAAGGTGAGCGCCACGAACCTGGGAATTGTTAAGGAAGTGGACAACAGCATCACGGGGCTGCAAAAAAATATTGCCGACTGGGTCACCGTGTTCAGCCTCGCGTCGGTCGTGCAAGCCGGGCTGCAGAGCAATGTCAGCGAATCCAAAGAGCTGGAAAGCATGCTCTATTCGGGTCCGACGGCGTCGATTATGAATCAGATGCTCGTCACCAGAAATTTTGACTACCTGGCGCTGTACGGGAACAGCCCGCCGCCCTTGTATCAGGAGGCGAGCGACGACAGCAGCGGCCCCACCAGCTTGCCGACGATACAAAAGAGCGATATTTACACGAAAACGGCGGAGCTCAACGGAGCATCCTACTGGTTTCCGCTGCGGGACGAGAAGAACGTTTTTATCCAAAATAACAGGAACGCGAAAATCGGCATGAGCCGGATTATCCGCAGCGTGGCGGACGGCAGGGCGATCGGCTTCATTTTCGTCGGAGTTAACGAAGATACGATTCGCAACAAATATTTGAAAAATTTGTACGATCAGGATCACGGCATTCTGATCCTTGATGAGCACGGCTCGCCGTTATTAACAGCCGGCAAACCGTTTTACAATACGGACGGCACCCTGCTCCCGCTCGCGAGCATTCCCAAAACGACCGAGCCCGGCTCGATGATTGAGAAAGTGAACGGAGAGGAGCTGCTCGTCTCTTACAGCGGAACGAACGAGAACGGCTGGCGGACGCTCTATGCGGTGCCGCTCGCCCTGCTGACCAAAGAGCTGAGCTCGATCAAGGTGTTCGTCGCCGTCCTGATTTTGCTCTGCCTGCTGCTGAGCATTCCTTTCATGATGCTGCTGACGTCGTTCCTGACCGCGCCGCTCCGCCAACTGCTGCTTTCGATGAAACGGTTCCAGAGCGGCCGCTTCGACGAGCGGATCGACATCAAGTACAGGGACGAGATCGGCGAGTTAAGCCGCGGCTACAACAGCATGGTCGCCAATATTAAAACGCTGGTGGACGACGTGTACGTGCTCCAGATTAAAGAAAAGGAAGCGGAGCTCAAGGCGCTTCAATCGCAGATCAATCCGCACTTTTTGTACAACATGCTGGATACGATTTTTTGGGAGGCCGAGGCTGCGGGTCAAAGCCGGATCAGCGATATGATCATCAATTTATCCCGGCTGTTCCGCTTAAGCCTGAACCGGGGCAAGAGCTTTACGAGCGTCAGGAAAGAAAAAGAACTGATCGGGCTGTATTTGTCTTTGCAAAAAATGCGGTTTAAAGATTTGCTGCATTATGAGGTCGATATTCCGGAAGAGCTTGACCGGTATGTCATTTTGAAGCTGATTTTGCAGCCGTTTATCGAGAACGCTCTTGTTCACGGGATCGAGCGGAAGCGGGGCGGTGGCATTTTGCGCGTCTCGGGCGTTTTGGAAGGCGATGCGCTGCGTTTTGTCATCGAAGACAACGGGCCGGGCATGGATGAGGATACGATTCGGAGCCTATTGGAGCCCAGGCAGGCAAGCGATGTGTATACCGGCCAGGAAACGGGCGGCTACGCGATCCAGAATGTGAACGAACGGCTCAGGCATTATTACAAAGACGGCTATCGTTTGAACTATAACAGCGAACCCGGGCAAGGGACGAGGGTGGAAATCGCGATCCCTGCCGTAATCGACGTTCAGGAGGAGTAAAGAAGATGATCAACCTGATGATCGTTGACGATGAAGAAAGAGCCCGCACCGGCATCCGCACGCTCATTGACTGGACGAAGCACGGCGTCGCGATTGCGGCCGAAGCGAGAGACGGGGCCGAGGCGCTGGAGCGGCTGGCGGAACATCATGTCGACATCCTGCTCACGGACATACGGATGCCGGAAATGGACGGGCTGACGCTGATTGAAAAGGTGGCAGCCCAATACCCGCATATCAAAAGCGTCATTATGAGCGGATATGACGAATTCGCCTACGCCAAAAAAGCGCTGGCGATCGGGGCCAGCGATTATCTTTTGAAGCCGAGCAGGAGGCAGGAAATTTTGGACACGGTGCTCAAGCTGAAAGGCGAGATCGAAGAGGAGCAGAGGCAGACTCAAACGCTGGAGCACTTGAAAACGAGCTTCCGCGAAAGCTTGCCGCTGTTGACGGAGAAGACGCTCGCCCAGCTTGCGCTTGCGGATCACGCGCCTTATGAGCGGCTGCTGGACAATTTGCGGATCAACGGCCTCGAGTTCCCGCATCTGTTTTTCGGCGTTGCCGTCCTGCAGATCGATAACATCCATCTGCTGCGGCGCCAGTATGGGAACGCGGACACCGAACTGTTCAAATACGGCTTGAAAAACATCGCCGAAGAAACGTTTTCCACGGTATTCCTGTGCGCCGCTTTCGAACATCACGATAATATCGCCGTCATTTTCAACACGGAAGAATGGATCGGCACGGAGGGGCTGCTCACGCATGTGGAAAAGATGCAGGGCAACATCCGCAAGTACCTCAAATTTTCCGTCTCGGCCGGCATCGGCAGCTTTGATAAGGGCATCGGCCATCTGCGGATTTCTTACCAGGAAGCGGTCAAGGCTTTGGACTTGAAATATGTGATCGGCACGGAAAAGATCGTCGATTACAAGGAAACGGTGGAGGCGGACCCGGATTCCACATCTTATCCGCTGCCGCAAGAGCGGACGATTCTTCGTGCCGTTGCGGCCGGCGACCGCGAAGCCATTCTGGTCAGCCTGAAAGAGTTTAACGAAGCGCTGAAGCCGGAAAGCACCTCCAAAGAGCACGTGCAAAAATCGACCTTGGCGCTGGTCTTCGCGTTATTCCGGTTTTGCATCGAGAAAAACATCGACACCGACGAGGTGTTCGGTCAAAATCTGGTCGAGCTGACGCACATCGTCGAGCATTCGAGCATGGATTACATCATGCAGGCGCTTTCGGAGGCGCTGCTGCGGGTCAGCGAGCAAGTCAGCGCGAAAAAGAACAGCAACAAAATGTTTCAAGCGGCGCTCGATTACATCCGGCTTAACTACCGCAAGGACATCAGCCGCGAAACCGTCGCGCGGGAAGTGTTCATCACGCCGGGCTATTTAAGCCTTCTGTTCAAGCAGGAGCTCAAGACGAGCTTTCTCGATTATTTGCACAAAATCCGTATCGATCAGGCATGCGTACTGCTGCACAACCGCGGCATGAAAATAAGCGATATCGCCCACGATGTCGGCTACAATGACGAGAAATATTTTTTTCAGGTGTTTAAAAAATACGTCGGGATGACGCCCAGCCAGTACCGGAACAATCTGGAAGGCTGAGCGGATTGTAACGAACCGCCCGCCGCCCTGGCGGCCCAGCGGCACGCGCGCCCCCGCCGCTTAGCGGCAGCGCCCGCCCCCCGCTCGCCTAGCGTCGTGCGGGATTGTCGTGCAGGGGGCTGTTCGCTTTGCGGTACTGCAGGGGGCTCATGCCGGTCCAGCGCTTGAACTGCCTGCTGAAGTGGGACAGATGCGAATAGCCCAGCATTGCGGCGATTTCACTCAGCGACAGGTCGGGCTGCTGGATCAGCACTTTGGCTTCATGCAGCTTGAGCTCCGACAAGTACTGCCGCGGAGACATGCCGAACACTTTGCGGAATACTTCCAGCCCGTAACCGGGACTGATCCCGAGCATTGAAACGATATCCTCGATGCGGAACGCTTTGTCAGCCGCTTCTTCGCTAAACGGCTTATGCGAATTGATCGTCGCCTTGATCGCTTCCGCGATCGCCTTGGCGTACTGCACGGACGCGGGAGGGATGGTCTCGCGGCTCTCCTCCGCCGGAAGGACGAGCTGGGCGAGCGTTCCGAACAGCTCGAACAGCGTCGATTGCAGCCGGAAGCGGTCGGCGGTCGTATATTCGCGCTGCTGCTGCACCATTTCGACCCAACGGTCGAGCACGTTGCGCAGCTTGCCGTTTTCCTCGGCCGAGGAAGGGTACAGGATCCTGGAGTTTTTGATCATCTCCTGGCGGAAGAGCGGATCGTCCACATTGAAATGAGCCGTAAAATACGTCATTCCTTCTTCCGAAACGCAGCGGTTTACATGCTTGAACCCCGGCGGGATCAAAATAATATCGCCTGCTTCAAGCAGGTAGCGGTTATTCCCGATGACCGTCTCCTGGCATCCCTCAAGAATGAGATTGATTTCGAAGCCAATGTGGGAATCCTTCGGCACTTCCCAGTTTTTTTGCACCTTTTGCAGGTGGGCCCCGAAAAATTTGACGTTCCAATCGATCACGGGCAGCCAGCGGGCATTGTGAAGCCAGTTCAAAACGTATTTTTGCTGATCCATATCGGCTCACCTTGGTTTTGGGTAAATTTAACCTTGTTTGGACAATCTGCTGTTGTGCTACTCTCAATCTATAATAAACAATAAGCAGGATCAAGTTCTCAGAAACGGAGATGGAGGATACTATGGAAAACGCTAACATTCGCTGGGTTTCGAGCACGAAACAGGCTCTTTGGACAGACAAGCCCGCCCCTGGCGCGGCCGCAGGCGACGCGAATCTCACCATTACAGGCGACACATTTCAAGAAGTGGAAGGCTTCGGCGGTTGTTTTAACGAGCTTGGCTTTGCCGCTTTAAGCCATTTGCCGGACGAAGAAAGAGCCCGCGTCATGCATGCGCTGTTTCATCCGGAGGGAGAGCACAGATTCAGCATCTGCCGTCTGCCGATCGGCGCCAGCGATTATGCGCTGGAGTGGTACAGCTTGAACGAAACGGACGGGGACCTCGAAATGAAGCATTTTTCCATCGAGCGGGACCGTCAATATTTGATTCCTTACATCAAGGAAGCTTTGACTTACAATCCGGATTTGAAATTTTTCGCTTCTCCCTGGAGTCCGCCGACCTGGATGAAATTCCCGCGAGCGTACAACTACGGAACTTTGCGCTGGGAAAAAGAAATACTCGAAGCTTACGCGCTGTATTTCGTTAAGTTTGTGGAAGCTTACCGCAGCGAAGGCATCACGATTCATCAGATTCATGTGCAAAATGAAGTGGTTGCCGATCAGAAGTTCCCATCCTGCCTGTGGACGGGCGAGCAGCTGCGCGATTTCATCCGCGATTATTTGGGGCCGGCTTTCGAGAAGCACCGGATCGATGCGGAAATTTGGCTCGGGACGATCAATGCGCCGGAACCTTGGCAGGAATGGCTGAAGAAAACGACATCAGATTTCAATGCCTACGCGTTTACCGTGCTGAGCGATCCGGAAGCGTACAAGTATATCAAAGGCGTCGGCTACCAATGGGCGGGCAAATACGGCATTCAGCGAACCGTGCAAAGCTACCCGGAGCTCCGCTACATGCAGACGGAAAACGAGTGCGGCGACGGCACGAATACGTGGGACTACGCCAAATACGTATACAATTTGTATCAGCACTATTTTACAAACGGCGTGAACGCTTATATTTACTGGAACATGGTTTTGGAGCCGAAAGGGCGCAGCACGTGGGGCTGGGAGCAAAACTCGATGATTACGGTCGATCCGGCGGCCCGCCAGGCCACGATGAACCCGGAATATTATGTGATGAAACATTTCTCGCACTTTGTTTCGCCGGGCTCCGTACGTCTCGGCTTACAAGGCCCGTGGACGGGAAATGCGCTTGCTTTTGCAAGACCGGACGGGGACAAAGTGGTCGTGATCGCCAATCCGTTCGCGGAAACGAGAGTTGTGCGGCTATCGGACGGCGCGCAAGTGCGCGATTTTGCGCTGGAGCCCGAGTCGTTCAATACGATTGTATTCGCCAAATAAGCTAATAACGACCAAGTAACCGGAGGTGCTTGCCATGAACGAATTATTATACGGCGCAGCGTATTACATTGAATATTTGCCTTACGACAGATTGGATCAGGACATTCGGATGATGAAGGAAGCCGGCATCACTTTGGTGCGGATCGCCGAGTCGACCTGGAGCACGCACGAGCCGCAGAACGGTGTGTTCGAGTTCGCGCATGTCGACAGAGTGCTGGACGCGATGCACGAAGCCGGTATCAAAGTTATCGTGGGAACTCCCACGTATGCGGTTCCGACCTGGATGGTCAAGGAGCATCCGGACATTTTGGCGGAAACGGTCAAAGGTCCGGGACGCTACGGGGCCCGGCAAATTATGGACATTACCAATCCGAAATATTTGTTTTACTCGGAAAGAATCATTCGCAAGCTGATCGGGCGCGTCTGCGGCCACCCTGCCGTTATCGGCTATCAGGTCGACAATGAGACGAAGCATTACCATACGGCCGGCCCGAACGTCCAGTTCATGTTCGTGAAATACATGAAGGACAAGTTCCAGACAATTGAACGCCTCAACCATGAGTTCGGGCTCGATTACTGGAGCAACCGCATCAACGGCTGGGAAGACTTCCCGTCCGTCGTCGGCACGATCAACGGCAGTCTGGGGGCGGAATTCGCCCGGTTCCAGCGGAAGCTTGTGACCGATTTTCTGGCGTGGCAGACGGCGATCGTGAACGAGTACAAGCGTCCGGGGCAGTTTGTAACGCATAACTTCGATTTCGCATGGAGAGGCTATTCTTTCGGCGTCCAGCCGGATGTGGATCATTTTGCCGCGTCCGCAGCTTTGGATATCGCGGGGGTGGACATTTACCATCCTTCCCAGGATAATCTGACCGGAGCCGAAATTTCGTTCGGCGGGGATGTGACCCGTTCCCTGAAAGCGGCGAACTACCTGGTGCTGGAGACGCAGGCGCAAGCTTTTCCGGACTGGACTCCTTATCCCGGACAATTGCGGCTGCAGGCGTTCAGCCATCTCGCTTCCGGGGCGAACATGGTCTCGTACTGGCATTGGCATTCCATCCACAACTCTTTCGAGACGTACTGGAAAGGTTTGCTAAGCCATGATTTTGCGCCGAATCCCGTTTATAATGAGGCTAAGACGATCGGCCGCGATTTCGCCCGATTGTCATCGCAGCTCGTGAATCTGCGGAAGACGAACCGGGCGGCGCTGCTCGTCAGCAACGAAGCGCTGACGGCGATCGAATGGTTCCCGCTGCCCGGCCGCCAGGTCAACTATAACGATGTCGTAAGACTGATGTACGATGCGCTTTATAAAATGAATATCGGCTGCGATATCGTTCATCCGGGCAGCGCCAATTTGGCGGACTACGACTTGCTGCTCGTGCCTGCTCTGTACGCGGCGTCCGATGAGCTTCTCGAACGTCTGAACGCTTTTGTCCGGAACGGCGGCCATATCGTGTATACGTTCAAAAGCGGGTTTGCCGACGAGCACATCAAAGTCCGCAGCACGGTTCAACCGGGCGTGATCGGCGAAGCTTGCGGCATCGGCTACAGCATGTTCGTCGAGCCGAAGTCGGTCGCGTTCAAAGGCGATCCATTCGAAGTCGGAGCGGACGACAACCGCGTGGAGACGTGGATGGAACTGCTGACTCCGACGACGGCGGAGGTGCTGGCCTCCTACGACCATCCGCATTGGGGAGCGTACGCGGCGATTACCAGGAACGCGTACGGAAAAGGAACGGCAACCTACATCGGTTGTCTGCCAAGCGCCGCCGTCATGAGCAAAGTGCTAGAGTCCGCGGCGAAAGAATCCGGCCTTTGGGGCGCCGACCAAGCTGTTCGTTTCCCGCTGATCGTGAAATCCGGCGTAAACGGCCAGGGCCGAACCGTCCGCTATTATTTCAACTACTCCGACAGCGCCGAATCGTTGGATTACCCGCATGCGGACGGGACGGAGCTGCTGAGCGGCGAGTCCGTGAAGCGGGGACAGGCGCTGCAGCTTGAGCGCTGGGGATTTGCGATTATCGAGGAAACGGAAGCATAATCAGGCTGCCCGAGAAAGTCGCGACACTTAGTTAGGGCTATGGGAAACAGTGAGCCCCTAATTGGAGGGACAGCCGCTTTTTCTGGGTGCGCACCTCTCCTGGTGAGGTCGCGAAACTGAACAAAATGGGCAGGAGGCATCGTGGTAGGGAAAAAACCTGCGAAAGTACAGGTTTTTCCCACTAGCTTTGCAACAAACCTGACATGAAAAATTTTGTTTCAAAATGTTCCTAAAATTGTATTTTATTGATACTTTTATCTGGTGGATCATTAAAAAATCT
>NZ_JBZYAO010000023.1:0-111314 GCF_059820445.1 Paenibacillus sp. sgz302190
AGCTGGCGACGTTCCTGGACCGCGTACTGGGCAAAGATGCTGACGCTCGGGCAAAAACAGGCAGCGACGCTACAGTCTCCGACTGGGCTCAAGGTTATGTAGCCCTGGCGCTGGAGCTGAAACTGCTGCCTAACGGCACAGACGGCACATTCGGCGGCCAAGCGAACGCAACTCGCGACCTGCTGCTCACTGGCGCATACGAAGCCAAGCAGCAATACGTTCCAGCCGGTAAAGTATCGGTAACCGATGCGAAACCGACAGGCGTACAAAAAGTAACGGTCAACTTCAACAAACCGGTAGACACCGGCAAAGCGAAACTGGCTTTGACACAAGGTTCAACGGCCGTAGCGACTACGACGACATTTGCCGATGACAAAAAATCCGCAACCTTGACGTTGACGGACACCAATCTTCGCGCAGGCGACTACACCGTTACGCTGAGCGGTTTGGATACTGCAGCTGTAGATAAAACAACAGCTACTTTCACGGCCCAAGACGAAACCTTGCAAAAAATTGACTTCGTTAACGCCAGCGACACAGTAGCTCGTACCACAAAAGCAACGGTCATGGTCAAAGCAACGAACCAATACGGCGAGAACGCTTCGTTCTCCGCAGGTTCCTACACAGTTATCCTGGGTAACGGCCAAACGGCACAAATTACGAAAACAGATGCAGGCTTGCTGAAATTGACATTTGACAGCACATTGGCTGCTGCAGGCACGGCTTCCCAGTCCAACCTGACGGTCATTCCAGTGAACATCTACTTCAATGACACGCACTTGTCGGCGAGCAAAAACTTCACAGTCGGCGTAGCGCCGTTCATTACGAAAATGGAACTGGGTACTGTAAAATACTCGAACGGTCAAACGAGCATCGCTCAAAAAGGCGAGACAGCAACGATCCCAGTGAGCGTATTTGACCAATACGGCAATGAAATGGGCTTCAGTGCGATCCAAAGCGCCCTGAGTACAAACGCAAACGACCTGGTAACCGATCAAAAAGCGCAAGTGGTATTCTCGCCATACGAGGCGCTGCTGAACGCAGGCATGCAGGATTATGACAACAACGATACCCCAGAAGTACGCGTGAACCTGACCAACAACATCGAGAAAGCCGGCGACTACACGGTTCAAGTGTACCTGCAAGGCGCATCGGCATCGAGCAAACTATCGATCGCATCCAAAGCGGTAGCGACAAAAGTGGAAATCGGCGACATGGGCGACGTGATTGCCGCGGGCGACACAGACGTGTACATCCCGATCGTGGCTTATGACGCAGCGGGCAACAAACTGAGCGTAGACGACCTGACAAGCGATCAAAACGTGGATCGGATCAATGTGGCAGTATCCGGAGCCAGCGCCCTGAACGAAGGTACTACAACCGCAGCAAGCGTAGCGAAAATCTACCAAGGCGGCGAACACAAAGGTTCCATCCGCTTGTCGAACATCACAGCGGGCCATAACGGCGTTGTAACGGTTAATGCCTACATCGCAACGTCCGGTGCGAACAGCACGGCTACGAAGTCCTACACGGTCGGCAACGTACGTATCCCGGATCACTTGAAAGTCGTCACTGAGCCGGCTAAACAAATCGTACCTGGCGGCTACACAAGCTTCGTGGTTCAAGCGATTGACCAATACGGCAAAAGCCAGGATTCCTACCTTGCAACGGACGGCCAAGGCAATGCGTCAACAAACGCTACTCCTACATCTGTTTCCGGCAGCGTGTACTACTACGCAAAAATGACGCCGGTGAACACAACAACAGGCGTTCAAGCGATCACAGCGGACAATGACACTGCATCCAGCGCCGTAACAGCTGCGTTCACATCGGCGAACAGCTTCAAAAACCTTCAAGCTGTGAGCGGCGCTACAGGCATGGTTGAGAACACAGCGTTCAATCAAATGAACGATACGTACCGTCTGGCAACCGGATCCGGCGCGTCGGGAACGTTCGGCGTGAAAGTGGAACTGGTCAAAGTAGACGCATCGGGCAATGAGAGCGTAGTTGATACCGTGACTCGCAACATCGACGTAGCGACATCGACCGACAGCCTGAGCTACAGTCTGAACAGCGTACCGGCTTTGTTCAATGCCATCGATAGTGGAGTTATCATCGACGGCGCTCAATACGATACAAGCGGCACACTGAGTGCAGCGGATCAAAAAGCAGCTAACACAAGTAAACTGGCCCGCGAAGTAACCGTATCTGCAACGAATGCAGCCGGCGACACTGTAGCGCTTCCGAAACAAATTACCGCCATCACTTCTTCGAACACATCGGTAGCTCAAGTCGTGTACGCCAACGGCAAAGGATATGTGATTGGTGACAAAGCGGGAACGGCAACGATCAACGTGAGCTACAAAACGAACGACGGCAAAGTTAAAACAGCAACAACTGCAATAACCGTGAAGAGCGACGCGCTTGCGGTAGATCAAATCAGCTTCGACGATACAAGCAAAACGATCGGACTTAGCGGATTCAACGCCTTCACTGGAATGAACATCGTCGACAACTACGGCATCAAGTACGAAGACGGCGACGCGAAAATGTACAACTACCTGCTCGGCGCAGCATTCTCGGTCGACCATGTAGTGGGCGGAACGGTATCGGTAGACCAATACGGCAACGTAGTGGCAACGCCAACAAGCCCATCGACATCTGTAAGCTTCGACCTGACAGCTACAACACCAAGCGGCAAATCGGCAAGCATCGCATTGACTGCTCAATAATCAATAAGCAAGCAAAGAAGACCCTTCGGGGTCTTTTTTTGTTTGTTTATTTTTATGCAAACAACGTGTTTTTAGCCAATTCAAAATAAAAAATGATGCAGAAAAAACTTTTTTTTCATGTGACGCAACTTTTTTTCGAATACTGCGTTTAATACTTTTGAAAACAGTTAAGGCAAGAAGAACAGTTAGCCTGTTTTGGAAATGATTAAAAATAACTCTTTACGACGCTATTCGACCATTGTATAATGTGAAGTGGTATGAGTGGGTACCTATCTTTTCTTTTCTAGTTAAAGTTTACTAGTTTCCATGTGGCTAAAGGGCTACAAGCGAACTTAGTTATAATTATGCTCCAACTCTGGAAAGGGGGTGAACCGGACAATGAGTGAATCGAGCTCAAATATTGTTAGATCAAACCTACAAAATAAAGCGAAAGATATTCGAGGAGGAGAAAAAAAGGTTATGAAGAAAAGTTTATCCGTAGTTCTTTCTACAGCAATGGCATTATCCGTATTTTCTTCCGTAGCATTTGCTGATACAGCAGCAACAACTACATCAGCAACTACAGCAACAAAAACATCCGCTAACTTCACAGATCTTAAAGATCTTGACGCAGCGACAAAAGCAAAATTCGACGCTATGATTAGCGCAGGCATCTTCGACGGAATCAGCGACACCGAGTTTGGTCTGAAAGAAGAAATGAACCGCGCTCAATTCGCTAAAGTAGCGGCTTTGGTCATGTCTCTTGACATCAACAAAGACCTGAAAACTTCCAGCTTCTCCGATGTTAAATCCGACGATGCAGCTAACGGCTATGCGCTTCCTTACATCGAAGCTCTGAAAACTGCCGGCGTAACTGACGGTTACGGCGAAGGTACTTACAACCCAGCTGGCAAAGTAACTAAAGAACAACTGGCAACTTTCCTGGTTCGCGTCCTGAATAAAGATGCTGAAGCAAAAGCAAAAACTGGCGACGATGCAACAGTTGACGATTGGGCACAAGGCTATGTAGCATTGGCTCTTGAACTGAAATTGTTCCCAGCAGCTGACGGCGGTTTCGGCGGTAAATCCAACGCAACTCGCGACCTGCTTCTGACTGGCGCATACGAAGCTAAACAACAATACGTTCCAGCTGGCAAAATTTCTTTGACAAATGTTAAAGCTACTGGCGTTAAAACAGTTGTAGTAAGCTTCAACAAACCAGTTGACACTGACAAAGCTAAAGTTGCTTTGACTAAAGGTGGATCTACTGCAGTAAATACAACAGCAAAATTTGCTGATGATAAAAAATCCGTAACTTTGTCGCTTACAGACGAGACTCTTCGTGCTGGTGAGTACACAGTTACGCTTAGCGGTTTGGATGCAAATGTTGTTGACAAAACAACAGCTAAATTTACGGCTGTGGATGAAGTAGTACAAAAAATTGATTTTGTAAACGCAAGTGACACTATTGCACTTACAAAAAATTCCACAGTTTTAGTGAAAGCTACCAACCAATATGGTGAGAATGCATCTTTCTCGGCTGGTTCTTACACAGTAATCTTGGGTACTGGTCAAACAGCTCAAATTACGAAAAAATCTGATGGCATTCTCAAGATTACTTTTGACAGCACTGTAGCAAGTGCTGATGGTGTAACCAAATCTCAATCTAACTTGACTGTTATTCCTGTAAATATCTACTTTAACGATACTCACTTGTCGGCAAGTAAAAACTTTACAGTAGGTGTGGCACCATTTATCACCAAAATGGAAGCTGGTACTGTTAACTACTCAAATGGGAAAACAGGTATCACTAAAAAAGGTGAAACAGCAACATTTGATTTGAACGTATATGATCAATATGGCAACCAACTAGGCTTCAAAGCAGTTTCCGATATCTTGTCTTCAACTGCAAATGACCTCGTTGAAGATAAGAAAGCTCAAGTTATCTTCACTCCGTATGAGCAACTTTTGAAAGCTGGTATTCAAAATTATGGCAACAATGATGTTCCGGCAGCTCGTGTCAGCCTGACTGATAATATCGAGAAAACAGGAGATTACACTGCACAAGTGTATCTTCAAGGTGCCGCTGCATCCACTAAAATTTCCATTACTTCTAATGCTGTAGCGACTAAAGTGGAAATTGGTGATATCGGAAGTGTGGCTACTGGGGATACCGATGTTTACATTCCGATCGTTGCATACGACGCTTCAGGAAACAAACTGAGCCTTGATGATTTGACAAGCGATAGTAACAAGGAACGTATCAACGTAACTGTATCTGGTGCTAATGTTCTTAATGAAGATGGAACAACAAGTGTTGCGAAAATTTACCAAGGTGGAGAGCATAAAGGATCTGTTCGAATGTCTTCCATCACAGCAGGTAAAGGCGGTATCGTTTCAGTAAACGCGTATATTGCTACATCTGGCGCTAACAGTAATGCTCAAAAACAAGTTACAGTCGGAAACGTTCGTATTCCGGATCATCTGTACCTTGCTACTGAACCAGCCAAGAAAGTTGTTCCAGGTGGCTACTCGAAATTTGTAGTTCAAGCTATTGACCAATATGGCAAAAGCCAAGATTCTTTCCTTACAACAGATGGTCAAGGAAATGCAGTAAATGCAACGATCGCGGCAGATGGTACTGTGTCAGGAGTTGTTTATTACTATACGAGAGTTACTCCTTTGAATGTAGCCGATGGTATACAAGCTCTTACTGTTGATGACGATTCTAAATCAGGTCCAGCAGACTCAACTGCATTGGCGAGCGACCCTACTCTCCCGGGATATGGAAGCATCACGAATTTGAGGAAATTTGCTTATGTATCTGGTAACAGCGGAGTAGTTAAAAACACAACATTTGATCAACTTAATAATACTTATCGTGCTGCTACAACAGTATCTGCTAGCGGAACGTTTGGATTCAAAATTGAGTTGATTAAAGTAAATACCGACTCTAGCAGAACTGAAACAGTTATTGATACCATTACTCGCAACATCGATGTAATAACTTCAACAGACAGCCTGACTTATAGCCTTAACAGTGTGCCTACTCTCTTCAACGCTCTTGATAGTGGAGTAATTGTTGATGGAGTAAGATACGACAATGGAAACGGCCCTGATGGTGTTGCAGGTAATAGCGATGATCCAATCTTGTCTGCTGCTACTCAAAAATCTGCAAGTGACAGTAAACTGGCTCGTGAAGTAACAGTATCTGCAACAAATGCTGCTGGTGAAACTGTTGCTCTGCCGAAGAAAATTACAGCAATTACATCTTCCAATACCTCCGTTGCTCAAGTTGTATACAACGGTGCTGGAAAAGCTTATGTAATTGGTAATAAAGTAGGTACTGCAACAATCAACGTAAGCTTCTTGACAAACAATAACAAAGTTAAAACAGCGACAACTAGCATTACTGTTAAGAATGATGCACTTGGTGTTGATAAAGTAACATTTGATGATGCAACTAAAACAATTGCTCAAAGTGGTTTCAATACATTTAAAGGTATCAATGTAACTGATAACTACGGCATTACTTATGAAGATGACAAAGCTCAGAAATACAACTATTTGTTGGGCATCACCTTCTCGATTGATAACATTAGAGGCGGTACTGTAACGATTGATCAATACGGTAATGTGAATGCAACTCCAAATGGTACATTGAAAGATACAAAAGGTACTACGGATACAACTGACGATGTAGCTTATGTAACATTCGATGTGACAGCAACATCCCCATCAGGCAAATCTGCAACAGTTTCTTACACAACAACTCACTAAGATAGTTTTTTAGTAAAAAGGAGACCCTTCGGGATCTCCTTTTTACTTTTCATATTTGTTGAGTTATTTGATTACCTATCATTATTAGGGTATAATGAGTGTAAAAAATGTAAATTAGTCATTAGTGAGGAGGTTTACAAATGCATGCGAAATATGCTTTTCGAGTTACAGTTTTATTAATCCTATTCTTGACCATATTTCCAACTGGGATTTTGGCGAATTCAGAGAGTGTTAAATTTGAAGACACGCAAAATCATTGGGCAAGCAAATACATAGACTATTTGGCCAGTAAACAAATTGTTGCTGGCAAGACAGAGACTTCTTTTGCTCCTGACGAAAGTTTGACTCGGGCTGAGTTTACAGCCATGTTGGTAAAAGCGATGAACACCGGCTCGCAAACGTCCGTAACAAAGCAAACATATTTTCAAGATGTGAATCAAAGCGATTGGTTTTATCCGTACGTTACGGAGGCTACACAAGAGGGAATTATTGGCGGATATGAGAATGGTACATTCCAGCCGGATAAAGCAGTTACAAGAGTAGAACTAGCAAGCATACTGGTAAGGGCTCTTGAACATAGCAATATTGGACTTTCCATTGGTGATGCAAGAGAAAAAGAATTGCTTGGCCAATATAGTGATCTAAAAAATCTTTCTTGGGGCGGGAAGGAAATTGCGGAAGTTCTTAAT
The DNA here is from genome assembly GCF_059820445.1 of Paenibacillus sp. sgz302190. NCBI lineage: Bacteria > Bacillati > Bacillota > Bacilli > Caryophanales > Paenibacillaceae > Paenibacillus > Paenibacillus sp. sgz302190. The sequence goes on from NZ_JBZYAO010000023.1 coordinate 7,181, forward strand.
GCTAAAATTATGAATGGTTTGAATGATGAATTATTTGGCCCCAACGAGCAAACAACTCGAGCTCAGGCTTCCGTTGTTATTGTACGTTTTTTAAATTTGATTAAATAAAGCAGTAAAAACCCTTCTATCTACGAAGGGTTTTTACTGCTTTTATATTTGGCTGCTATAAGATCATGAATGCATTTGTTGGTGAAGTTTAGGTTCTTCTGGGTTATGGTTTGAGAGTTTAACAAACTAATTTTTAAACTATTTGTTATTTGTGTGTCATTAGACTTAGACCGCCAAAGAGTAATCAGGTTTCTTGTTTGGCCGAGTTGTATGAGCGCACTGGTTTGATTCGTAAGAATGTCTTTGATCGAATTATTGATTTTAATATCATTGATTCTCTCAGTAGCAAACGCTAGCGATTCTTTATAAAGATTATTTAGGTCTTCGTAGTCACTATCCGTCAAATGATCCTGGTTAATTGTCAAATCCGAATCCGCATACTGCTGCAATCTTACAGCAAACATCCAGAGTGCCATATCCGTATCGCTCAGCCATTTGTAGGTGTCTTTAAGAATTTCGAGGTCGTCTTTTTTTGTATTTGCATCATCTTTGGTTGGGGTTGGGGTAGTTGGAGTTCCGGCAGCTTTATCTTTTACTGTTACATTTACGCTGTAAGTTGCATCGTTCCATACAGCTTCGACGCCGAGCTGCTTCAATAAATAAATCGGGACCATAGTTCTTCCGTTGTAATTAATGGCGGGGACGTCATCGACTTTTAGTTCTTTTCCACTAGATTGTATGCTCACTATGGGATTTCCTTCGAAACTGCCGTGATTGGTAGAGGCATTGACGCTGCTGGATATAAAGAATAAAATCAAAGTTGCGGTTAGTAACCTTTTCACCGGAATCACTCCATTTTGTCGAATTTAGTTATAAAGTATACTTCAACAAAAGGATTGGAATTTCCTTTATATTACCAGATTTTTTAATGACAGGAGTGCACAACTATGAAGAAGAAAAGAGTTCTTGCGACAGCTTTTTCGGTTATTTTTTTATCGACGTCATTTTTGTCCGTATCAAAAGCCGACGCTCCAACGCCAGGATCATCGACGGATCCGGTCATTACCAAGAGTTATTTTGATCAAAATACTTTAAGCGAGGCAAAAGTGAAAGAACTTATCGCTTCGGCGCTAGCTTCACAGGGCGATACGTCCAGCGGCACAAACTCAGGTGGGAGTGCGACTTCATCGAATATGAGCGTAGTTTTGCTAAAATCCGGACAAACTCTCTACGCCGGCAGTGGCAGTGAGTTTATTGTGCGAACGGGCAAAACGGTTGTGGTGAGCAAGGATGGCGAGGGTGTACCCGACGTTACTGCTGGTAAAGATGTGGCAGAGGGGGCAGCAGTGGAATTAAATCATTTGCTCATTTTTCCTCGCGAAGGCCGCGGGATTAAACCGAGTCCAAAAAATACAGCGGACATTTATGTTATGGTTCGCGGCAGTTATCTTTTGCTCAATGCTGACGGTAGTACAGTGACTCCATAATTTTACCCCAGTTGACAACATCTTATGAGTTTTCGGCATCTGCAATCTAGCCATACTACAGTTGAACACAACTTAAGGAGGAGAATAGTTATGGCTAGAAGCAATAACGTCAAGGTTGTTCCCGAGTCGAAGAAGGCGCTGGATATCCTTAAGTATGAAATTGCAGAAGAGCTTGGGTTGCCTGTAGGTAAAAATGCCTATGGTATCGGCAATACGGAGTTTGCTACCGAGCTCGGTTCGATCCCCGCCTCTTCCATAAAAGAGGATTACTGGGGCCATATTTCTTCCAGGGATGCGGGTGCGGTCGGGGGCAATATTACGAGACGGCTGATCCAAAAAGCGGAAGAGACCCTTTTTACTTTGTAGGATAAAAATTGTTATGATTCTATTAATTTCACATGCTTTCGTTGACACTAGACAACAAATGCAGTAAGATAATTAATTGAAGGTCAATGCCTTTGCAGCCTTTTCCACCCGGAGAAGGTTCATTTTTGTTATAAGACAACTATTCTTTATGTCGGAAATGTTTATTTTTTACACCGCACCAGCGAGTAGAATACACATTCCGGTCAGCATGAAAAGCTGCTGATTAAAGCGCGAACGAATGATGGCAAGAGGCATCAATTGGGGGCTTTTCATACATACTATGATTATAGGAGGATGAATGACATGGCACTAGAACGTGGACGTCGTTTATTTACATCCGAATCCGTAACAGAAGGTCATCCTGATAAAATTTGTGACCAAATTTCTGACTCGGTATTGGATGCTTTCCTTGCAAATGATCCGAATGCGCGCGTAGCGTGCGAGGTATCCGTTGCAACGGGTTTGGTATTGGTAATTGGTGAGATCACTTCCAGCTCTGAGTATGTAGATATTCAAGCTATCGCAAGACAAACGATCAAAGAAATCGGGTACACTCGCGCTAAGTATGGTTTTGACTCCCAGACATGTGCGGTTTTGGTATCCCTGAACGAGCAATCCCCTGACATTGCGCAAGGCGTCAACAAAGCGCTTGAAGCAAGAGAAGGTACAATGTCCGATGAGGAAATCGAAGCAATCGGCGCAGGAGACCAAGGTCTTATGTTCGGATTTGCGGTTAACGAAACTCCGGAGCTTATGCCGCTGCCGATTTCGATTTCCCACCAATTGGCGCGCCGTCTGACTGAAGTTCGCAAGAACGGAACTCTTCCTTACCTGCGTCCCGATGGCAAGACTCAAGTTACTGTAGAGTACGATGGAGACAAACCGGTTCGCGTTGACGCGATTGTCGTTTCCACGCAGCACAGCGAGGAAGTAACTTTGGAACAAATCCAAAAAGACATCAAAGAGCATGTTATTAAGCCTATCGTGCCTGCGCAACTTTTGGATGATAATACGAACTATTTCATCAACCCGACCGGCCGTTTCGTTATTGGCGGACCTCAAGGGGATGCGGGTCTTACGGGTCGTAAAATTATCGTCGACACCTACGGTGGATACGCTCGCCATGGCGGCGGCGCTTTCTCCGGTAAGGATCCGACAAAAGTTGACCGTTCTGGTGCATACGCTGCTCGCTATGTTGCCAAAAACATCGTAGCCGCGGGTCTCGCCGACAAATGCGAAGTTCAATTGGCTTATGCAATTGGCGTAGCAAGACCGGTTTCGATCGCAGTGGATACTTTCGGCACAGGCAAAGTTAGCGAAGACAAGCTTGTCGAGCTGATCCGCAAGCATTTTGACCTTCGTCCAGCCGGTATCATCAAGCAGCTGGATCTACGCCGTCCGATTTACCGTCAAACGGCAGCTTACGGTCACTTTGGCCGCAACGACCTGAATGTTCCATGGGAACGTACGGATAAAGCTGAAATTTTAAAAGCGGAAGCTTTAATCAATAGCTAAGATTGTCAAGAGGCCATCCCTCAACGGGATGGTCTCTTTTTGTATTTTTTTTCAATCATATAAATACAACGGCGGCTGCTCCGTAACTTTTTCAATAGAATTAGAGTCTATATATTTGTTAAGTTCAGATAGTAGACTGATAGAGGAGAGTGGAAAAGCAGCATGAGGTTACGGAAGCAGTTGGGGATTGGAGCGCTGGCTTGCGCATTGTCATTGCAGATGGTTATAGGAACCCCGGTCAGGGCGGCTGATTCAACATTGACGTTAAGTTCGCAGGAGACGATTACTTCTGGAGCTATTCTCAAAAATTACGTTTGGTCGACTGCGAGAAACAATAAGAATGTATCGGTGAATGCGAATGTCATAGAAGTAGATTTAACCAACCCCAATGTCAAGATTGACGCAATGGCGGGAACGAACAATCAGTTCACGAAAAACCAGAGTGTGCTGGGTATGGCTAAGGATACCGGTGCCGTGGCAGGGGTTAACGGGGACTTTTTCGATACAACGGCAGAAGGAGCTCCTGAAGGGGCGCAAATAACCAATGGTCAAATCATGTCAAGCCCGACTCAGACATCCGGAATTTATTCGTTTGTGATTACGAAGGATAATCAACCGATCATTGATATTTTTGATTTCAAAGGATCGGTCACGGCCAAAGACGGAACAGCTTTCGATCTTACGGCAGTGAACAAGACGTATTATTGGGATGAAAGCGGCACGCCAATGATTGCGAACGGTCTGCTTCTGTATACGAATGCTTGGGGAAATCAGCAGCGTGCCGTGGACGGAACGAATGTTCCTACGGAGGCATTGGTTCAGAACGGTGTAGTAAAGGAAATCGAAGTAGATACAAACGTCAAAATGATTCCTCCGGCAGACGGTTTCATTCTCAGAGGCTCGGGGCAGGCGAGAGATTTTATCGTCAACCATCTTAAAGTCGGGGATAAAATTACGGCAAAATACGATATGATCCCGCATGACGCTTCCAAAACGTACGACTGGAAAACGTTCAAGACGATGATCGGCGGCAGCACACTGCTTGTCGATGAAGGGAAGCCGAGTTATTTCACACGGAATGTGAATGATTTCAACGGCTACACGCCGCGTTCCAGAACGGCGATCGGCTATTCCAAAGATATGAAAACCGCATATATTCTTACATCCGATAGGAGCGGCGGCAGCCAAGGAATGACGCTTCCCGAGCTCCAGCAGTTCATGATCCAGGCCGGCGTATGGCGCGGTATGATTCTGGACGGCGGCGGATCTACGCAGATGGTATCGAGGCCGTTGGGAGAAACGGCGCCAAAGCTGACGAACAAAACCGAGAATGGCAATCAGCGCGCGGTAGCGAATGGTGTCGGCGTGTACTCGACAGCTCCCAAAGGCCAGCTGAAAGGACTTATTTTAAGGGGAGCGAACGTATTATTCAAAAACGAGTCCAGTACATATCAATTCAGCGCCTATGACGACTATTACAATCCAATGGACGTATCTTCGATTGTCCCGCAATGGAGCAGCTCCGGGTCCGCGGGAACGTTCAAAGATAATGTATTTACACCGGCGCAAGTGGGCAAAACGCAAATTACCGCGACGTCCGGAAAAGGTTCTGCGTCTATGGACGTAGAAGTAGTAGGACGTGACCAGATCGCGTCCATGACTTTTAGCGCAGGCGGATTTTCATTGACGGAGGGTGGGGATTTCAGGCTTCCTATTACAGTAACTACGAAAAGCGGTTTAACGAGAGAGCTGCCTGCCGCTTCGGCGGATTGGGAGCTTAGCGGAATTCAAGGGAAAATTACCGGCGGTGTGCTGCATGTGGATAGTACGGCAGGCAGCCAGGGAGCCCAGGTTATTGCCAGATATGACGGCTACAGTACAATGGTCACATTGCCTGTAGGTCAAGAGAAGATTTGGTACGACCTGGATCATAACGCGGTAATGACGAATGGAGACCAATATCCGGCTGAGGTCGTCTCCAACGTCAAAATAAGCCAAATGAACGGCAATAAAAACCTGGAAATCTCTTATGATTTTACCAAGGGTTCAGGTACAAAAGCGGCTTATGCCAGATTTGACGCTCCGAGTGGGACGCCAGTAGACGGTGAACCGCAGTTTATTACGGCGAAAGTATATGGCGATGGAAGCATGAACTGGGTGCGTGCAGAGTTTGTGGATGCCGACGGCAAGCAGCAGTTGAGAAGCTTTACGGAGAATATGAATTGGACCGGATGGAAAAAGGTAACTGCCGATATGTCGGGCCTGAAGTTTCCCGTAACATTGAAGAGCGTATACGTTGCCAATCCAGCTATTGGACAGGATGAAAGGGCGTCCAAAGGGAAAATTAATATTGATGACATATCGTTCATTTACAAAGGACAAATGGCTCAGCTCCCGAAAAATCAGGTGAAGCTGAACGTAAATAAAAAGCAGGTAAGTCTGAATAACAATCCGATGACATTGGAACAAGCGCCGGTCATTATTAATGGGAATACGATGATACCGATTCGTTTTGTTACGGAAGCACTGGGCGGCAATGTAAAATGGGACGATAAAGAGCGCAAGGTAACGATTATTCGCGGAGACAAACTGATCGACCTATGGCTCGACAATCCGGATTTGATCGTGAATGGGGAACGCGTGACTGCGGAAGTAGCCCCGCGGATTATGAACAATCTGACTATGGTGCCTCTGCGACTAATTTCCGAGAAATTAGGGTGGAAGGTGGGCTGGGAACCTATAAATCAAGGCATTACGCTGGAATAAATAGTGCTAGAAGTACACTTCAAAACTGTAGAATTATGTTACAATATGGGGTAGACCAATTTCGTTTTCATAAAGGAGCTTGTTCCATTTGCAGCCGGACGCTATAGATCGTGTCATAAAAAACGCCATTAACGTCATGGAGAGCAGCAAGTATCAAATTTTTGAAATTGCTGAAACGTCCCGCCTGGAAAGAGAGGCTCTTGTTCGCGAATTGGCAGAAATTAAAGAAGAGGCCAGCATTACTATCGAACTAGTGGATAGGTTGGAAAAGGACTACAAACGATCCCGTATTCGTCTTACGGAGGTAAGCCGCGATTTCAATCGCTACCGCGAAGAAGATATCAAAACGGCTTACGAGGCCGCGATCGCTCTCCAACTGGAGCTTACGATCGCACGCGAAAAAGAAAACCATCTGAAGGCGCGGCGCAACGATCTTCAGCAGCGCGTCAAAAATGTGGACAAGCAAGTGGAACGGGCCGAAACGATAGTCTCCCAAATGAATGTCGTACTTGAATATTTATCCGGCGATTTGAACCAGGTTACCCGCATATTGGAATCAGCAAAAAATAGACAATTGTTCGGGCTGAAAATTATTTTGGCCCAAGAGGAAGAACGCAAAAGAATTGCCCGGGAAATTCACGACGGTATGGCGCAAACAATGGCCAATGTCGTGCTTCGCACCGAAATCGCAGAGCGAATGCTGATGAAGCAAGATGTATCTGCAGTCAAAGAAGAACTAATAGATTTGAAGGGACAAGTCAGAGGGGGGCTTGAAGAAGTACGCAAAATTATCTTCAACCTCCGCCCTATGGCGCTTGACGATTTGGGAATTGTTCCTACATTGCGCAAATATGTGCAGGATTTTGAGGAGAAGCACAAGATCCGTACGCAGTTCAATCTCGTAGGCAAAGAGACTCGTATTCCATCCGGATTGGAGATCGCGATTTTCCGCCTGGTGCAGGAAGCTCTTTCTAACGTGATCAAGCATGCCAAAGCCACTTTCGTATCTGTGGAGTTAACCTTGGAGCCCGAACAGGTTCAGATCTATGTGGTAGACAACGGTGTCGGATTTGATGTAGCACAGATTGAGCAAAGAATTGCTAAGGGAAACAACTTCGGTTTACTTGGCATGCGAGAGCGTGTGGAGCTGCTGGAAGGTTCGATGGATCTGGACTCCGCAAAAGATTCAGGCACAAAAATTACGATGCTGATCCCTATAGGCGGCGCAGAGAACAAGGAGGAAAATCAGTATGGACAACACGGCGAGTCATAAACGCAATGTAAGAATTATTATTGCGGATGATCACCAGCTCTTTCGTGAAGGTGTCAAGCGGATCATTAATATGGAAGAAGACATGGAGGTGATTGGCGAGTGTGGAGACGGTATACAAGTTATTGAACTTTGTAACCAGATCACACCGGATATAGTTCTGATGGACATCAATATGCCGCTTGAGAACGGGGTTGTGGCGACTGAACGGTTAAAACTTATTTTCCCGGATATCAAGGTCATTATTTTGTCTATTCATGACGATGAAAGCTATGTATTCGAAACATTGCGTAAGGGGGCATCCGGTTATTTACTAAAGGATATGGAAGCGGAGTCACTGATCAATGCGATTCGTTCCGTCGTCGCGGGTCATGCTTACATTCATCCTAAAGTGACGGGCAAGCTGATTAATCAACTGAGAAGAATGACGTATTTGGATGACGTAGGCGTAGTGGGCCCAGGTCAAGGAGTCAAGGATTCCGGTCTCAAATATATACATAATACGAATAGCCCGCTCACCAAACGCGAAGCGGAAGTGCTTCGTCTGATGGCTGAGGGCAAAAGCAACAAATTGATTGGCGAGTTTCTCTACATTAGCGAGAAAACCGTAAAAAATCACGTGAGCAGCATCCTCCAGAAAATGGAAGTTGACGACCGGACGCAAGCGGTTATTATCGCCATTAAAAACGGCTGGGTGACTTTGTAGGAACCCCCCCTCCCTCCACCGCATACAATGCAGGTAAGGGAGGGAGCCGCCATGTGGATCGGATTGCTTTGGATAGTTGGCTGCTACGGACTCAGCATTGCCGTGCTTCATATCTTGTTCGGCAGCCGCAAGGCCAGCAGCAAGAAAGCAGCAAGAGTTCTGCTCATTACCAAAAACAATGAAAATCAAATTGAATGGTATATTCGCTCATTGTTCTTCTTTTCGCGGGTCAAAGGACGGGAGCTGCAAACAACCGTTATCGATAAAGGCTCGTCGGATGATACAATGAAGATCATTGAGCGATTATCCCATACTTTCCCGCTGGAGATCTGCAGCGATTCCAATTATGAATCTGTGGATCATTATTTGCACCAGCATGAGATGGAAGCTGTCATTGTCGTAAATATCAGCAATAGAGAGGAACTTATCGAGATTCCGTTTGTCATGCAGTAACCGTTTACTTTACAATTGAAAGCCAGGTGAAGAATGAAGGCTCAACTTTATGCGCTGCATATTGGGTCCAAGCTGGAGTGGCATCTTACGATCCACGCATACACCGACATTCATTATTGGTTCGAGCAATACGCTGCCGACGCCGGCATCGTCATGCTGGAACCTTTTATTTCGTTAGGACAAGCTATACAAATGCTTAACAAGCTTGCCTCCGAAACCTCTCCAACGTCAATCCATTCTCAATCCCTCGAGTATATCAGCATTCTGCGTCGCGCCGCCGAAGCGTGCGGCATGACAAGCGGCTCTTGCGCGTCGTTTCACCTCAAACCCATCGATTACGGCATGTGGAAGCAAGGCATGTTTCCGCGTGTTCGACTGGATACCGATTTTTACCGGAATATGGTCCGCGCCTGCAGTGGCAGGTCGCTTCTAGCCGAAGAACTCCAGCAGCTGCTGGAATATTTGGGAGCCTCAATGAAGCCGGATGACTGGCTGCCCTATATTCAACTTGCATTTCTGAACAAGGATGTCATGGTGACGAACGGCTTCAAGCTCGATGAACGAAGAGACTGGCGCCGGGGCTTTCGGAAAATGGCCTCATACAGCTGCAAAAGATGCGGGAGCGGTTCTGAACGCATGTTTTGGTCGGCCTGTGTGTACTGCGGGCAGGAATGCCCTTATTGCGAAGAGTGTCTGACGATGGGCAGGACGCGCTGCTGTTCTTTGCTCATTCAAGGGGTTGCCGCTGAAATGGGCGGTAGAGAACGGTCCTCCGCGGAGGATGTTGATTATCAAGCATATTTGCAGCCGTGGGGGCTGAGCAAAGCTCAAGCGGCCGCGTCGCTGGAAGGGCTCCGCTTCCTTGAGGAAGCCCGGGGAAGTCACCCGAGCGGCGGCGGGAGCCAAGGAAGCCCCCCTGAAGACGCTGGTCGGAGGGCGCCCCGCAGCTTTTTGATCTGGGCGGTGACGGGGGCCGGCAAGACGGAGATGATTTTTCCTTTTATCCAGCGCACGGTTGCTGCCGGAGGCCGGGCGCTTGTAGCGACGCCGCGCAAGGACGTCGTGCTGGAGCTGCAGCCGCGGATCGGCAAAGCTTTTGCCGATTGCCGCGTCGTCACTTTGTATGGAGGCAGCGAGCAGCGCTGGGAGCAGGGAGAGATTACGGTTGCCACGACGCATCAGCTGCTGCGATTTGATGAAGCGTTCGATCTGGTGATCATCGACGAGATCGATGCTTTTCCTTACCACGGCAATCCCATGCTGGAATATGCCGCCCGCAAAGCGTGCAAGCGCAGCGGCAGCACGATCTTGCTTACGGCGACGCCGCCGCGCGCGGTCCGCAAGGCTGCCGAGCGCGGACGGCTGCCGCACGTAAAGGTGCCGGCGCGGTTTCACCGAAACCCGCTGCCGGTACCGCAGCGGTTGTCCGTTCCCCCGCTGCGCCGGTGCGTGGAGAAAGGCACAGTGCCGCACGCTTTGGCGGCACAGCTGCAGACATCGCTGGAGCGGGGAGCGCAGCTGTTTGTGTTTGTGCCCAACATCAGGCTGGTTGAGCCGATGGTGGAACTGCTGCGCCGGCGCCTGCTGGCGGGGACGGGAGAGCCGGCGTCCCGCGTGGAGGGGACGTCGTCCAAGGACCCGCTGCGGGCGGAGAAGGTGCAGCGGTTTCGGAGCAGGGACATACGGCTGCTCGTCACGACGACGATCCTCGAGCGCGGCGTGACGGTGCCGAAATCCGACGTGTTTATTGTCGACGCGGATTCGGGTCTTTTTGACGAAGCCGCCCTTGTCCAGATGGCAGGACGTGCCGGCAGATCGCAGGAGGATCCGGCAGGCAAGGTTTATTTTGCGGCAAAGGAATGGACGAAGTCACAGAAAGAGGCGGTGCGCCAGATTAAGCAGATGAACCGGATTGCCCGTAAGCACGGGTATTTGAAAGGGGGAGATTCGTGATCGATCGACAATTGTGGAAGAGTTGGGCGAGCCGTGCCGCAGGCGCCTTGCACTCGCTGCTGAGCCCCGGCAAGGGGGAATGCCTGCTTTGCAAGCAGACCTCCGCGGCGGTAAGCGGCAATGAGCTGGGGCTGTGCAAGTCCTGCTACCTCAGCATCCCCTGGATTCGAAGTGCGCTTTGTCCCACCTGCGGGCGAGGAGAGGCTTGCCCGGACTGCGTGCGGAGGAAGCAGGCTTATTTTGTAAAAAGCCGCAGTGCAGTCAGATATGACGCCGCGATGAAAGAATTACTCGCACGATATAAATATCGCGGAGACGAACGATTGCGCGCGGTCGTAGGGCAGATGCTGGTTCATGCATACCGCTTGCTGCAAGCCGAGACGGATTGTGTGAAGCCGGGTCGAGGAGAGGTTCAGCGGCTGATAACTTTTGTACCGGTCAGCGAACGAAGGCTGCTGGAGCGCGGGTTTAACCAAGCCGAGCAAATGGCAGAGGAACTAGGCCGTAGGGTGGGCATCCCGGTGGTCTCGATGCTGCATAGAGCCAGGCATACGGACAAGCAGAGCTTCAAGAACAGAAGCGAGCGGCTTGAGGATCTGCAGAACGCTTTTGAGGCGGACGCACGCTTGTCGGAGCGGGTTACAGGTGCTGCGAGGGCAGGTACGCCCGGTGCTGCGCCGGTCATTTATGTCGTTGACGATGTCTATACGACCGGCAGCACGTTGAACCAATGCGCGAAGGCGATCAAGGAAGCGTTGCCCGCACAAGTGTTTGGGATTACATGGGCAAGGTAGAAAGCAGGAATAAATGCCTGCTGCGAGAAAAATATATTATACAAAACGTGTCGAATTGCGGTAAACTGGAAGTATAAGTCATAAAATAATGGGAATTTTTAAGGGGGGCTGACGAATGAGTCTGAATGTAGGAAATTGCTCGAGATGCGGCCGCATTTATGTCAAAGGCGGCATATACGATGTTTGTCCCAATTGTTTAAAAGAGATTGAGCAGCAATATGAGAAATGTTTGAAATATTTGCGCGACAATAGAGGCGCAACGATTATTGAATTGAGCGAGGCAACGGAAGTTTCGATCAGACAGATCACCAAGTTTATCCGCGAAGGCCGGATTTCCATCATGAACGCGCCTAATATGTCCTACCCGTGCGAAGTATGCGGGACTTTGATACGCGACAACAACATGTGCGATTCCTGCCGGAGCAAGCTTGTTAAGGATGTCAATCATGTTAACGAGGATGAAAAAAGAAGGCAGTCGCAGCTCAGCGCCAATAAAATGACATACAACATTCAAGACCGCTTGAAGGAAAGACATTAATTCTTCGAATTTGCTTTGTAGGATATAAAGTTTTATAAAATAGATGCCGATAATAATCCTAAAGATTATCGGCATTTTCTTATATCTGCGAAATAATGGGGGTGTTAAAGTATGAAAATTAATGAAAATCAGCGAATCGGTGCAGTCAATCCTTACAATAAATCCGGAGACTCCAAGTTCACTTACGCTGCCGGCAAGAAACACAAGCCAAAAGACCATGTCGAGATCTCATCCGAAGCGAAGGAACTGCTTGATGCGCAGGCAAGCTCCCGTTCCGAGGAGAAAATCCGCCAACTCGATGAATTGAAGGATTCCGTTGCGTCCGGGAATTATAAAGTGGATGCCAGAAAAATTGCCGAGAAGATATTTCCTTTTATTAAATAACTTAATAAATTGAAGAAAACAGGTGAAAATGCATGTCCATTCAGCCCTTGTTGGAAATCATAGCTAAAATCACTGAGAATCATCTTGCTTTGTTGGAGTTAGCTAAAGAAAAAACACCGGCTTTGGTGAAGAATGAAGTGGATCAGCTAAACCTTATTGTACATAAAGAGAGTAAGCTGGTAAAACAAATAACTGAGCTTGATCATATGCGATTTCAAGAGACCAGCTCCTATTTATTATCAAGAGGATACACGCCTGAACCTAGAGTTACAATTACTCATTTAATAGGAATTATATTTAAAGCTGAAGATAAACAAGCACTAACGGAGAGTAGAAATCGGCTTTTGGATGTAATTGCTCAATTGAATGATGTTAATGAAAGAAATCAAAAACTTATCGAACAATCGTTAGCTTTTATTAATTATTCGCTGGATTTGGTTCTGGGTACGCCTGAGGATGAAGCCTTTTATCAAAACCCTTCAACTCTTAGTAAATCTGCAACAAGAGCTGGAACTTTTGATACGAAGGCTTAAATATTTGAAAGGGGCGAAATCATGAGATCGACATTTACTGGATTGGAGATATCTAAACGAAGTCTGTTTACTCAACAAGCAGCACTTCAAACGACAGGACATAACATTGCAAATGCTAATACTCGAGGCTATTCCAGGCAGGTTGTTAATATGGTTGCATCAAAACCTCTTGAGCCGCTGGGACTTACTAAAAGCACAGTACCTGGGCAAATCGGACAAGGAGTCGAATTCACCAGCATAACAAGGGTTAGAGATAAGTTTCTGGATGATCAATATTATAATGAGAATAAAAGCTATGGCGACTGGTCCATTCGTAAAGATACATTAGCAAAACTTGAAGCAATAGTAAATGAACCTTCTGATACAGGCATCAGTCAAGTTATGCAAAATTTCTGGAATTCTTGGCAGGAGCTCAGCAAGGCGCCTGATAATCTAACGGCTCGTGCTGTAGTGAAGGAGAATGCACTTGCTTTAACAGATGCGTTTAATCATACAGCAACACAGTTGCAAGATCTGTCTAACGATCTTACAGATAATATTAACGTAAAGGCGTCAGAAATTAATTCAACATTATCCCAGATTGCGAACCTCAATGGTGAAATTTTTAGAATTGAAGGTTTGGGTGATGATGCAAACGATCTGCGTGACCAAAGAGATGTTTTGTTGGATGATTTATCCAAAGTGGTTAATGTAAGTGTAGTGGATACATCTTCGGGGTATAACGTTAGCATGGGAACCCAGCAGTTAGTTACTGGTGATACTGTTGCAACTACAGTAACAGCCCAATCTCTTGCCGATAGTGCACAAAGTGGTGATTTAAATAGTGGAGAAGTGTACGGTCTACTGAAGTCCAGAGATACTCATGTTGCAGCTTATAGAAAGCAGCTTGACGTTATGGTACAGTCTCTAGTACAAGGAGATGTTACGGTTACACTACCTGCTGGAACTGTTGTACCTAATGGTACTATTATCAATGGAGTAACCTACACGGATGTTGCGGGCTCTGTGGCCGGAAGAACGCTCGCTTCGGACCAACAAGTCGTGGTAAAAGGTATTAACGGACTTCATCACCTGGGTTACACGATGGGAAGCCCACTAAGCACTGGTGCAGATATTTTTGTTGTGAAGCCGAGTGCTACAGGTATGAGTGCGGCGAATATTACCGTCAATCCTGATATTGTCAACAATGTACAAAATATAGCTGCTTCTGCACGTACTTATATAGATCCTGCGAGTTCTACAGAAAAACTTGTTATCGGCAACAATACACTAGCTTTGGCATTTGCTGGTTTAAAGAATGCCAAGTTCAATTTTGATCCCACTAATAGCGGCAACACTGTGTTAAATGGTGGTACTATGGACGAATACTTCCGGGCCGTCGTAAGTGAGATTGGTGTGCAAAGCAAAGAGGCAAGCAGGCAAACGGATAATCAGCAGCTGTTAGTTAGTCAAATCGATTCTAGGAGACAATCGGTTAGCGGGGTATCATTGGACGAAGAAATGTCAAATATGATTAAATTCCAACATGCTTATAGTGCTGCTGCCCGTGCGATGACTACTTTCGATCAAATGCTGGACAAAGTGATCAATAGTATGGGTCTTGTTGGAAGGTAGCGAAATTCAATGTTGAATAGGAGGTTTTATTATGCCTAGCCGGGTTACACAGAATATGATGAACTCACAGCTAATACGTAATTTAAATTATAATTTAGCGACTTCAAGCAATTTGCAGAACCAAATGTCAACGGGCAAAAAGCTGAATAAGCCTTCCGATGATCCGGTCGGAATCAGTTTTGCCATGCGTTATCGAGGCGAAATATCAGAAAATGAACAGTTCCAAAAGAACGCCGATGGAGTTCTATCATGGCTTGACAATACGGATACGCTGCTCAACCAAGCCGGGGATGTCATTCAACGTGTTCGTGAATTGACAGTCAAAGGGGCAACGGGAAGTAACGATCAAGGAGCAATGGATGCTATTCAACAAGAGATGCAGCAGTTGTTCAACCAATTGGTCGAAATTGGAAACAGCCAGTTTAATGGAAAGTATGTATTTAATGGCGAGTTAACCAATAATGCTCCTTATAACAAAACAAATCCGGAAGCAGATACGCCGGATACGACTAAAACTAGTTTTAATGTTGGGGTTGGCGTAAATTTGCCGATAAACGTTACAGGTCAAGAAGTGTTCGGCAAGCCGACAGATACCGACAATTTATTTCAAACACTGAAAGATATCATGACAGATTTGAAAAATAGCAATTTTACCGGTTTATCGGCACAAATCGGCAAAATTGACTCCCGAATAAATACATTTCTGGAAGTTCGTTCGGATGTAGGGGCTAAGACAAATCGCATTGAGCTTTCACAGGATCGTCTCAAAGATATTAACTTAAACCTTTCCAGTCTACAGTCCAAAACTGAAGACGCGGATATGGCGCAGGTGTACACTAATCTTAAAACAAACGAAAATGTATACCAGTCCTCCTTATCTGTTGGAGCTAAGCTAATTTCTCCAAGTTTAATTGATTTTCTGCGCTAGGAGGCGAGATGAATGGCATCGTTTCCTACCATTCAAATTCGCCAGACACCTGGCCGAATTGGTATTGAGGCGGAACGAGGGATACTGGACATCCGCCAACCGAGAGCTACACTGGAGATGCAAAGCATCCCATCCAAGTTGGATATTCAATCGCCAAAAGGCGAACTGAAAATTGATCAAAGCGATGCATGGGCGGCATTGGGGAGAGGCCCGATATTAGCCATGTTTAGCAAAATGTATCAGTTAGCTAAGCAGGATGGATTACAGGGAATCCAGCGCATTGGACAAAAGGGTGACCATCTTGCGGCTATTCATCTTAAAACGGATGCCATCGCTGATAATGCGGCAGATGCGGCTTTAGAATCACGTTATGTGAACATTTATCCAGAAGCTTCTTCGGGAAATGTACATATTGATTATACTCCACATAAACCGGATATTAGAGTAACAGATGGCAAAGTAGAAATAAACACGCATCCTAATCCTCCTGAGATGAATAACCGCCAAGGGAAGCTCAATATCTACATGCTTCAGTACCCGAAAATTGAAATAACCCCACCTCAAATTGATTTAAAGCTTTGATGAGGTATAATTAAGCTATAGATGGAAATCTATGGCTTTATTTATTTGGTACAATATAATCACAGGAGATGTTCTTATGATTAAATTAGATACACTGCATTTTGGTGAAATCGAAGTTTCGAAAAATCAGGTCATTCAGTTCAAGCATGGACTTCCCGGGTTTGAGAATATTATAAAGTATGCGCTGTTGCAGCCTGAAGGTAGTGATCCATTTACCTATTTGCAAGCTTTGGACCACCCGGAAATCAGTTTTTTATTGGCCAATCCGTTTGTTTTTCATAAACAATATGAATTTGAATTGCCGGAAGCGCTGCAAGAGGAATTGGAAATCAAGCAGCCAGGCGATGTGCAAGTATGGTCGATTGTAACGATTCAGAAAGACATCAATCAATCAACCATTAATTTGCTTGCTCCTATTGTAATTAATTGGACAACCAAATCGGGAAAACAATTCATTTTGCATGATTCGAATTATGGCACTAGGCAGTTGCTGTTTATTTGATAATGTAACGACAGATTAATCTCGAAGAGGGTGAATCATCATGCTAGTGTTATCTCGAAAAAAAGGGGAGTCCATCGTTATCGGCAACGATATTGAACTTGTTGTTCTAGGTACGGAAGGAGATACGGTTCGGTTAGGTATTCGTGCGCCTAAACAAGTCGAAGTATACCGCAAAGAAATCTTCTTGGCGATACAGGAATCCAATAAAGAAGCATCCCGAAGCACAACTTCGCTCGAAGAAGTGAAAAAAATGTTGAATTTTAGAAAAAAAATTGAATAGGCTCTTCATTTCTCGCATAATCCTTCCGATAATGATATTGTAGGTTATTCAATAGGGCGGCCGACCTACTGGAATAACTAGAAATCCACATGGATGTGGATCACACTATGAACCTTCAGGGAGGAAGAAAAACATGATTATCAATCACAACATCGCAGCAATGAACACTCACCGCCAATTGACGGGCAACACTTCCAATGCTAACAAATCTTTGGAGAAATTGTCTTCCGGTCTTCGTATCAACCGTGCAGGCGACGACGCTGCTGGTCTGGCAATCTCCGAGAAAATGCGCGGCCAAATCCGTGGTTTGGACCAAGCTACTCGTAACTCCCAAGACGGCATCTCCTTGATCCAAACAGCTGAGGGTGCATTGAACGAAACTCACTCCATCCTGCAACGTATGCGTGAACTTGCCGTTCAATCCGCATCTGATACTAATACAGCTCAAGACCGTACTAACCTTCAAGCAGAAGTAACTCAATTGACTTCTGAAGTTGATCGTATCCGTGATACAACGCAATTCAATACACGTTCCCTGTTGAACGGTAACTTGTCAGGAACTACAGCGGGTCTAACTGCTATCGCTACAATTGACAACAACTCAGCATTAAATTCAGCTACAGCAATAACAGACAAATTGTCTGCACTGACAGATGTTAACGGAAACTCCCTGGGAATTTTGTCTTCTGATTCTATCGTTGTTAACTATGTTACTAGCGCTGGTACTTTGATGACAACCAGCTTCGTTGTTAGTGGTTTGACACTGTCCGCTGTTGCTACTACAGAATTCTCCGTAGCTGTTAACACAACTTCTGGTGGTATTGATTTCATCGCTAACACTGCTGGTTTTGCAGGAGCAATTAACGGTCTGACTATTACTGTTAAAGATTCCTCAGGAACAATCAAGCTTAACGGCACAAACATCTTGAGCAATATTCATCAAACTACAGCAGCTGCTGATAAAGTAACTAATGATGGACGAGTTACTTTCCAAATCGGCGCAAATGCAAACCAAAGTCTACAATTAGAGATTAAAGATACCGGTGCAACCGCTCTGGGTATATCTGGTATTAAAATTGATACTGCTCAAGGTGCAAACATTTCAACAAGAGTATTGGATGAAGCAATTCAAAAAGTTTCTTCCCAACGTTCTTCCCTTGGTGCGGTTCAAAACCGTCTGGAACACACAATCAACAACTTGGGTGCAGCTTCTGAGAACTTGAGTGCAGCAGAATCCCGTATTCGCGATGTGGATATGGCTAAAGAAATGATGAACTTCACTAAAAACAACATCCTTACTCAAGCTTCCCAAGCTATGCTTGCTCAAGCTAACCAACAACCTCAGGGCGTTCTTCAATTGCTTCGTGGTTAATAGGTAATAAAAAGGAGTCTTTTTTGACAATTTGTCAAAAAGGACTCTTTTTTGTTTTATTATGGATGAATTTTACTCTGACTTTTATCTTAAATTCTGAACTACCTAAACCGATATATATTTATAGATTATTAAAACTGCCTTCATAAAGATAGATAGCACTAACTATTTCAAGTGGCTTATGATAAGAAACTTTCGAATATGAGAGTTTCATTATATTGAAAAATTCTTACAAGAGGTGTGATCATGAGCCAAATGGAACAAAATTTGCAATTATTATGTACTAGATCTTGGCATTCAGTAGACTTAATTCAACAAAATGAACTTTCCTATGAATACGCAGGTATGATGGACAATTCGGAGTTTTTTGTAGACCTTACTAAAAAAGACCGTGTGTATGAAGTTAGGGCCGAGTTGGACTTAGAAAAACTACCTAATAAAAATCGCAAAGAGTTATTTTTCGTTATAGGACTCTACGGGGCAGAAGAAATTCAAGCATTGATTGAACAGGCAAATGAATACTCGTTGTTTATAATTATTGAACCAAATCCAACGTTGCTGCATTATGCATTTGAAAATAAAAAACTTGAATTTTTAGAAAGAGATAATGTAATACTGATATCACAGTCTGATGATAAATTACCAAATACGTTAGAAAGGTTACTTTCCAGCGTAATCATTTTTATGACATCGAATCTGAAAATTTATGGAACTTATTATTATAGAAGATATGATGCTAAAGTTTATGCAAATGTTGTGAAAACAGTATCCATACAAGTTAAAAATAAAATATATAATACTGGAAATTCCATTGGAGATTCACTCGTAGGAATTCAACAGTCCATGAGTAATTTTAAAAATTTTATTAAATCCAAGGATGCTGGGGCGTTAAAGGGAGCTTATACAGGTCTTCCTGCAATTGTAGTATCCGCTGGCCCATCGCTTGAAAAGAATATACATTATTTAAAAGAAGCAGTTGGAAAGGTACCTATTCTAGCTGTAGATACTATTGCAAGTAAACTAATACAGCAGGGCATCACACCTGATTTTATTTGTTCAGTAGAGCGTGGCATTGAGACTTACAAATATTTTTATCAAGATAGAGCTTATCCTGAATCTGTTACTCTTGTTGGGCCATCAGTACTCTGGCCTGATATATATAATGAATTTAAAGGATCACACATTATTCCGTTTAGAAGGAACGTGGGCGAGCACATATGGCTATCAGGCGCTATGGGCAAAAGTGAAAAAGACCATAGCATTTTCATGGGAATGTCCTGTGCGCACGTTGCCTTCGGTATGGCAGTCCATTTGGGATGTTCACCTATTGTATTGGTTGGACAAGATTTGGCCTACTCGGATGATGGTGTAAGGTCACATTCCTCGGGGACTATTTACGACGATGAGGGTCTTGCTGTTAAAGACGAAGCTGTTATTGTTGAGGGCTACTATAAGCCGGAAGTCCGTTCTACACTTACGTGGAATGTGTTTAAAGGACTGTTTGAAGTAGAGATTGCTCGTCACAAACTTAATGTAATCAACGCTACAGAAGGCGGAGCTAAGATTCAGCATACGATTCAAAGGCCCTTAAAAGATGTAATTGCTGAATATATAGAAGGCCGAAAAGAAATCAATGTTTATGAGTTGATTCGACAAACGCCAACTTATGAATTTGACTTAACGTATATTCAGGAAGGTCTACAGAAAGAAATCGATTACTTTACCTCAGTCATTGAACATGCGAATAAATTGAAAAAGCAACTTTCCCGTATAAGGGTGAACCCGCTTGCTAGCAACAAAGAAATGATTCGAATATTTGAGAAATTAGAGAAAACTAATACTTTATTTCTACAAATTCGAAATCATTCATTGCTTATGCATACGATGCAGCCGGAAGTGATTCTATCTGTACAAGATTTAAATATGCTGGATCAGGTTTTGAGAGTGGATGTTTTGCAAGAAAATCTTAAAATTCAGCTAAGATTTATTGAAATTACAATCGTAACTTTAAAGAAAATTGTTGAATACGTCGAAATGGGCATCGGACAACTAGATGAACAGAAGGAGACAGTGCTATCATGATGCCGTTTTTTCAAGATAAGAACATACTTGTCGTAGGTGGGACAGGCACGATAGGGAAGAGTTTGGTCATGCATATTTTAAAGGATAATCCAAAGGTTATTCGAATCTTCAGTCGCGACGAATTCAAACAATTTGAATTGCAACAAACACTTGGCGAATTTACAAACATTCGTTATTTAATTGGGGATGTGAGAGACAGTGACCGACTACTTCGAGCTATGGAAGGAATCGATTACGTATTTCATGCCGCCGCAATGAAACATGTCCCTGCCTGCGAATACAACCCATATGAGGCTGTCCAGACGAATATCATTGGCACACAGAATGTAATCCAGGCTTCTCTGACAACTGGAGTTAAAAAAACGATTTTTACGAGTACGGATAAAGCGATTGCTCCTTCGAACACCTATGGTGCTTCCAAGTTAATGGCCGAGCGATTGATTGCATCGGCTCAATATAATAGCGGATCCAAAGAAACAAAATTTGCCGCAGTTCGATTCGGCAATGTTATGAACTCAAGAGGCTCAGTTATACCCTTGTTTCAATCGCAAATTGAAAAATCCAGAAAAATAACTGTAACTGATTTAAAAATGAGTCGATTTATGATGTCTTTGGATCAGGCAACTGAGTTGACGATTCATGCAATGAAACAGGCGCAAGGTGGAGAAATATTTGTATTAAAGATGCCTGTAATAAGACTCGAAGACTTAGCGCACGCAGTAATAAATCAAATGTCAGATAAGCTAAACCTAGATCCAACTGATATTCAAATCGAGCAAATTGGTTTAAGGCCTGGCGAAAAAATGTTTGAAGAACTCATGACCATCGATGAAGCCAAAGGTGCTATCGAACTTCCGGAAATGTTTATAATTCCAAACTCATTCTTAAAGATGGAAAAAAGCTATTCGAATGCAAAGCCAGCAAAATTGCAAAGCTATAGTTCTGGTGATGTGGAGCCTATTTGCAAAGCAGAAGTTGAAGAGATGTTAAGAAGGATTTCCGATTGGGAGGCAGTATGAGTGTAGCTGCGATTATTCAAGCGCGAATGGGGTCTACTCGTTTACCAGGTAAGGTCATGAGAAAATTAGGGGATCAAACTGTCCTTGCTCATGTCATTCAAAGGGTAAGAGCAGTTAAAGATATAAGTGAAGTAATAGTCGCTACGACCCATAATCCAATAGATGATATCATCGTTGAAGAGTGTCTGAGATTAGGGGTAGAAGTTTCCCGCGGGAGTGAAGAAGATGTTTTATCGCGTTATTATGAAGCTGCTTCATTAACAGATGCAGGGACGATTATCAGAATAACATCTGACTGCCCTTTAATTGAACCAACAATTATCTCAGAATCAATTAGATATTACAAAGAGCAGTCAATTGATTATGTTACCAACGCAGGCTTCCCCCGAGGTTTGGATGTGGAAATATTTAGTAGGGAAACATTGGAGAAGGCGTTTAAGTATGGTAAAGAACCATCGGAAAGAGAACATGTAACTCCTTATATCTATAATCACCCTGAGTTATTCAAATTATCATCTCTATATAGTGAGCATAATTGGGAGCATTATCGATGGACTTTGGATACAGCTGAAGATTGGGAATTCATTGAAACAATTTATAATCGGTTATACAAAGCAGGCACTATCTTCTCATGGCTTGAAATCCTGAACCTTCTTGAGAAAGAACAAAATTTATTGCTCATTAATTCGCATGTACAACAAAAACAAATTTAATCGTTAATGAGGGATTTATTTGCAAGAGTTAATTGTTTTTCTGGTTATGGCTGGAAAGTCGATTGGTCTAGGTCATTATAACCGTATGAAAGTTATACGAAATGAACTCGGGGAAAGAGGAAAAGTAACCAAGTTTTTAATAGTCGATCCACAATCCGAATTAACTTGGAATGAGAATGAATGTGTTTTTAATGCGTTTTCAGATCTTCTAGCCTATTTAACAAAGAATACACCAATTGTTTTGGTTATTGATATGCCAGTTCAATTTTATGATAGCTTCAATTATGATGAAATAATAAAGCTCGGAATTTCTGTAATTATTATCGATGATAGTGATGAACTACAATGTTCTTTGAAATACCAAAGCAAAATATCTTGCAGCTTAATGTTCGAGAACAAGAAATCAGATTCTCAACACCTGTATGGAAGTCGATATTTGATTATTAATCCAAATTTTCATAGATGGATGGAACAAAAGCGATCTATTAGGCAAGTGCCTCAAAATGTTCTGCTCTCATTTGGCGGCAGTGACCCGAACGATGTAACAAGCATTGTGCTTAAAGCAATGGACAATAACAGTGAGAATAAAGCGCTAAATTTAGAGGTTATTTTAGGATTACTGGCTAATAATCTTAAGGAAGAATACCAAAACATTAATTATCATGTTTACCGAAATGTAACGGATATGGCAGAAAGGCTCTGGGAAACCGATATAGCAATTATTTCAGGTGGGGTAACCATGTATGAGGCGTGTGCATTAGGAACTCCAATGTTATTAGTAAATCAGAATAAGGAGCAAGATGATGAAGCTGCTGCACTAGAACGTCTAGGGGCAGTAATTAATTTGGGGATGCATGATGAGTTCTCTGAAGAGAAGTTAAGGGATGCAATTAATTTGACAAAAGACCATGGATTCCGTAAGCAGCTTTCAGAAAGAAGCAGATCATTGATAGATGGCCAGGGATATCGACGAATTGCCGATGTAATACTAAGTTGTTTAAGAAATTAATAGGCGGAGGAAATTATGTATATTGAAACTCATGAAGGAAAATGGGATGAACTGCACCAGCATACACAATTTAAGCCTAAGTATCCGAGTGAATCGGTGATTAGGTTCGCAAAAGGAAACTTTAAAGAACCTCAGAATACCTCCCTGCTAGATTTAGGGTGTGGTTCAGGCAGACATGTTGTAGCTTTGGCTGATGAGGGATTTATGATGTCAGGAATTGATTTTTCAGAGATTGGTTTAGCCGCAGCCAAAGAATTCTTGGATTCGCGTAAATTAAATGCCGAATTAATTCAGGGGTCTATTTTAACACTTCCATTTGAAAGTGAATCTTTTGACGGTATTATTTCATTCGGAGTTTTGTATTACTTTGTTAAAAGAGATATTGAATTAATCGTTGATGAGATATATAGAGTCTTAAAAAAAGGTGGAAAAGCGTTTTTAGTTGTAAGAAGTACTGAAGATAAAAGGTTTGGTAAAGGTGAAGAAGTTGAAAGAAATACATTCAAGATGACGAGCAATTTTAGTAACGAAGAGAATTTATTGATTCATTTCTTTGACGAAAATGAGATAAAGGATACTTTCCACAAATTCTCCGATATAAATATTGGATTTTGTAATGAAGCACTATCCTCACTAAGTGAGTACAATTCTGACTATTTAATCACTGTAACTAAATAACTACAGAGGATCTGATTATGAAAAAACTGTTAATACTGGGTGCAGGACCTCTTCAAGTTCCCCTTATACGTAAGGCAAGGGAGATGCAGATTTATACAATAGCAGTTGACATGAACTCAGATGCTGTTGGGAGTTCCGAAGTTGATGAGTTCCACCCAATCAGTACGAATGATGTTGAGAAATTATTGGATCTATCTTCGAATCTAGAGATTAGTGGAATTATTACAAATTCGGATTATCCGATGAGGACTGTTGCCAGAATTGCTCAAAAGTTAGATCTGCCTGCACTTTCGCATCCTACTTCTGTTATCTGTACTAACAAGCTTTTACTTAGGGAAATGTTGAGTACTGCAGGCATAAATACAGTTCGTTTTGCAAAGGTTGAGCAGATTAAAGATATCTATGCAAAAGTTGATTATGTAGGGTATCCCTTCATTCTTAAACCCGTTGATTCTTCAGCAAGCCGTGGAGTCAGCTTGGTTGAGAATAGCAAGCAAATTGCTGAAGCTTTTGAAAGAGCTTTGGTAAACTCAAGAGACCAAGTATTAATCATGGAGGAATATGTTACTGGGAGGGAGTTTTCCGTTGAAACGATCACTGAAAATTATCGTACCAGAGTTATTGCCATAACGGAGAAAACAACATCAGGTCCTCCATATTTTGTTGAAACAGGACACATTATACCTGCATCCGTTAATGGGGAAGAAAATGAATTAATAAGCAACCTCGTTAGTTCGTCCCTTGCTTCTGTTGGGTTTGAAATTGGTCCCGCACATACCGAAGTAAAGTTAAATGAAAAGGGCGCCCATGTAATTGAAATTGGCCCCCGATTAGGTGGAGACTATATAACATCTGATTTAGTGCCATTAGCGACAGGATATAATATGCTGGAGAATGCTATTTGCTGTGCGATGGGTTTTCCTCTAAAGACTTTTGAATATACAAAGCAATATGCAGGAATCATTTTCTTGAAATCTCGAAAAGGAACGTATAAATCCGTTGAAGGCATTGAATTATTAGAGAATCACCCTAATGTTGGACGAGTTGAGATTCTGGTCAAACAAGGTGCTGTGATAGGGAAATTGGGCAGTAGCCATGATCGAGAAGGATATATAATTTTGAAATCAGACAATCGAGATGAATTGAATACACTGATGAGGGAGTTGCCTTTGCAGCTTACTTGGGATGTTTCATGAAGGAGGTATTCTTTTGAGCGAATTTTCAGTAGGGAAATATAAAATTGGTCCTAACCATCCGCCTTTTATTATTGCGGAAATGTCTGGGAATCATAATCAGTCTTTGGAAAGAGCGCTTGCTATTGTTGAAGCTGCAGCAGCAGCGGGAGCTCATGCGCTTAAGTTGCAAACATACACAGCTGATACAATGACACTTGATATAGAAGAAGGCGATTTTTTCATAAATGATCCTGAGAGTTTGTGGAAAGGCACTTCATTACATAAGTTATATGAAGAAGCTCATACGCCATGGGAATGGCATGCTCCGATATTTCAAAGATGTAAAGAGCTAGGGATTATTTGCTTTAGTACACCTTTTGATGAGACGGCAGTAGATTTTCTGGAGTCTTTAGGTGCTCCTATGTATAAGGTAGCTTCTTTTGAAAATACAGATATTCCTCTCATTCAAAAAATTGCGAAGACAGGGAAACCTATTATTATTTCAACAGGAATGGCAACTGTAGCTGAGCTTGACGAGACTGTACGAGCTGCACGGGAAGCAGGTTGCAAGGATTTAGTATTATTAAAATGTACAAGTACTTATCCTTCCACCCCAGAAAACACCAACTTATTAACAATACCGCACTTAAAGGAACTTTTTAATTGCCAGGTAGGGTTATCAGACCATACAATGGGCATTGGTGTTGGTGTAGCTAGTGTTGTATTAGGAGCAACTGTTATAGAAAAACACTTTACACTACGACGAGCAGATGGCGGGGTGGATTCTACGTTTTCGCTAGAACCGGAAGAACTAAACGCCTTAGTTATTGAAACTGAACGTGGATGGCAGGCTCTGGGTAAGATCACATATGGTCCAACGGAGAAGGAGAAGTCGTCATTAAAATATCGCAGATCGATCTATATCTCGAAGAATATGAAAGCAGGCGATGTTTTCACTCTTGAGAATGTTCGGACGGTTCGCCCTGGCTTTGGACTTCCTCCGAAACATCTGGGGGAAATCCTTGGAAAATCAGTAAAGGTAGATGTTAGCAAAGGAACGCCTCTTAGCTGGGATTTGTTACTATAACTCTTAAATAAATGGGTGAAAATATGAAGATTCTACTCACCGGCGGAGCCGGTTTCATAGGAAGATGGGTGGCCAAAAGACTGCTCCAAGACGGCCATCAAGTATGGATTATCGACGATCTGTCAAATGGCAGAGAGGATAATTTAGAGGAGTTCAAGGGACATCCGGGTCTTGGGGAATTCAGAGTCGGTAATATTCAAAATGAACAGCTTCTGGCTGAAATGTTTGAATCTCATTCTTTTGATATCTGTTACCACTTAGGTGCATCCATTAATGTTCAAGATTCGATTGACAACCCTCGGACTACTTTTAATAATGATACGCTAGGAACATTCTATTTACTCGAACAGTGTAGAAAACATCAGGTTAAAATGGTGTTCATGAGCACATGTATGGTATACGATCGCTGTAATGATGATAGAGGCATTGACGAGAAGCATCCAATCAAGCCGGCATCACCATATGCAGGGGCTAAAATTGCAGCGGAGAACATGGTTCTGTCCTACTATTATGCGTATCAATTACCAACAGTCGTTATTCGACCATTCAATACGTATGGCCCTTTCCAGAAAACCGGTGGAGAAGGTGGCGTAGTGGCCATTTTCATTAAAAATAAACTTCAAGGCAAGGACCTAAATATTTACGGGGACGGGATCCAAACGCGCGATTTGCTTTATGTGGAGGATTGCGCGCGGTTCGTTGTGCAAGCTGGTTATTCGAGTGAAGTTAATGGCGAAATTATTAATGCCGGCTTGGGACGGGATATTTCCATAAATGAACTGGCGGAGCTTATCGTTCAAGATGAATCAAGAATTAAGCATGTTCCTCATATTCATCCGCAAAGTGAGATTCAGAAGCTTTTATGTAATTATGATAAAGCCAAACGGATACTTGATTGGGAGCCTCAGGTTTCGCTAGAAGAGGGCATTAAACGTACAGAGGAATGGATTCGAACAAGTCACCTGATGTAACAGGTGGCTTGTTTCAAATAACGGAGGTCAATATGAGCGACAAATTAGCTATAGATGGTGGTACCCCAATCCGACAGAAGCTGCTTCCTTACGGGCAGCAATGGATTGATGAAGATGACATTCAGGCAGTTACAGATGTTCTTCGTGGTGATTTTATTACTCAAGGTCCTAAAATCTTGGAATTTGAAAGACATGTTGCAGAGTATGCGGGTTGCAAATATGCTGTTGCGTTTTCAAGCGGAACCGCGGCTCTGCATGGTGCTTGCTTCGCCGCGGGTATTGGTGAAGGCGATGAAGTCATTACAACGCCGATTACTTTTGTCGCCAGCAGCAACTGTGTTTTGTATGTAGGCGGTACACCTGTATTCGCTGATATTAAAAGGGATACTTATAACTTAGATCCAGAAGATGCGGTTCAAAAAATTACGGATAAGACGAAAGCTATTATTCCGGTAGATTTTGCAGGACAACCCGCGGAAATGGAACGCTTCAGAGAGATTGCCAACTTACATCAACTTGTACTTATTCAAGACGCTGCTCACTCTTTGGGAGCTGAATATAAAGGGCGCAAAGTAGGTACCTGGGCTGATATGACCATGTTTAGTTTTCATCCTGTTAAACATGTGACAACTGGTGAAGGCGGGGTCATTGTAACGGACAACAAAGAATATTACGACAGAATGCTGCTATTCCGTAATCATGGAATCACAAAAGATCTGTCTGTCATGCATAAGTCGGAAGGCGCTTGGTATTATGAGATGCATGAGCTTGGTTACCATTACCGGATCACAGATATTCAAGCAGCTCTAGGTGTGTCTCAGATGAAGAAGCTGGATGATTTAGTTGAGAAACGCAGAGATATTGCAAGGATCTATACCGCCGAATTTAATGGTTTGGAGGGTGTTACTATTCCATACCAGCATCCGGATTCAAACTCAAGCTGGCATTTGTACGTATTGCGTCTTGAACTCTCTAAATTGAAAGTAGACCGCAAGGTTATTTTTGATGCATTACGCGCTGAAAATATTGGGATTCAAGTTCATTACATCCCAGTTTACCATCAACCTTATTATCGGAATATTGGCTACTCACAAACCGATTGCCGTGAAGCGGAGGCTTTTTATAACGCGGAGATTACGATACCGCTCTTTCCAAAAATGCAGCGGCAAGATATACAGGATGTAGTGAATGGTGTGAAGAAAGTGATTAAACATTACTTAAAATAAACCGGGAATTTCCCTAGATTACTCTAATCTCATCATGTTCACTTGCCGATATATATAATAAAAGCCGTGATCACGATGGAGGTTGAAGTATGGATCCCAAATTGTCAGCCGTAAATCCGATAACACCGGTAGTTCCTGCGGCAAATCCTGTAAGAAACATTGCACCGGAATCCTCGAATTCCATAGCATCTGTGCAAGATTTGAAAACAGCCGTTTCACAAGGACAAAATGTATCAATTAGTGACGAACAGTTGATCAGGGCAATCGATCGTGCTATTAAAGCTGTCCAAGGACCGAATACATCCCTGGATTTTTCGATTCACGAAAAGACGAAGAAAGTGATTGTTAAAGTACTGGACAAAGATACGGGAAAAACAATTCGAGAAATCCCGGATGAGAAAACGTTAGATTTTCTGGCGAAAGTTTGGGAAGCGGCCGGTATTTTGATTGATGAAAAGAGATAATGAAACCTGAAGGAGGAGATTTCTATGGTTGAGAGAGTCGGCGGACTTGCCAGTTCGATGGACACGGATGCGATTGTTGCTAAGTTAATGAAAGCAGAGAGGGTTCCCGTAGATAAGCTAGGGCAAAAGAAGCAAATACTGCAATGGACGAAAGATGCTTATCGGGATATGAATAGCAAGATATATGATTTTCGAAACAACAAACTTTCTAAATATCGCTTGGAGAGCACCTTTCTTGCTAAGAAAGTCGATATTACCGGCGATACGACTTCGGTAACTGCTGCAGCAACAGGAACTGCTACTCCGGGTACAAGCACAATCAAGGTAAACAATCTTGCTACGGCGGCATCTGTTGTCGGAGAAGCGGACATTCGCTCGAATGCAGCGACTTTTGACCCCAGCAAAGCGCTGTCAACTCAAAGTTTTGCAGGCGGTATCGATACTACGAAAACCAGTTTTACAATTAATGGAAAATCAGTCACCTATGATGCTACTACTGATTCACTGAATACTATTATTGCACGTATTAACCAGCAAACAGATGTGTCGGCTTTCTATGATTCGAGTACAGGAAAGGTATCACTTGTATCTAAACAAACCGGGGAAGTAAATGATACGACAAATGCTGCCTCAAATAGCGGAAAAAATATTACTTTCTCCGGTGATCTATTAACGAATACTTTCAAAGTTACAGGCGCGACAGCCGCTAATGTTACTGCTGGTACGAATGCCAGCGTGGAGATTAATGGATTAGCGACAACCCGTACAAGTAATACATTTTCTGTGAATGGGTTAGATATTACATTAAAGGCAAAGACGACAACTTTAGCTACATTAACTGTCGGTACAGACACAGATAAAGTGGTAGATGCCATAAAATCGTTTATCAGCGATTACAATGATATGGCGAAGACGTTGAACGATAAAATCAGCGAGAGCAAGTACCGTGATTTTCAACCGCTGACAGATGATCAAAAGAAAGATATGAAGGATACGGATATTACGAATTGGGAGACGAAGGCCAAAAGCGGACTCCTTAAAAACGATGACATCTTAAGTAAACTTATTACTGACATGCGAATGGATGCCGGTTCCGTTGTGACCTCCACAGGCGATTCCAAATATAAAACGCTCAGTTCCATAGGTATCACTTCTGGAGCTTATTCCGAGAAAGGCAAATTGTACTTAAGTGACGAAGCTAAATTACGTGAGGCTATCGAGGCCAATCCTGATGCTGTCTCGAAGTTATTTACAGCCACGGGGAATGGAGACAGTGACCATTCGGATGAAGGAATTGCCAAGAAAATGTATGACCATACACAACAAGCATTAAAGAGTTTAATTAATAAGGCAGGAAGTGTCGGTTCCGGGAGTTATGACAATAGTATAATCGGAAAACAGTTGTATAATGTCGCAGGAGACATAGACGCTGGCAATACCCGATTGACTGACATCGAAACTCGTTATTACAAGAAATTTACTGCGATGGAACAGGCCATTAATAGGTATAATTCACAATCTTCCGCTCTGAGTCAGATGAGCAGCAAATAATAATTAGTGGCAAGGAGGATTTCTTGTGATCAAAACACAACAACAAAATAAATACTTGGAGACCTCTGTTCAGACTGCCACGCCTGCACAATTACTCATTATGCTGCATGATGGAGCAATACGCTTTTGCAGGCAAGGTTTAGAAGCAATTAAGTCGAATCATGTTGCTGATGCTAATCATTATTTAGTTAGGGCCCAAGATATCGTTCGCGAGCTTATGGCCACATTAGATAAAAATGCAGATATCGCAAAAAATTTAGAGCCACTGTATGAGTATTTTATTTTCCGGTTAGTCGAAGCTAACGTTAAAAAGGAAGCTGCTTTCGTAGAAGAAATCTTGACTCATCTTATTGAGCTTAAAGACACATGGATTCAAGCCTCAAAACAAGTCAACGCTGCTTTATCCGGGGTTAAGCATGGATAATCATTTGAATGAATTAGAGTCTTTAATGAATTCTATTGTATCTCGGATTAATGATGTCGATATCGATCAAATCGTACAGTTTGTCGAGCAACGGGATCAGCTTGTGAAACAGATAGTTGAGAATGCTTCAGAAAACACGCCTGAACCATACAAATTAAGAGTCATGAACATACTTTCATTGGACCCGATCATCTTAAATAAGATGGATAGCTTAAAACAAGAAGTAAGTCAAAGGATTCAAAAGGTAGATTTCGCCAGACACCAAAGAAGTGTTTATGAAACTGTGTATTCGAGGGAAAGTGCTTTTATAGATAAAAAGAAATAAATGAAACCGAAGTTTTTTTAATAGAGCTATAAACTTTTGACATCTTCTGCCGATATATAGAATAGGCAGGTAAATGATAGTTAGTCCGAACTCACAAATTCATACCCCATATAAGTCAAGGATGGCTTGATAGGCGCTACATCTCCTCCGCAGGATGCGGAAGAGAGCGGCGACTTATTGAGCCGTCCTTTTTTTGTTTGCTCAAACTATCATTTCGTAGAATTTTTCAAGGAGTGGTAAATTATGCTGGTTTTGGGTAGGAGGCCCGGAGAATACGTTATGATTGGGCATGAAATTAAAGTTCAGGTAGTAAGGAGCAAAGACGGCGATCTCAGACTTGCCATAACCGCTCCGAAAGAAGTACCTATACTGCGTGGAGAAGTATACGAATCAAGTTTTGCTTCCGAGAACTGAATACAGCTTGGTTGCGGAACAAACTCAGGGACGAGTCGTTCCCTCCTGATAGTCGGTAGGATACCGAATACAGGAGGATAACGGCTCGTCTTTTTTCATTTCCCGGTAATAAATTGCCGTTTCGGCAATTTGTTATATAAAGCTTCAAGGTGAAAACGGATGTTCACCGTACCCAACTAAAGGAGGAGTTAAATCAATGAGAATCAACCACAACATCGCTGCTCTGAACACGTATCGTCAATTGAGCAGCAACAGCACGCAAACGAACAAAGCACTGGAGAAGCTATCTTCCGGTCTGCGCATCAATCGCGCAGCTGATGACGCCGCAGGTCTTGCGATCTCCGAGAAAATGCGCGGCCAAATTCGCGGCTTGACACAAGCGAGCAGCAACGCGCAGGACAGTATTTCCTTAATTCAAACGGCTGAGGGTGCGCTTAACGAAACGCATTCCATCCTTCAGCGGATGCGCGAACTTTCCGTACAAGCGGCCAATGACACGGCTACTGACTCTGACCGTGCCGAGCTGCAAAAAGAAGTCGCTCAATTGAAATCCGAAGTAGACCGGATTGCAAGCACAACCGAATTTAATACCAAGAAATTGCTCAACGGCAGCTTGAGCGCAGCAAAACTCACGCAAGGCTCGATCGAAGCATCGAACAAGTTCGATGTGGCGGACGTATTGGGGACAAGCGGTTCGATTACAGGCGGCGCAAATGCGACTACAAGCACAGCAAAATCCGGACAATCCGGTACGGGATCTTCTTACACAGCCGGTGGAACAATCGCTGACAAAACCGTTATTCAAACTGGCGTTAACGATAGATTCAACATCCAAATTAACGGAAATTCTTACGAGGCTACGATTGCGGCAAGTTCTTCGGCAGGCTACAGCAAACAAGAGTTTGTAGACGCATTGAACGCGGCTGTTAAAAATGCTGTAAATACTGACTGGAGCAACGAAAATAATCAGGCTACGTTTACCTTGGGAACGGATGGCCGCCTGAGTGTCACTACAGCTTCCAAAGGAAGCTTTGCGGCGGATACTATCACATTCAGTAAGGCTAACTATGGCGATGATGATAAAGCTATAGCAGCTGTTGCTGCAGGTGCAGATGACTTTACATTATCTTATAAAGGACTAACTACTGCTAGTATTGCTCCGGCTGCGGTTGCTGTAGGCGCCTTGGCATCAACAGCGGTAGCCGATCTGCAAACCCAAATTGACGCTGCTTTGACGACTGCGGCAACAGCGGCCGGCACTACTTACACGGCTGGTTCGGTTAAAGTAGGCTATGATAAAGCAGGTCATATTACTTTTACGGATACGAATGGTACAGGAACACTTGCCATTGCTTCCGGTACAGGAACTTTTACCCCAGGCGACAAAAGTGAAAAGACTAATGTCAAAGTTTACGGTTCGGCAGTTGCTGACCAATCCGCTACTTCCGCAATGGGCTTCGCCGAGAAAGCGACGACGATTAACGGCAGCAAGGATTTGAGCGCCGGTCTTTCAGTGGATGCGAATAATTCCAAATTCAATATCCAAATCGGCCATGGCAACGCAGGCGCTGCGGTAACTATTGACTTGACAGCCGATGCCAGCGTGGCAACGAAACTGTCTGTCGGTCAGAATGCCAGCCTTGGACAAGTGAAAGATGCGTTGCAAAGCGCACTTGATAGCAAGCTTGGCAAAGGAACCGTCACTGTGAGCGCGACAGACGGCCGATTGGTTTTGAGCAACAATGTAGGGTCCAAAACATTTAAACTTACTGAAGTAACTCCGGGTACCACTACAGGAGTAAAAACGCTATTTGATTCGGCAGGAACAGCAACCGCTACACCTATTCTTCAAGGCAACAACGTGATTACGGGCGGTAAGGATACAATTAACTCTGTGAAAGCAGGCACAGTGATTTCCAAAGACGTGAATGATCAGTTTACGTTAGGTGTAAACGGTAATGCGGCAAAAACTTTAACTTTAACGGCAGGCACATATGCAACCGCGAAAGATTTGATTGCCGAGGTCAATAACCAAATCAACGCCGACAAAGATCTGGTCGGTAAAGTAAAAGCTCAACTGGACAGCGATGGTAAAGTTCAGTTCGTATCCACAAGTACTGGAACTAGCTCCAGTGTAGTAATAGACGATCCGGCAGTCAAAGCGCAAAGCGCTCTCGGTGCTTTCGGCTACACCGGTTTCTCCAGCCAACTGACTCAAACGGCCGGTAGTGCTGTTGACATTAAAAACGGGTTGGATCTGGCGACAAATGCGAAAGACCGGAAATTCGATGTGACTTTAGGCAATAAAACAGTTACCATTGATCTTTCTTTCGAAGAAGGAATTAACACCGATGCTTCTCTAACCAATAAATTGACTTCCGGCGATGCGATTGTAAGAGCATTGCAAAATCAATTGAATAAAGCGTTTGGCGACAATGCTATTACAGTAAGCACGGTAGAAACAGATAAAGGCGAGCAGAACCTGGTGCTTACTTCCAACACTCGTGCCAGCTCGCTTAAAGTCACAAATGGCTCTAGTGACGGAGGAGTCACTCCTAACACAGGCGCTAACGCATTGTTCGGTGCTACCAAAACTGGCGCAGCCGG
Organism: Paenibacillus sp. sgz302190; assembly: GCF_059820445.1. Classification (NCBI taxonomy): domain Bacteria; kingdom Bacillati; phylum Bacillota; class Bacilli; order Caryophanales; family Paenibacillaceae; genus Paenibacillus; species Paenibacillus sp. sgz302190. The sequence continues at coordinate 41,017 of NZ_JBZYAO010000023.1, forward strand.
CGCAGCATCAGCACTTGATTCCGTTTCTGCAAGCGTGAGCGCAACAATAGCTACAGTTTCCAAAACAGGCACAGACGCAATAGATAAAACACTCGACACAACTACCAAACTGGTTGATATGTCCGATGTAGACGGCAACAAGCTGGGGCTGACTGCCGGGAACGTGATCAACGTTACAGGCACGCAGAATGGTAAAGCATTCTCTACATCCATTACAGTTAAAGACACTTCTACAGTCAGCGACATTATGAACTCTCTGCGCGATCTGGATGCATTCCAAGGCGCTACCGTATCCCTGGACGCAGAGACCGGCAAGTTCATCGTGAAAGGTGCAGACGGCGCAAGCAAAGATATTTCCAACCTGAAATTCACTGCGCAAAAATCGTCTACTGACACGACAGGCATAGCAGCATTCAATACGCAGTTCGGCAAGTTTAACGAAACGCAGCAAGCGCAAAACGCAAGCTCCGACAAATCGCTGACGATGCAAATCGGCGCGAACCAAGGACAAACGCTGCAAGTGGACATCAACGACATGGGTACTGAAGCTCTGCGTATCCAAAATGTGGATGTATCGACTGCCGCCAATGCTCAAACTGCAGTTTCCGTTGTAGACAACGCGATCGTAGCTCTTTCCTCCGAGCGAGCTAAATTGGGTGCATATCAAAACCGTTTGGAGCACACCATCAACAACCTGGGAACATCCGCAGAAAACCTGACTTCCTCCGAGTCCCGTATCCGCGACGTAGATATGGCGAAGGAAATGATGGAATTCACGAAAAACAACATTCTTTCGCAAGCTGCTCAATCCATGTTGGCTCAAGCAAATCAACAGCCACAAGGCGTGCTGCAATTGCTTAGAGGATAAATCGTCTAGTCCGTTTTTCCAAGGGTCTTAGCCAGGCTAAGGCCCTTTTGGCGTGTCTCCACCCCCCTCTCCACCCTAAGGGGGATTTTTTGGAAGAACCTCTCAAGTATAATCAATAAGCGCCTAAACTTTTAACGATGGTACAAGGGGGAAACAGGATGCTGGTTGTAGGCAGAAAATGCGGGGAATATATCGTGATCGGCGATCATATTAAGGTTCAGGTCGTCAAAAGCAAAGACGGTGCTCTTCGGCTTGCCATAGAGGCGCCGCGGGATTTGCCGGTCTGGCGCGGTGAGGTGTATGAGGAAATGACGGATAAGCCGCACTCCAAGGCGAAGTGAGGAGATGCTTTCAGGTTCGCGGGGCGGTTATATGAAATAATTGGAGTAGTATGCTATGATTGTGGGAATAGTACTATTTACCTAGATTGGAGCTGCCCGTGAATATGACACAATCTGAACAAAAGCCGAGTCCTTTTGCAAACAACCTTCTACTGAAAACAAAACTGTATGTCCCGTACAACATGTCCAACACGATTTCCAGAACGCGGCTGCTCAACCTGCTGGACAAAGCGCTGCAAGCCAAAGTGATTTTTGTATCCGCTCCTTCCGGTTTCGGTAAAACAACGCTTGTGCTCGATTGGGTGCGCAAGCAGGATGTTCAGACAGGGTGGCTTTCCCTGGCCGAAGAAGATAATGATTTGACGCGTTTCTGGACTTATGTTATTGCCGCTATAGATTGTGTCATTCCGGGATTTATGCAGGCTAATGAACAGATATCCTATTCCTTTCAACCTTCCGACTATGAAACCGGGGTTACGATGCTGATTAACGAGCTGTTTCGTGTGGAGTCCACCCTCATTCTATGCCTCGACGATTTCCACGTTATTTCGGACAAAACAATACTTTCATCCCTTTCCTATTTTATCGAATATTTGCCCCCCAATGTTCATCTAATTGTGGCTAGCCGCAAAGAACCGCCGTTTCCTGTGGCGAAATTGCGTAGCCTCGGACATTTGCTTCTGTTAAAAGCGAATGATCTGCGCTTCGACGTTCAGGAAGGAATGGATTTCTACCGGCAAAGCGCGGAACTGGAACTGTCGAACGAGGAAATCGAATTGTTTGTGCAGCGCACCGAGGGCTGGATTACCGCCATGAAGCTGATCGGCTTGTCCTTGCATGGCTCAGGGAATGCCTCCGTGCTGCTTCGTGATTTGCGGGGCGATTTTCGCTTGCTGGAGCAGTATTTGCTGGAAGAGGTATTCTCGCAGCAAAGCGCGCAACTGCAAGCCTTTATGCTGGATTGCTCAATACTCGGCAGGATGAACGCTTCCTTGTGCGAAGCGTTAACCGGGCATCCGAACGGCCAGGAACTGCTGGATTTTCTGGAACATTCCGGGCTGTTTCTGGTTCCTTTGGACGAGCATCGGAATTGGTATCGGTTCCATCATCTTTTTGCCGACTTTTTGCTGCAGCGGCTTCGCAAGACAAATAAGGGCAGATTAAAAGAACTGCATTATGCAGCCGGACGGTGGTGCGCCGACCATGAGTGGCGCGAAGAAGCTGTGGATTATTTTTTGCGGGAACAGTTTTTTGAAGAGGCTGTACGTGTACTGGAGGAAATGAAATCCGGCATGGGCTTTGTCAGCAAAAACATCCTTCGTTCATGGTTCGAAATATTTCCGGAAGAAGTGTTGTGGAAATACCCTTTCCTATATTTTTCCTATGCGTATGCGGTGCGTTCGGATTCCAAGCTGGCCGAGCATCTGCTTACAAGAGCGGAAAAAACGTTTGAGGCCAATTCGCACCAATGGACCGAGCGGGAACGCGATAATTTTCAAGGCGCTCTCTATTTCGTCCGCGGGGTAAAGGCCGGGCAATTCGATGCGGATATCGAGCAGGCTGTAAAATATTTTACACTTTCCAAACAGTTTACCTCCCCGATTTCGCAAATGATTTTTTACCAGCTGCCGGTCTCTCATACTTTGGTTAAAGGCGAAGGCGGAGAGGCGCCCGGGCAGTTGACCAAGGAAAACCTTCTACCGTTCATGAACGATATGATCGCCTTTACCGAAGAGGCTGGAATGTCGGGTTCTTCTTATATTGTGTTGAGCGAGTTTTTTTATGAGTGGAACGACCTCGAACAGGCCGAAGCCTACGTCGAGGGCGGCTTGTCCCGGGCCGATGTCCAAAGTCCGATCTCCCATGAAATTCTGATTCCCGGGTGGTTGGTGCTATCGCGCATCAAGAAAGCGCAGGGACATCGACAGTTGGCCAAGGAAACGCTGCTCCATGCAAAACGCAGCATTATCGATTGGGGAGTTCCTTTTGCAGCGATTTATTTTGATACGGACTTGGCCAGACTGGCGCTGGAAGACGGGGATATGAGCGTGGCGGAGGCTTGGCGGGCGAAGTATCGCCTCAGCATCAACGACCTTGTGCCCGCCAATAAGCTATATGAATATAAATTTTTGGTTCGCGTTCTGATGGCGCAGGGCAAATTGCAGGAAGCGCTGCAGCTTTGTGAGAAGCTTATCGCGCTCTGTAAGCGGTCCAGACGGCGTATGGAGTCCGGTGAAGTGTACATTTTGCAAGCTCTGCTATATCGGCGGCTGGGCGAGCCGGAACAAGCACTGAGGAAGCTGGCAAGCGCCTTGGCGATCACGGAGCCGGAACAATTCGTGCGCGGTTATGTGGATGAAGGCGCGGCAATGGCCGGGCTTCTTTCGTCGCTCATTCAATCGTGGGCCAAGCAAACGATGTGCGAAGGGGTCTCCCTGGGCTACATCCGAAGCATTCTGGCTTATATCGGGCCTGTCCATGGGGGCGGAGAACCGGCTACTCTGCTGGCGAATTTGCTGACCAAGCGGGAGCGAGACATTTTTAACCTTATAGTCCAAGGATTGACGAACAAAGAGATTGCGGAGCAGCTATATATCGGAGCGGCGACCGTAAAAACGCATGTGAATAACATTTACGGCAAGCTTGGTTTGAAAAACCGCACTGAAGCCATCCTGCGCAGCCGTGAATTTCAAGGGTGTTAAGGATTTCGGGCATGGGGGAATACACTGAATTGTCGTAATTTTGTGCACAAATTATCCCAAACACCCGCTGATACTGTGCATAACTTATATTTGAGCCTGTGGATAATGTGTATAATCTTGTGAATAACTAATGAAACCAAGCTTTCACGACAAATTTCGATGTTAAGGAAATGTGAATACGCGAATTTTCTAAAAATTTCGTACATATAAATTGACATGTCAAGCTATCGAGTGGTATATTCGTTAAGTAAGGGCTTACATTTATTTGAAAATGAAGGGATTGTGCTGCAATGCAAGGTAAAGTTAAATGGTTTAACGCAGAAAAAGGCTATGGCTTCATTGAACGCGAAGACGGTGGAGACGTATTCGTACATTTCTCCGCTATCCAATCCGATGGGTTCAAAACTTTAGAAGAAGGTCAATCCGTAGAGTTTGATATCGTAGAAGGCGCACGCGGCCCGCAAGCAGCAAACGTGACGAAACTTTAATCATCCGGCTGAGAGAGCCGCTTGAATACAAACGGAAATGAAGCCCTGTGGTTGAATGGGGCTGACTGCAAAAAAGGCTGAGGATAAAATCCTCAGCCTTTTTTCTATAGCGGAATAACTAGCATACTATGCTTGTTTTCAATTTCTTGAAGGTGCTTTACAGGATCTTTTCTGAAACTCTCTACAATTTTTATAATGGGTAAGTCGATGTCTCGGTAGTGGGTAACCTTCAGCCGCTTGAGGATTTGGGACATTTCTTTACGGATGGACTTGTTGAGGCTCTTCGGATGACCGCTATTCATGTTTTTGGCAACGAGTATGGTGCCGCTAAAAACTTCTCGCCTCACATAAAGTGTCTCATTTCCTTTTTCGGGTTGCACGCTGTCCATGGAAAGCATAGGACCACCATGTTGCAACTTCTTGTAAGATGGCACGGATATGTCGATCGATACTGGCACCGAGCAAAGCAAGATAGCGCTCATAAAGTATTTGAACATTACGATCGGTCGTTTTGACGCCGCGGCGATTCAGTTCATCGGCAATTTCTTATCATATGCTGTTTAAACCGAAGTTCTCTTACAAGGCAAAGCACATCGAATCCGTAGAGTGTAGCAATTTTTTTTTCGAACAGTAGGGGCTCGAACTATTTTTGATTCACAATGTGGACAGTTGGACATTTCGTGACGAAAGTATATGTTTTTTTCAGGAATAATCTATTTTTAGGACGCATAAAGAAACCCCTGTTCATCTAAGAATGATTTTTCATTACTTTGATAAACAGAGGCCAAAAGCCTTCGTTGCACGCTTATTCCGCTGCAGCTTTTTTTTGCTTTCACATGAAAAATTTTAAATATTTGGTTGTTTGATTTAAAAAAATAAAATTTTCAAAATATTCCACCATATGTTTAGACAAGATTTTATAATAAATGTATGATTATGATCGAATAAGTAAATAAAGGAGAGATTGTATTGAAAAAACTTGTTTCGATTATTCTGTTAACTATGATGATTTTCCTAGTAGCTCCTATTTCCTCTGTATTTGCTTCTGAACAGACTTGGGTTGAGCAAAAGGAAATGACCAATCCAAGGACAGGGTCAATGGTCGTTCAAGTAAATGGATTAATATACTCAATAGGTGGTGCAAATGGATCTACTGCATACTCAGATGTACAGGTATACGATCCAACTAAAAATACATGGTCTATAAAGACAAGTATGTCGAAAGCCCGAGGTTATGCAGTTAAAGCAGTTATAAATAATAAAATATATATAATGGGTGGATATACGGGAAATTTACAATCATGGAGTGGTGGAGAAGCACTTAGCACAGTTGAAGTCTATGACCCTACTACTGACACTTGGACAAAGAAAGCAGACATGCCTTTTGTATTAGGTGCAGCAGCCTCCGCTGTGTATAATGATAAAATTTATATTTTTGGTGGTTATGGGAATACATATACTTCGATTGACACAGTAGCTGTGTATGATCCTGTCTCTGAGACTTGGACATATAAGTCTAAAATGCCATTGGTAAACACCGGAGCAGCTGCAGTTGTAGTAAGTGATAGTGTTTACTTAGTCGGTGGAAAAAATAATCAAGCTAGTGCCATTTACTCTATTATGCAAAAGTATGATCCAATAAATGATAAATGGAGTACACAATCTTATATGCCTACTCCTAGAAGCGCTCTTAGTGCGGAGGTTTATGCAGGGAAAATATATGCAATAGGCGGAGCAAATGCTTCAGGAGTAGTAAATACAGTTGAGGCATATAATTTAGAGACAAATACTTGGTCAACAGAACCAAGTGTGGTTAATGCAAGATATCTTCATGGATCAGCAAATATAAACGGGAATTTTTACGTTATTGGTGGAAGTACCACATCTCTTTCAGCCACAGGTGGCGTGGAAAAACTCACAGTTTCTGATGGACAAGTGCCTCCAAGCAATGATAACAGAAGAGCTATTCTAACAATCACACTAGACACTGGTCTTGAAAAAGAGTTCGATCTATCCATGAAAGAAGTAAATGCTTTCATTTCTTGGTTTGAAGCTAAATCCGCTGGAACAGGCACAGCATCTTATGCGATTAATAAGCATGATAACAACAAGGGGCCTTTCAGTAGCAGGAAAGATTATGTGATTTTTAATAAGATTTTGACTTATGAAGTTAGCGAATACACGGTTACGACTCCGTAAAAGAATATGCTATTAATCGATAAAGCCCTCTTTCCAAAAGGATTGAGGGCTTTTTTGCACTTGAAAAGTTTCCTTCCCGCAAACGCCGAATCAGCATGACTCGGCGTTTTTGGTCGGTTCCCTGATGTCTCTCATCTGAGTAATATTTTGTATAAAAATAAAACAAGAACGAAATATGAAGGAATTTTAAAGATGGGCTGGAATGTAGTATAATGTAGTAGAAGGGAGAGATGCACAATGAATTTTAGCATTCGTGGACAAAACCTTGAAGTAACTGATGCCCTCAGGGACTACGTCGAGAAGAAATTGAGAAGGCTAGAAAGGTATTTTGAAGCTCCCCTTACCTCCGATGTGTATGTGACTTTAAGCGTTCTGAAAGGTTATCAGGCGGTTGAAGTGACGATCCCGCTTTCAGGCGTGCTGCTGCGGGCAGAGGAACGGAATAACGATATGTACGCATCGATTGATCTGGTTGTAGACAAACTGGAACGTCAAATTCGCAAGCACAAGACGAAAGCCAACCGGCAAATTCGCCAGGAAGGTGGTAAGCGGGATTTGTTTAAAGTCGATACGTCATCGGCTTATGTGGACGAAGAAGACGATTTTGAACTGGTTCGCAACAAGCGCTTCACGCTGAAACCGATGGATGTCGAGGAAGCCATCCTGCAGATGAACATGGTGGGCCACAGCTTCTTTGTATTTTCCAACATGGATACGGATCAAGTGAATGTGGTGTATAAGCGCAACGACGGCAAATACGGCTTAATCGAGCCAGCCCAATAATTGAACTCATACCATACAAATATGAATTGAAGCTTGGTTTGGCCGCGGCCGGACCAGGCTTTTTTCCATTAGTCAAGATGGTATAATGAAGGCATTATGTGTATAGAGGAGAATCAGGAAATGAGCTGGAAGTTTTGGAATAGGAAGCAGGAAGATCCGCTAATGGAAAACCTCCATACCCGGGTAACTGAGTTGGGTGACCAATTGAATAAGCTGACTCGCTTGCAATATAAAACGAGCCAGGATGTCCTGGGGAAAGTGGAGCGATTGTCCGAAAATGTGGATGGACTGCTAGGCCGGCAATCCTCTTACGAGCAGGCCCAGTCTGTCATCAATCAATTCGAGCATAAGGAGCAAGGAACTATCGGATCGCTGATCAGCTGGTTAGATGAACTGGATTACGCGATTGCTCAACTGCAGGATAGGGAACAGTCGGCGTGGGAGCAACTGCTGATTAGCTGGGCGGATCAAATCACCGCGGTTCTCGCGACGTTAGGCGTTAATGAAATCAATGTGCGTGGACGGAGCTTTGATCCCCGGCATGCAGAATCGTTACAGACCGTACCCGTGGCCGAATTGATCCAGAGAGCCAAAGATCAGGTCAGACAGTATGTGGCTTACGAAGTTGTTGAAGTCATTAAGCGGGGTTATCTTCATGCGGATGGCCGTTTGCTGCGCAAGGCTCAAGTAATAACGGTGAGAGAGGGAGATACGCAATGACAGAACCTAATACCAATAACGGATTTCGCCCTATTGTAGGAATCGACCTGGGGACAACAAATTCAGCTATTGCTTACATACGCAATGGAAAACCGGAGCTCATCCCTTCCGATCGCGGAGAGTTCATCATTCCTTCGGTTGTGATGATAGATTTGTCAGGGAAAGTGGTCGTCGGCAAGGATGCCCGCGATGCGCTCGTCGCTATGCCTCATCGTACGATCGCTGCTGTGAAAAGAAAGATGGGCGAGAGCGAACGTATTCCTTTGGCAGGCAGGGAGCTGCTGCCGCAAGAGATTTCCGCTTTGATTCTTAAAGAGCTTAAGGGCTTTGCCGATGCTCTGTATGGAGACGGAGAAAAAGAAGCCGTCATAACGGTTCCCGCTTATTTTACGGATGAACAGCGGAGGGCGACGAAGGAGGCCGGTGAATTAGCCGGATTTGTGGTAGAGCGGATTATTAACGAACCAACGGCCGCCGCACTGGCTTACGGACTGCAAAATCTGAATGAGGACTGCCACATTCTCGTGTACGACTTGGGTGGCGGGACGTTCGATGTCTCGGTCGTGGAGATGATGAGCGGCATTCTCGAGGTGAAAGCTTCTGCGGGCAATCGCCACCTTGGCGGCGAGGACTTTGATTGGCGGCTTGTGGATTGGTTCGCGGAACAAATGATCGCTCAGCACGGTGTAGATCCTCGATTCGATATTCGCGCCAAAGCGCTTTTGAAACAGGAAGCGGAGAAGGTGAAGATGGAGTTGTCCGCGCAGTCCGAATCGAACGTGGAGCTCCCGTTGGTCACGATCAAGGAAAACAAGCCAATAGGCTTGTTCGTCCGAGTTCGACGTGAACAATTGGAAAGCCTCATTGAGGATTTGCTGTCCGAAACGTTAGACAGCGTCCGCAAAGTCGTAGCCGATGCAGGGTTGTCCGGGAAGGATATTGACCACGTACTGCTGGTAGGCGGTTCTACCCGGATACCTCGGGTGCATCAGCTGATTGCCGACTACTTTGGGAAAAAGCCGCGCGCTGACGTGAATCCCGATGAAGCCGTAGCGTTAGGAGCTGCCGTTCAGGCTGGGCTCAAGTCCGGGGCCTTGTCAAGCAGCGGACTTATTGCTACCGATGTCGCCCCGTTCTCGATGGGAGTTGCAGCGTTAAAAGAGGGCAAGCTGGGGAGGATGAAGCCCGGCGGATTCGTGCCCATCATTCCCCGCAATACGACGATTCCCGTGACGAGGTCGGAGAGGTTTTATACGGCTGCCCCTGGCCAAACCGCTGTGTCCATTGAGATTTATCAGGGTGAACACGAATGGGTGAAACATAACCATCCTTTGGGAGACTACCTCATGGAAGGTATTCCGGAGAACCGGAATGCGAATGAAGAAATTGAAGTAACATTCCGATACAATTTGAACGGTATTCTCGAAGTATCTTCCAAATGCGTCAGCACAGGGAAAGCAATGACTGTTTCCGTGCAGGACGCTTTGCAGCGCGATTCTCAGGCCGCCTATGAAGAGAGCTTGTCTAAACTGGAGAGCCTCTGGAGTGCAACGGTTGAAGACGTCGCGGACTCAGAACCAGAGGTCGATGAAGACGACGAAGATTGGGATCTGCTTGATTTGATGGCGGACAGTGAGTTGGATGAGGAAGTAGACGAATATGAAACCGTCTCTCCTTCCGAGCTCCGCAATCAGGCTGTCACGTTGAGGGATCGTGCAGCAGCCTTGCAGTTGAAACTTGATGAGCCGGGCCGTGCGGCAGCTCAGGAGATCGTTGCTGCTCTCGAACAAGCCTTGCAAGATGATAATGCCGAACGTTTGGAGCAAGCTGTAGATCAAGCAACAGACGCTCTTATTGATTTGGAAATGTAGGAGGAATCACGTATGGAAGCAACCAAGCGGCCTGCGCGGAAGAAAGCGAAGGCGAAAACGAAAATTGAAAACTACTACAAAATTCTTGGAATTCGCGCCAATGCAACTCAAGCTTCAATCAAAAAGGCTTATATCGAGAAGGTTAAAGCTTTTCCTCCGGAAACGCACCCGGAACAGTTTCAACAAATTCGCGGAGCCTATGAGACTCTGAAAGACCCCATCAAACGTAAAGAATATGACTTGCTTCGCAAGTATGGGGACAATCTGGAGAATATTGTAGACGAAGCGATGGAAAAGATGGAATCGGAGCGCTGGGACGAAGCGGTTGAACTATTCCGACAGGCGCAGCGAATATCGCCGGATAATTTGTCCGTATGCCTGGGGCTGGGGGAAGCCTCTCTTATGAAAGGGGACGAGGTGACTTTCCAACATCAGTTTAGTCTGGGACGCGACCTGGCTTCGACTGATGAAGAGAAGGCGATTGTAGCCTCGCTGAAGGGAAAGCTTCTTCTGGAAGAGGATAGGGCGCAAGAGGCGCTTGAGGAGCTTCTGGAAGCGAAAGAAGCGTATCCTGAACAAATTGATATTTTAAGAAGAAATATATTACTCTCTTACGTGAATTTGGATCGGGCTGAGGAAGCATGGCTGCTCGCAGAAGCGGCTATTCCTGACGAACAATCTCAAACACCGGAGGATTTGCTGAAATTTATCGATTGGATCAACTCGATGATGGAGGCGGAAAAATGGAATTTATGGGGCAAGGTTCAGACACGCGTAAAGAGATTCCTTAAATCCGTTCAAGAGGAAGAAGACCGAGTGTATGTATCTGCCTCACTATTGATGGAATTTCTAAGCTTCTACGACGTCAACCGCTTTCGTGAAGCGGAAATATACGCCGATTTAGCCTGTTATTTTGAGCCGCAGCAGCCTGAGATTCGGGAAGCCCGCCGCGATGTTCAGGAGTTGGCGAAAGTAAAGAAGGAAGTCGAACGCATGCAAGAAGATATGGATTTATTTCCGCTGGTTGCACTGTATGCGATCGAATGGTTTTATGAGGGCTTGAGGGATTTTGATACGCTGGACGAAATAAGAGCACAACTGTCGCAGGGGCAGCTGGCTCAAATGAAGACGATGAAAGAAGAGTTTGCCGCGGGCATCCTCAGGGCTAAGAAGAAATATCCGGCGGTTTTTAAGCGATTTGAGGGAAATTGGACGGAGATGTATGAAGAAGCGGTATCCGGTTTGAACCGGGAAGCGAGAAGAAGATTGAGGTAAGCAGGCGAGCCGGTACGGATGAAGGACTTTACAACACTGTCAGTGTGAAGTGAAGTCCGGTCTGATCGGCTTTTTCTCTTTTTGAGCCAAAAAGCATTTTAAAAACAACATAAAACATATACAATAATATTATGCAATAATATTGTGCAATAAGAGGAGTGATTTAAGTGCAGACTTCCAAACCTAAAAATGTAACTTTTACGCTGCCGCCTGAATTGGTGGAGAAATATAAGTTTTTTGTTAAAGAGAATGTTATACCGTCTGTAAATGCCGGAGTTAAAGAGGCGCTTGAACAATATTCTAAAAAAATTGAAAAAGAGATGTTGAAAGCGGAAATGTCCCAGGCATCGAAAGATCCTTTGTTTATGAAGGATTTGCAAGAAAGCATGAAAGCCTTTGAGTCTGCAGATGATGAAGCGGCGAAGGGGACTGCTGAATGGTAAGCTATCAATGGGGAATTTTCTGGGCGGATTTAAATCCGACTCAAGGGTCAGAACAAGCCGGCAGAAGACCTGTACTTGTCATTTCGGTGGAAGAAGTGAATCAGGCATTGCCGATTGTAACGGTTATTTCATTAACGTCTGTAAAACCTGGCAGGAACATATATCCCATTGAAGTTTATTTAAAAGAAGAAGAAACGGGTCTGCCTAAAGATTCAATCGCTATGGCGCACCAGATAAGAGCAATAAGTAAAGAACGATTAGGTATGAAATGCGGTAATATTGAGTCGGATGAAACAAAGGCAAAAATTAAAGAAGTAATAAAGAGATATTTAGATCTGGAGTAAGCATACATGCGATAATGTTGAGAAGTTCCTGATGAATGCTTTCGACGCTTCCAAAAAATAATAAGAAATAGGAATTAAAACCAAATTCGCATTGCATTTGTTGCGGCAGGACCGCCAAACTGGTACAATTTAAGGATACGAATGCAAGGGAAAGGGGTTCACCGATGCTAGGACTTGTGAAGAAGATTTTTGGTGATTCCAATGAACGGGAAATTAAAAGGATGCTGAAAGCCGTTGACCATATCAACGGGCTGGAAGCAACGATTGAACCGCTGTCGGACGAAGAGCTGAAAGGCAAGACGGCAGAGTTCAGAAACAGATTGGAACAAGGCGAAGAGCTTGACGATTTGCTGCCGGAAGCTTTTGCGGTAGTGAGAGAAGCCGCGAAGCGTGTTCTCGGCAAACGGCATTACGACGTTCAGCTCATCGGCGGTATGGTGCTTCATGAAGGCCGTATCGCGGAAATGAGAACGGGCGAAGGGAAGACGCTCGTCGGGACGCTTCCTGTTTATTTGAACGCTTTGCTGGGCAAAGGCGTACATGTGGTAACGGTCAATGATTACTTGGCGCAGCGGGACAGCGCCGAGATGGGTCAAATATATACGTTCCTCGGCCTGACGGTTGGGGTCAATCTGCACAGTTTGTCGCACGAAGAGAAGCAGGCGGCATACGCTTGCGACATCACGTACGGCACGAACAACGAATACGGCTTTGATTACCTGCGCGACAACATGGTGCTGTACAAAGAGCAAATGGTGCAGCGTCCGCTGTATTTTGCCGTTATTGACGAAGTGGACTCCATTTTGGTCGACGAGGCGAGAACGCCGCTGATCATTTCCGGACAAGCTGCCAAATCGACGGATCTTTACTACGCGGCGGACCGTTTCGTAGCGAAGCTCAAGGAAGAAGAAGACTACACCATCGATATCAAGGTGCGCTCCGTAGCGCTGACCGAAGAAGGCGTAGCGAAGGCCGAGCGTGCTTTTGGCATCGAGAACTTGTTCGATCATCAGAACGTCACGATCAACCACCATGTGACGCAAGCCCTCAAGGCCCGCTTTATTATGAGGCGCGATGTGGATTACGTGGTGCAGGACGACGAAGTCATGATCGTCGACGAGTTCACGGGCCGGATCATGACGGGCCGCCGTTACAGCGACGGGCTGCATCAAGCGATTGAGGCCAAGGAACAACTGCAAGTGCAAAATGAGAGCATGACGCTGGCGACCATCACTTTCCAGAACTATTTCCGTATGTACCGGAAGCTTGCGGGCATGACGGGTACGGCCAAAACGGAAGAGGAAGAGCTGAAAAAGATTTACGGCCTGGAAGTTATTGTTGTTCCGACGAACCGTCCGATGATTCGAAAAGACTTGCCGGATATCGTGTACAAATCGGAAACCGGCAAATTCAAGGCTGTCGTGGAAGAGATCACGGAACGCCACAAAAAGAATCAGCCGGTGCTGGTCGGTACGGTATCCATCGAAAATTCCGAGCGTCTGTCCGATATGCTGAAGAAAAAAGGCGTTCAGCATAAAGTGCTGAATGCGAAATACCATGCGGAAGAGGCGGAAATCGTAGCGCGCGCGGGACAACCCGGGTCTGTTACGATTGCGACGAACATGGCCGGCCGCGGTACGGACATTATGCTGGGCGACGGTGTGCACGATGCGGGCGGACTGCATATTATAGGTACGGAGCGTCACGAAAGCAGACGGATCGACAACCAACTGCGCGGCCGCGCCGGACGTCAGGGCGATCCGGGTTCTTCCCAATTCTACCTCTCGCTGGAAGACGAGTTGATGAAGCGTTTTGGCGCCGAGAACATCATGGCGATGATGGATCGTCTTGGCATGGAAGAAGATCAACCGATCGAAAGCAGGCTGATCACGCGTGCCGTCGAATCCGCGCAGAAGCGCGTAGAGGGCAACAACTTCGACGTGCGTAAAGTCGTACTCCAGTATGACGACGTTATGAATCAGCAGCGCGAAATTATTTATAAGCAGCGCAGAGAGCTGCTGGAATCCGAAAACATCCGCGAAGTTGTCGAGAGCATGATCAATTCGGTTATCGAGCGCGTGGTCAAAGCGCATTGTCCGGAAGATCAAATTCCCGAAGAGTGGGAAATCCACGAAGTGGCGAATTTCGTCAATAACAACCTGCTGACGGAAGGTCAAGTGGCGGATGAGGATATCTGGGGCAAGGAACAAGAGGAAATTATCGAGCATATCCAAGGGCTCGTCAAAGCCCGTTACGATGAGCGTGAGCAGGAAATCGGCGGCGAATTCATGCGCGAATTCGAGAAGGTCGTAGCGCTTCGCGCGGTGGACAGCAAATGGATGGATCACATCGATGCGATGGATCAGCTTCGCCAAGGTATCCATCTGCGTGCATACGGCGGTACGGACCCGCTGCGCGAGTACCAGTTTGAAGGCTTCGAGATGTTCCAGGAAATGATTGAGAACATTCAGGAAGAAGTCGCTAAGTACATCATGAAGGCGCACGTGCAAAGCAATCTGGAGCGCCAGGCGGTAGCCGAAGGCCAGGCCGTCGATCCGAAGAACGAAGCGGCCGGCAAAAAGCCGCTGGTCCGCGACGATCGCATTGGACGCAACGACCCGTGCCCTTGCGGCAGCGGCAAGAAATTCAAGCAATGCCACGGTCAGGGCAGCTAATAGGCAAAGCTGCTGTGCCGGCGGCAAGTAGAATAAAAGAGGTGTAAGACATGCTGGAACCAGAAGTGAAACAGGATTTAAGGGAAACGGCAAAGCGACTAACTGAATTACGGGGGTCTCTTTGACTTAGATCATAAGCTCGAAGCGATCGGAGATTTTGAGGAAAAGATGGCTGCGCCGGATTTCTGGGACGATAACGAAAAGGCCCAGAAGACGATCGGCGAACTCAACGCGATCAAGGGCGTTGTGGAGCAGTTCCAGGCGTTTTCCGGCGAGTACGACGACCTGCTGGTGCTGGTCGAGCTCGAGGAGGAGGAAAGCGACGACGGTCTGGCCGCGGAGATTGGCGGCGGCATCGCGGCTCTGGTTAAGAAGCTCGAAGCGTTCGAGCTTCAACTGCTGCTCAGTCAGCCGTATGACCGGCTGAATGCGATTCTGGAGCTGCACCCCGGCGCAGGGGGCACCGAGTCGCAGGACTGGGCGGAGATGCTGCTGCGCATGTACCGCCGTTGGGCGGAGAAGCGCGACTTCAAAGTCGAGGTGCTCGACTACCTGCCCGGCGACGAGGCCGGCGTGAAGAGCGTCACGCTAATGATCAAAGGCTTCAACGCCTACGGCTACCTGAAGGCGGAGAAAGGCGTGCATCGGCTCGTACGCATTTCGCCGTTCGATGCCTCAGGACGCCGCCACACGTCGTTCGTGTCGTGCGACGTTATGCCGGAGATCGAGGACGATGCGGAGATCGAGATCCGCACCGAGGATCTCAAAATCGATACGTACCGGGCCAGCGGAGCGGGCGGTCAGCATATTAATACGACCGATTCCGCCGTGCGGATTACGCACATACCGACCGGTGTTGTGGTGAGCTGCCAACAGGAGCGCTCCCAGATCAAGAACCGCGAAAAGGCGATGAAAATGCTGCGCTCCAAGCTCTACGAGAAGAAAATCGAAGAGCAGGAGAAGCATCTCGCGGAAATTCGCGGAGAGCAGTCCGATATTGCATGGGGCAGCCAGATTCGGTCTTACGTGTTCCATCCTTACAGTATGGTCAAGGATCACCGCACTTCTGCGGAGACGGGCAACGTCGGCGCTGTCATGGACGGCGACCTGGACACGTTCATCGACGCTTACCTGCGTCTTCAAATCCGCAAGGATCCGAACGATTAAGATACGAGTATTGGGCCAATCGAAGCGCCGGACGGCATCACGCGCATACAACAAGCGTCCAAGAAAAATCCTACACCTGAGACGGTGTAGGATTTTTCTTGCGTGCGCGTCGGGCGCATCGTTTTGGAAGCATAGCCGTCCACGATTTTGACCGAAAATTTAAAGGAGGCGCTGCAGAGTGCCGAGAAGAAAACAACGGCTCCGGGTCGGCAGCCCCGCACATACGGCAATGGAATACACGCTGCTGGTGATTGGGTCTTTGGTGATGGCAGCCAGTTTTAACGCTTTTTTAAACCCGAATCAAATTGCGTCCGGCGGCGTATCCGGCGTCTCGACTATTGTGCAGCATTTGACCGGGATCAGCCCGGCCCTTACGCAGTGGGGGCTCAACATTCCGTTGTTTTTCCTGGGCTTGTGGCTGCTGGGTGGCCAATTCGGCATGAAAGCCGCGGTAGGTTCTGTCGTATATCCGCTGTGCGTTTTGCTGACGAGCCATATCGGAACGCCGACCCATAACACGCTGCTTGCCAGCCTGTACGGCGGGATGGGGATTGGCCTCGGGCTCGGCATCGTGTTCCGCGGGCGCGGATCGACGGGCGGTTTTGGCCTGGCGGCTCAGATTTTGCATAAATATACGGGGCTGAGTCTGGGGTTTTCCGTAGCCGTTCTGGACGGGCTGGTCATTTTGTCGGCGGGCTTCGTATTTACACCGGAAAATGCGCTTTTTGCGCTGATCGGCCTGTTTGTGTCAACGAAAACGATCGACGTCGTGCAGCTCGGTTTTAACTATTCGAAGGTAGCTTTTATTATTTCCGAGCATACGGATGCCATCCGGCAGGCGATTTTGTACGAGCTGGACCGCGGACTAACGGAGCTTAACGGCGCCGGGGGATTTACGGGAGCTTCGCGGACCGTTCTCATGGTCGTGGTGAATCAGAACGAGGTCAGCCGTCTGAAGACGCTTGTGCGCTCGGTGGACGAGCAGGCTTTTGTCATTTTGAGCGAAACGCATGAAGTGTTGGGGGAAGGGTTCAAGCGGCACGCCTGACCGTTCGGACAATACAAGATAAGCGTGGTTAATGCAGTTCGGATAAGCAATAGTTGCTCTTTGGGCGGGGATTCTGGGATAATGGAAAAGGGACTGTCCGCGGGTGAAAACAGACTGAATAATCGGCTGTAGAAGCACCGGAAACCTTCGCCGGTCCCATGGGGAAAAAACGCTTTAAAGCGCATGAAATCTGGAAAAAATGCATTGAATTATTATGTATGCGACTGTATAATAATACATATCTTTTTAGGGACGTTGGGGAGGAATGAAACAATGGGCAACGAACTGAGAGCGGCGATTATTGGGGCGACAGGCTACGGCGGCGCCGAGTTGATCCGGCTTTTGCAGGCGCATCCGTATATTACGGTAGCTTCGGTCGTCTCGACATCGAATGCGGGCGTGCCGATCGCGGACGGGTTCCCGCATTTGAACGAAATTTGCACGGACATTTTGGATGAATTGAACGTGGAGCTTATTGCCGGAAAAGCGGATCTCGTATTCCTGGCGACTCCAGCGGGCGTAAGTGCGGAGCTTACTCCAAAGCTGCTTGCGGCGGGACTCAAGGTGGTTGACATTTCCGGGGATCTTCGTCTGAAGTCGGCGGCTGACTACGAAAAATGGTATAAGCACCCTGCTGCGCCTGCCGCTGAGCTGGAACGGGCGGTATACGGCTTGTCCGAAGTGTTCGGCGATGAAGTGAAGGGCGTCGATCTCGTTTCCAATCCGGGCTGCTACCCGACGGCTACGCTGCTCGGTCTGATCCCTGCGGTGAAAGCGGGCTGGATCGACCCAGCGACGATCATTATCGATGCCAAATCCGGCGTCTCCGGCGCAGGTCGCGGCGTCAGTCTCGGGGTTCATTATTCCGAGCTGAACGAGAACCTGAGCGCATATAAAGTGAACAAGCATCAGCATATTCCGGAAATCGAGCAGGCGCTGAGCCGCATTGCCGGCAAACCGGTCGTGACGACGTTCACGACGCACCTGGTCCCGATGACGCGCGGCATTATGTCGACGATGTATGCGTCCGTGCTTGGCGACCGTTCCGAGGCTGATTTCATCGAGCTTTACCGCGAGTTTTATCAAGGACGCAGGTTCGTCCGCATTCGCAGCAATGGCAAAATGCCGTCCACCAAAGAAGTGTTCGGCTCGAACTACTGCGACATCGGGTTTGCGTTGGATGCGCGTACGGGGCGCGTCACGATTTGCTCCGTTATCGACAACGTGGTCAAAGGCGCGGCAGGGCAAGCGATTCAAAATGTGAACATCATGATGGGCTGGGACGAAACGACGGGATTGTTGTTTTCTCCGGTATATCCATAAATTCGCAAGCAGATCAAGAGTTAATCAAGCCTCTGGAGGGACAGGTGAAGGACGGAAATGTCGGTACATGAGCAAGGAAAGTTTATCGTATTGCCGGAAGGCTCGATCACGACGCCGAAAGGTTTTCGCGCAGGCGGGCTGCACTGCGGTCTGAAAAAAACGGAGCGCCACGATCTCGGCGCAATCGTGTGTGAGGTGCCGGCGTCAGCGGCGGGCGTATACACGCTGAACGCGTTCCAGGCGGCACCGCTGCGCGTGACGCAGGAGAGCATCGCCCAAGGCGGCAAGCTGCAGGCGATGGTCGTCAACAGCGGCAACGCCAACGCGTGCACCGGCCAGCAGGGCGAGGACGACGCGCGCGCGATGCGCGCCGCCGCTGCGAAGGCGCTTGGCGTGGCGGAGCATCACGTCGGCGTGACGAGCACCGGCGTCATCGGCGAGCTGCTGCCGATGGGCAAAGTGCTCGGCGGCATCGAGCAGCTGCCGCAGCGCGTGAAAGCGGACGGAGGCGACGACTTCTGCCAGGCGATCCTGACGACGGATCTCGTGCAGAAGATGACGTGCGTCCGCCTGACGGTCGGCGGCAAGGAAGTTCACATTGCCGGAGCGGCCAAAGGTTCGGGGATGATTCACCCGAACATGGCGACGATGCTCGGTTTTATCACGACCGACGCGAACATTGAGAGCGAGCACCTTCAGCTGCTGCTGAACCGGATCACGGACAACACGTTCAACATGATTACGGTGGACGGCGATACGAGCACCAACGACATGGTCGTGGTGATGGCGAGCGGGCTGGCCGGCGGGGATGCGCTGCATCCGGGCCATCCCGATTGGGAAGCGTTCGCGGCCGGACTGCAATACGTCGGCGAGTATCTCGCCAAGGCGATTGCCCGCGACGGCGAGGGCGCGACGAAGCTGATCGAGGTGAACGTGATCGGGGCGGCGTCCGACAACGCGGCGCGCGCGATCGCGAAATCGATCATCGGCTCGAGCCTCGTGAAGTCGGCGGTTTACGGCGCGGACGCCAACTGGGGCCGCATTATCGCGGCTGTCGGCTATTCGGGCCAGCCGGTAAATGTCGATACCGTCGATATTCGCCTGGGCGACATTGTCGTGCTGGAGCAGTCGCGTCCCGTGAAGTTCGACGAGGAGCAGGCGCTGGCGTATTTGAAAACGGACACGATTCACATCCATGTGAATTTGCATATGGGCAGCGGCAAGGCGACAGGCTGGGGCTGCGATTTGACTTACGATTACGTGCGGATTAATGCGGCCTACCGGACGTAACGATCCGGGAGCGGAGATCGGATGTAAGAGTTTGTAAGCTAAAGGGGTAAAGGGGAAGCGGAATCGGTGAAGAACAATTGCTTTGTGATGAAATGCGGCGGAAGCACGTTGGCTGCTTTGCCTGAGAGCTTTTTTGAGGATATGCGGCACCTTCAGGACGAAGGCATCGTGACCGTCATCGTACACGGCGGCGGGCCAGCGATTTCGGATACGCTGGCGAAGCTGGGCATCGAGACGGAATTCGTGAACGGCCTTCGCCGTACGACCGAAGCGGTGCTGGATGTCGTGGAGATGGTGCTCTCCGGCCAGATCAACAAGGAAATCGTACGCCGCATTCAACTGGCGGGCGCTTCGGCGCTCGGCCTGTCAGGCGTGGACGGACATTTGATTGAGGCGCAGCCGGTCAGCAACGCGGGCGAGGTCGGACTGGTCGGCGATGTGACGAAGGTGAATGCGGAGCTCATTCAGAACATCGTGCAGATGGGCTACATTCCGGTGATTGCGCCTGTAGGGCTTGGAGAGGACGGCGGGCAGCGCTACAACATCAACGCGGATACGGCCGCTGGCGCGGTCGCTTCGCATCTCGGCGTCGAGCGGATGATTGTGGTGACGGATGTGCCCGGCATCATGAAGACGGTGGACGGCGAGAAGCGGGTGCTGCCTGTCGTCACCGTTGCGGAGATCGAAGACATGATCGCCAGCGGCGAAATCTACGGAGGCATGATTCCGAAGGTTCGCGCAGCGATTCAGTGCATACACGGCAAAGTGAAGGAAGTCGTCATCGTCAACGGCTCCGAGCCGAACGTGCTGAGCAAGACGCTCAAAGACGGCAGCATCGGGACGCGGATCGTAAGATAAGCTTGAAGCAGCGGGGCCGACTCCGGCCGATACATTTTATAAGCATGCCAAAGGAGGGTTTAACATGGGTGAAGCAGGAAAAAGCTCGCTCTTTCCGACATATGCCAGATATCCGATCACATTGGTCAAAGGCGAAGGAAGCCGTCTGTGGGACGATACGGGCAAAGAATATATCGATTTGATGAGCGGAATAGCGGTGACGAATCTCGGACACGCGCCTCAGGCCGTCAAGGAAAAACTGATCGAGCAGCTCGATCAATTGTGGCATGTCAGCAATTTGTTCCACATCCCGAATCAGGAGAAGCTGGCGACGCTGCTTACGGACAACAGCTGCGCGGATGCGGTGTTCTTCTGTTCCACGGGAGCGGAGGCGAATGAAGCGGCGATCAAGCTCGCCCGCCGGTATTCGCAGAAGGTGCTGCAGAACGGCAAATACGAAATCATTACGTTCAACATGTCGTTCCACGGCCGGACGCTTGCTACTTTGACCGCTACGGGGCAGGATAAAGTGAAGGAAGGCTTTTTGCCGCTTCCGCAGGGCTTCGTGTACGCCCCTTACAACGATATCGAGGCTGTCCGCAGCCTTGTGAACGATAATACGTGCGCGATTATGCTGGAGATGGTGCAGGGCGAAGGCGGCGTATTGCCTGCCGATCCCGCTTTCGTTAAGCAAATCGCGGAGCTGTGCGAGCAGCGCGGCCTGCTGCTGATCGTGGATGAAATCCAGACCGGCATCGGGCGGACGGGCAAGCTTTTCGCTTACGAGCATTACGGCATTGAGCCGGACATTTTCACGTTGGCCAAAGGGCTCGGCGGGGGCTTTCCGATCGGCGCGATGCTGGGCAAGGCGAAGCTCGCCGAGGCGTTCGGCCCCGGCAGCCATGGCTCCACGTTCGGCGGAACGCCGATTGCAACGGCAGCGGCGATCGCTTCCGTAGAGGCGATACTGGACGGCAAGCTGCCTGAACGGGCGGCTGAACTCGGCGAATACACGGTCAAAAAGCTGCAAACGAGCCTCGCCGATAATCCGCTTGTGGCGAAGGTGCGGGGCATCGGCCTGTTGATCGGCATTGAATGCACGCAGCCTACAGGCGAGATCATTAGCGAAATTCACAAGCAGGGCGTGCTGGTCATTCCGGCGGGGCCGAATGTGATTCGTCTGGTGCCGAGCTTGACGATTCCGCAGGAGGATCTGGACCGCGGCCTGGACATTATCTGCTCCGTGCTCGCCGGGAAGGCGACTGCCGCGATTCAGTAATTTTAACAGCAGAGAGGTAGGATGAAATGAGCGGTATTGTAAAGGAAGAAATGGCGGCCCAACTGAAGGGCCGGGATTTTCTTGCTCTGACTGACTATACAACGGAAGAGATCGAATATTTGATCGACCTGGCGATTGACCTGAAGCGCAAGCAAAAAGCGGGAGAGCCGCACAAGCTGTTGGCGGGCAAAACGCTGGGGATGATTTTCGAAAAATCCTCGACCCGTACGCGGGTTTCGTTTGAGGTGGGGATGTACCAGCTGGGGGGGCAGGCGCTCTTTTTGAGCAGGAACGATCTTCAGCTCGGACGCGGGGAGACGGTCTGGGATACGGCGCAAACGTTGTCGCGCTACCTTGACGGCATCATGATCCGCACTTACGAGCACCGCAAGGTGATCGATTTGGCCAGAGGGGCGACGGTGCCGGTTATCAACGGACTGACGGATCACGCACACCCCTGCCAGGTGCTTGCCGATTACCAGACAGCGCTGGAGAAAAAAGGCAAGCTGCGCGGCTTGAAAGTCGCTTATATCGGCGACGGCAACAACATGGTGCACTCCCTCATGATCGGAGCGTCCAAGCTGGGCATGCATTTTGCCGTGGCGACGCCGGAAGGCTATGAGCCCGACGCCGAAGTCATTCAAACGGCCAAAGAGAACGCAGCGCAAACGGGAGGCAGTCTGCTTGTGACGCGCGAGTCCCGCGAAGCGGTGGAAAATGCCGATATCGTCTATACGGACGTATGGGCGAGCATGGGCTTTGAAGCAGAGCAAAAAGAGCGGGAAATCGCCTTTAAAAACTATCAGGTGAACGAAGCGCTCGTCCAATATGCCAAGCCGGATTACTTGTTCATGCACTGTCTGCCTGCGCACCGCGGCGAAGAAGTCAGCGAAGGCGTGATCGACGGCGTACATTCGGTTGTTTTTGACGAGGCGGAGAACCGTCTTCATGCGCAAAAGGCTATCATGGCCGCAATTATGTAACGAAACGGAGAGATTTTATTCATGGCTAAGGAAAAAATCGTGCTTGCCTATTCCGGCGGGCTGGACACTTCGGTCATTTTGAAATGGCTAAAAGAAACTTACGATGCGGAAATCATCGCTTTTACGGCGGATATCGGACAAAAGGAAGAGCTGGACGGTCTGGAGGAAAAAGCGCTGAAAACCGGCGCATCCAAAATCTACATCGACGACCTTCAGGACGAGTTCGCCAAAGATTTCATCTTCCCGATGTTCCAGGCGGGCGCTCTGTATGAAGGGCAGTACCTGCTCGGCACGAGCATCGCGCGCCCGCTGATCGCCAAGCGCATGGTCGAGATCGCCCGCGCGGAAGGCGCTACGGCGATTGCCCACGGCGCAACCGGTAAAGGCAACGACCAGGTGCGCTTCGAGCTTACGGCAGCGGCGCTTGCGCCTGAGCTATCCGTGATCGCCCCTTGGCGCCTCGAAGAATTCCGCGAGCAGTTCCCGGGCCGTGCAGAAATGATCGCTTATGCCGAGAAGCACGGCATTCCGGTTACCGCTTCGGCGGCAAAGCCGTACTCGACGGACCGCAACCTGCTGCACATCTCCTTCGAGAGCGGCATGCTGGAAGATCCTTGGTTCGATGCGGCTGCGGATTCCAACAAGGACATGTACGTGCTGAGCGTCGCTCCTGAGGATGCTCCGGATCAGGCTGAGTATTTGGAGCTTGATTTTGAAAAAGGCGAGTGCGTAGGCTTGAACGGCGCGAAATTGTCGCCTCTGCAAGTGATGCAAGCTTTGAACGAAATCGGCGGCAAGCATGGCATTGGCCGTGTCGATATGGTAGAGAACCGCTTCGTCGGCATGAAGAGCCGCGGCGTGTATGAGACTCCGGGCGGCACGATCCTGTTCACCGCTCACCGCAAAATGGAGTCGCTGACGATGGACCGCGATGTGATGCATCTGCGCGATTCGCTGATCTCGAAGTACGCGACGCTCGTCTACAACGGTTTCTGGTTCGCACCGGAGCGTCTGGCGATCCAGGCGCTGGTGGAAGAGAGCCAGAAAAACGTAACCGGTACGGTGCGCTTGAAGCTGTACAAAGGCAATGTCATCGGAGCAGGCGTAAAAAGCCCTGTATCTTTGTACAACCCGGACATCGCCACGATGGAAGCGGACCCTTCCAAAGCCTACGACCAAGGCGACGCAGCCGGATTTATCCGCTTGAATGCGCTGCGTTTGAAAGTGTCTTCCGGCGTGCAGCAAAAGTCGACAAAATAATATCATAGAGCGCATCATATAGGCTTTCCTGTCTGCGGGCGGAAAGCCTTTGGGCTATAGCGTGCGGCGGCTCCCCGGTTTGCGGGGGGCGCTTGCAGTGGTACGGTGGCCATACGAGAGGAGAGTATTCCCTGTGTCAAAGCTTTGGGGTGGACGTTTTACGAAACAAACCGACCAATTGGTCGAAGAATATACGGCTTCCATTACATTCGATAAAGAGCTGGCCGAAGAAGACATTCAAGGCAGCCTTGCGCATGTGACGATGCTGGGCAAGTGCGGCATTTTGCCTGCCGACGATGTGGAGAAAATCAAGGACGGACTTCACGCGGTACAGGGCATGATCCGCCGCGGCGAATTGGAATATACGGTTCAGAACGAAGATATTCACATGAATATCGAAAAGACGCTGATCGACCTGATCGGCCCGGTCGGCGGTAAGCTGCACACCGGCCGCAGCCGCAACGACCAGGTGGCGACCGACATGCATCTCTACCTGCGCAAGCGCGTGGTCGAGTTCGTCGGCCTGCTGATCAAGCTGCAGGAGGCTTTGCTTGGTCAGGCGAAGAACAATCTCGATACGATTGTTCCCGGTTATACGCATCTGCAGCGCGCGCAGCCGATTTTGTTTGCGCATCACATGATGGCTTACGTCAGCATGTTCCAGCGCGACCTTGAGCGCTTGCAGGACAGCTACAAGCGCATCAACACGCTGCCGCTCGGCGCCGGTGCGCTCGCCGGCACGACGTTCGCGATCGACCGCCATTTTGTAGCGGCCGAGCTCGGGTTTGACCGCGTGTACGAGAACAGCCTGGATGCGGTCAGCGACCGCGACTTCATCCTGGAATTCCTCTCGCACGCGTCGATGATTATGATGCACCTTTCCCGCCTTTGCGAGGAAATGGTGCTCTGGTCCAGCACCGAGTTCGCGTTTGTCGAACTCGACGACGCTTTTTGCACCGGCAGCTCGATCATGCCACAGAAAAAAAATCCGGACGTCGCCGAGCTCGTCCGCGGCAAAACCGGCCGCGTCTACGGCAACCTGTTCGGTCTGATGACCGTGCTCAAGGCGCTGCCGCTGGCTTACAACAAAGACATGCAGGAAGACAAAGAGGGCATGTTCGATACGGTTCGCACGCTGCAAGGCGCGCTGCAGTTGTTCGCACCGATGGTGTCCACGATGAAGGTGAACAAAGAGCGGATGCGGCAAGCGGTGAACCAGGACTTTTCCAATGCGACCGATATCGCGGATTACCTCGTGAACAAAGGGCTTCCGTTCCGTCAGGCACATGAAGTCATCGGCAAAACGGTGCTCTACTGCATCCAGAACAAAAAGTATTTGCTGGATATGAGCATCGAAGAATTCAAAAGCTTCTCCAGCCTGTTCGAAGCTGACATTTATAAGGTGCTTCAGCCTGAACAGGTTGTGAACGCCCGCAACGTCTTTGGCGGAACGGCCAGCAACCAGGTATCCGCCGCCATCGGCCGCGCGGAAGAAGTGCTGAAGCAGTCGAACGAGTGGTTCCAGACGTATTTGGAAAAAAGTAGATAAGCTGCCGATCCGATCCGGCACAAAAAAGGGCGTCCCAAAAATCAATTTATGATTTTTCATGCCCTGCTATACCTTGAAAAAAAGGACCTCAATTCCCCGCTTGGTAGTGGGATTTGAGGTCCTTTTGCTTGATTTTGGGCTGTTCCCGTGGTTGCGAGCATTTATGGGACAGCCCTGTTTTGTTTTTGCCGCTAAAGAAGGCGCGCTAGCGGCCCGGCCAGGTGGTAGCTGGCAGGTGGGTAGCTGACAGGTGGCAGCGCAGGCGGCCCGAAAAACCTGCGAAAGTGCAGGTTTTTTCGATAAAAGTGGCTCGTTTCGGCGAAAAGCCTGCAATTGTACAGGAATTTTGGCTGAAAGTGGCTCTGAGCTCGTGTATGAGCTGAAAAACCTGCATTTTTGCAGGAATGTTTCGCTGCTAGTGTAACAACGTGCAAAAACCTGCACTCTTGCAGGTTTTTGTACGCAGCACTGCCAATGAGCACCGCCAGTGAGCGCCTTTTTCCGTCTAGTATTTTTCGACCTTGATCGATCCGGTACTAGTTTGCGCAAGCACTTTTTTATTGCCGTCGCCAATCGTGCCCGTTATGGCGTTGCGATTGTTCTCCGATACGTCGACTCCCGGCACATCCAGGGTGACTTTGCCGACATCCGAAGAGAGGTCGAACTTGACGGAGGGCGGAACGGAGCCTAATTGAAGTTTGACAGATCCGGTATCCGTTCTAATATTAACGTTATCCCCGACTTCCCTCAGCTTTGTTTCAATACTCCCCGTGTTCGTCCGCAACCGCACGTTCCCTTGACCGTCGCCTACCGTAATCCGGCCCGTGTCGCTTCTCAGTTCGAGATCGTTGCCTTCGAACCGGTCGAGAGCTATGGCGCCGGTGTCGGATTTGACGACCAGTTGTTCGGCTTTGACATTTTTTAGCTGAATGGCGCCGGTATTCGATTTCACATTAATGGATTTGAACATTTTGTCGGGAATCATGACTTCCGTTTTTAGGCGGTTTTCGTGATTGGCAATCAAATTTTTTAATTCGTCGATATCAATGCCGATGTGAAACTTGTTCTTCTTATGGCATACGTTGACCGTCCAGGTGCTGGAATCTTCCGTCGCGTCAATGGTGCAGTCTTTGGCAAGAGTTTCGCTGGCGGTTCCGACCAACCGTACTTTAATCTCATCGGTATTTGAAGGAATAAAGGTGACGCCCCCATAGACGGTGTTGATGTTAAGAGCATCGATGCCGGCGGCGTTGATTTTCTGATCGACATCGACATTTATGATGCCGGAGTTGAAATCGGTCTCCTTGAACGCGATCGCCGTCCCCGTCAAGCCAACGGCCAGGCAGACAAAGCCGAGCAGCATAAAAAATTTCATTCCAAGCTTCATGACTATGCCCCCTTGATCAGCTTCGCGTTGAATTGGATGTATTTCCAGGTAATTTTGAAAAACCATTTGAACAGCCAGGTGGCAGAGGTGGTCAGGATGATTCCGAGGCCGAAGCAGGCGAGCATTGCGAATATAATCAGCTTAAGATCCTGCCCGGGATTTTCCCACATGCTGCCGATAACGCCTATGACCGGTGCTATAGTTAAAGCGAACCCGCCGACGAACAAGGCGATGAGGGCGGCGAATAATCCGAACCAGGGGCCGACGACAACGAGCAGATTAAAAAAACCGAGCGTAATGCTGACGATAATGGGTTTAACGCTCGATTCGGGTTTGACCGGGTATGGATAAGGATAAGGCGGCATATTCGCAAAGGAATGAGCCGCGTGGGGGTTGGCGTAATAGTTTGTGTCCGGGACCGGCTCGTGCCGCGGTTGCGGCTGAGGCGGTTCAGGCTTGGAAAAAGAAGCCGTCCGATTCGCATCCGGAGCCGCCGGTTTCGTTTTTTCCTGAGGGGTTTCACGCACCGCTTCCCAGTTGGGCACCCGGGGGTATCCCAGGGATTGTGCGACCTCGTCCTCGTGCTTCCCGTTCGCGATAGCTTTTTGAAATAGCTCTTCATATACCGATAATATATTATTACGTTCCTTTTCAGGAAGTCCGCGCAGTCTGTAGTTTAATTCTTTAAAATAATCCGCTTTGCTCATCGCTTCTTGCCTCCTTCATTGCTCCTATGTACCTAAGAATAAAAGAAAAAAGTCATAATGACCTAGTATCTAGAGTCATATGACCTGTCACTACTTCTATAAAGTAAGCGAGCCTGAAAGGAGGAAAAACCTAGCGAAAAGCGGGTCCCTTGATGCCGTCTTCAACGATCGGCTGCTGACCTGGAGCGGTGGAATTTCCTTCGTCCGGTTTGAAATCGCCGCTGTTGGAAGCGACGAGGGTCGGCACGGGCGAATATTGATCTTTGGAGATCAGCTCTTGGCTGACAAGCTGGCCGTCCTGGCGTTTGTAGCGGTACGTTTCCACGATATATCCGACTTTCCCCGTGCTGATCGGTTGGGTTGTGCCGCGGAGAAGGGCCGGGTTGTGCACATATTTTACCGGCGGCAAAATCGTCTTCACTATGCGGGATTCAATGTCATAGGTGGTGGAGGCAGACATGCTTCCAAAAAGCTTGACGGTCACGTCGCGGTCGGACGCAATGGTGCGAATGAGCAAATAAGCGCCGGTATTGTTGCGGAATTTGAAATTAATATAGCCATTGGCGAAAGTGGCATCCTGGCCGAGCGGCACGTAGCTGACAGGCAGCGAATGGTTGCGCCTCTCGACGATTTCCAGACCCGTCCGCAGTACGGCGTTGTACAAAGTCGAGGACACTTGGCAAATGCCGCCGCCGATGCCGGGAACCAGCTTGCCGTTCAAAATGACCGGCGCTTCTTTGTAGCCGAAGCGGGCTTCGGTTTGGGCGATAATTTTGCTGTAATCGAACGTATCGCCGGGCGCGAGAAGCAGATCGTGGATCGTTGCCGCCGTCGAGCGGATATTATAAATGCGCCCTTCTCCCGATGAGGGGAAGGAAGTAGTGAATTCGCTGATTTTGCGTTCGATTCCTTGTTTTTTCAGGGAATCGACGGTGACGGAGGATTGTTCCGTATAGAGCGGTATGGCAACTTTTAGCGGCGGCATTCCGCTTTGCAGCGTGCCGATCGGCGGAATCCGCGCTTCAAGCTCTTTCCGCAGCGTAATCGTATCGAATCGGGGCACGCCGCGTTCACTTTCATATTGGATCGTGTCATCGGCATTCACGATGCGGCGGGCCGCGGCAGGCTTACGGCCATACAGCTCTTTCCAGGCTTGTTTCACCGCGGCATTCAGCTTGTTCGGGTCGATGGAAGCCTGCAGCGGTAATTGGGCTTTGGCTAACGACCATCTGGCGGCAATGCGGTCGGCGAGCGAACCTTGAAACAAGCGCTGCATCGCGGTATCCAGCTGCTCTCTATGAACGACCAGTCCCAAATCTTCAAGCGACAGGTCTTTAGCGGCGATATTGGGATTCGCAGATTCCAGATGCACTTTGAGGGAAGAAAGCAGCTTCAACTGCTGATTCAACTGCTGCTGAAATGCGGTATAGCGCATGCCGCCCGCCTTCCAGCCCGCAACCTGCAAATGAGCGGGCAACTGCTGTCCGGTTCCGTATTTGTACAGAGCTCCGCCTGCGACGCCGGCCAATAGGACGATGATGATCGATGCGGCGAGCCAATATTTGCGAGCAGGCGATGGGCGCAGCAAATTCGATGGCATGGAACAGCGTCTCCTTTGCACTCGGATAAAAGAAGTCAAGCAAACCAATGCCTGTACTATCATATGTATCGTGGGCAAAAGGATTTTAGTACTTCCGGTCGTCGGGCCTTCGACGGTGGCGTGCCTGGCAATAGAAAGGCCATGCCGTTCTACGGTTGCAGAAGGGCATGGTCCTTTTTTACACATTCTGGGTTCGTGAGGGATGGTTTAGAGTAAAGTTTGAGCTCGAACGCGTTGGAGAAGCTGGGCCGTGCCGCAAAACAGTGCCTTTCACCTGTATCTACCGATTTCCGCCCATTTTCCGCCCGTTTTCCACCCAAGTTCCGTTTGTTTTCCTCCCGATTTCCGCCTGTCTTCCGCTCAAGTTCCACCGAGTCCACCAAGTCCGCCGAGTCTACCCGTCTTCCGCGGCAAAGCCTGCAAAACTAGCAAAACCTGCAAAAGTGCAGGAATTTTCGTTGGAACCGGCCCGTTTAGGGGAAAAGCCTGCGATTGTGCAGGAATTTCTGATCGTGAGAGGCCAAAACCCAAGTTTTAGCTATAAAACCTGCACATTTGCAGGAATTGTTCGGAGGCAAGCATATCAACAGCAAAAGCCTGCACTTTTGCAGGCTTTTTGCTAAATCGCCAAGTAGATGCATGAGTTGAAACGGTTAGGTTTCACGACATTCCCATTTTGCAGAATGTCTGCTAATTGGCCAAGCCCCTGTGCAAGAAAGCTTTGTCTTTCTATCTAGCGGGTTGGCCGCCAATTAGCCTGGCATTATTTTCGCACAGATCACTTGCTTGATGGCAGCTTGACTGGGATTGGAACGGAGCTGTTTTTAAAGCTGGCGTCTCCGAGTTGTCCTGCCTGATTTTTTCCCCATGCCCACAGCTTGCCGTCTTTGGTCACGGCTACCGCATGGTCATAGCCCAATGCCACGGAGGTGACATTCTTTAGGCCCTCGATATTTCTCAGTTTATCATTCCATACAGGAGAATCCGTTCCCAAGGCACCGCCTATTATACCTACGGTTCCGTCTTTTTTCACTACCACGGTTGTATAGAAACCTGTATAAATTGAAGCGGCGTCTTTCAAGCTTTCAATGAGGACGGGGCGGGTAACCTCGTCAACTTTCGGAATTCCGAGCGATCCTAATCTGTTCGATCCCCAGCCCCACACGGAGCCGTCTTTCTTCGTCGCAAAGTAGTGTCCCGATTGGCCGTGCGATAAGGCTACAACGTTGCTCAATCCCTCAATTTGATGTGCTTTATAGTCGGTGTTTGCTGCGAGTTCGGAATACGCGAACCATTCCCATACCGTTCCGTCTTCTTTCAGAATAATCACGTTGCCGTGGCCACCGGTCGTAATCTCCTTGGCCTTCTCGATATTGGTGAGTTTCACGGGCGTGGTCGAGTAAGGCTCAGGGAGCCGAGTCCAAACTTTGCCGTCCTCATCCAGGGCGGCAGCCAGGCCGTTCACAGCAGAAATTTTCGTAATATGAGATAGTTCCTTGATCTGTTTAGGAGCAGGGAATTCCGAGATTTTCTTGGCTTCGTTGTACTTGCGGCCCCAATCCCAAACCGTCCCGTCCTTCTTCAAGATCAAATCGCCGTTTCCGTATTGGGCAGCTATGGATTGGACGTTGTCCAGGCCTTGCATAAGCTCCGGCTTATTGTCCCGTAACTTGACTGGGTCCGAGCCGCCGCCGTCGGCTACGCCGCCCCAATACCAGACCTTGCCGTCGTCACTGTAGGCGACGCTGTGGTAATCCGATGCCGTAACGGCAATCGTCGGAGCCTTTTTGTCCGAGTCCGAACTCGGCGCAGCAAGCGCCTGAACCCCGGCTGTTAGCGACAAAGCGGCGACGAGCAGCATCGTGCGGCAAGTGCGGCCCACGATGGCCGTTTGCAAGTTGAATTTCATACATTTCACTCCTTGAATAGGGTATGTTAATATTTTCCTTAAGAATAGACGCAAGTTTATTGTATAAAGTTTCATATTATCCTTAATTTTCAATTGGTCATACGCAATCAAGCTCACCTGTACATGTATTTCCCAAAAGAAAAAACCATGTCGCTCTACAGTTGCAGAAGCACATGGCCTTGTTTCAACAGTTGTTATTTGGTTCCGGTAAACGTAATGCCTTTGATGAAAAATTTGTTGCCGAACGCATACACGAGCAAAGCCGGCAAGGTAAAGACCATCGATGCAGCCATAATATAGTTCCAGTACGAAATGTACTGGCCTTTGAACGTGTTCATGCCCAGAGGAAGCGTGAACATGGCGCGTTCGGACATGAAGAGCAGCGGCTTAAGGAATTCGTTCCACGATCCCATAAAAGTGAAGATCGCCATTGCCGCCAGCGGCGGTCCGGCGAGCGGGAGCGCTACCCGGAAAAACATGCCGAGACGCGACATGCCGTCCATTTCGGAAGCTTCCTCCAACTCTTTGGGAAAACTGATGAAAAACTGCCGCATCATGAAAATGTAGGTTGCTTGCACGGCCGCGGGAATAATCAGCGCCTGGAAGCTGTTCAGCCAGCCGATATCTTTAATGATCAGGTATTGCGGAATCAGCGTAACCTTATCCGGTACCATCAGAATGCTCAATATGAAGAAGAAAATAAGCTTGCTGCCGGGAAAATCAAATCTTGCCAGGGCGTACCCGGCCATAGAGTTCAGCAGCAGGTTCAGCAGAGTAACGGACAAGCCGACAAATACGCTGTTGATAAACCAGCGGGGGAACATTTGCTCGTTGGTAAATATATATTTGTAGTTATCGAGCGTAAAATGCTTGGGAATAAACGACAATCCGGTTGTGGAAATTTCCGCGAGCGTTTTGAACGAAGCGGAGAGCGCCCACAAGAACGGAACTACGGTAACGACCGCATAGAAGAACAGCATGAGATAAGTCAGCGCGCGCACAATCATGCGGGTTTTGGATGCCGCCATTTTCGGGACTCTCCTTTCCTAGTTCAATTTTTCCTCGCCGAACAGTTTGCGTTGAATCAAGGTAACGACCATAATGGCGCAGGCCAGCATAAAAGCCAAAGCGGAGGCGTAGCCCATATCCAGGTTTTTGAAAGCATATTGGTAAATCAGCAGTACGAGGGTCAGCGTCGAGTTGTCGGGCCCCCCGGAGCCGTTGGATAAAATATAAGCCTGATCGAACAATTGGAATGTACCGATCAGCCCCATCGTCACGACGAAAAAGGTAACCGGCTTCAGCATGGGCACGGTAATGGAGATGAACTTGCGCCACGTTCCGGCGCCGTCCAGCCCTGCGGCCTCGTACAGCGTATCGGGAATATCCTGCAGCGCTGCCAGGTAAATAACCATAAATTGCGGCGCTGTGGAAAAAATATTCATAATCATAATGCCTTTGAGGGCGACGCTCGGATCCCCCAGCCAGTTATAGCTGTCCATGCCAAGCATATTGAGGATATCGTTGAGCAGTCCGTCGGATTTGTAGATCCACATGAAGATGAGTGTCAGTACCGCGGATGAAGTAACGGTCGGCATAAAATAGACGACCCGGAAAAAATTGCGGAACCGTATTTTGGAATTCAGCACGGAGGCCATCAGCATGGCGACAATCGTTTGCACGGGCACGACATACAGCGCGTATTCGACGGTATTGCGCAGCCCGATCCAGGCGCGTTCGTCATCCGCGATGCGGGTGAAATTGCGCAGGCCGATAAATTTGTAGCTGACGCCGCCGAGCAGTTCTACCTTATGGAGAGAAAGAAAGACCGCGTATAAAATCGGCAGCAAAAAGAAGGCGCCAAGCACAATAAGCGAAGGCGATACGAACAAATATCCGGAGATGACGTCCCGCCATTTGCGGCGGTTCCAGCGGTTTTTCATTGGATTGCTCCCCCTTTCCTCAAAAATGCCGTAAAAGAGGAAGCTTCTCCTCTTTTACGGTCGTTATTAACGTCTATCCGGTTATTTGCTTGCGGCGATTTCCTTGTTGGCTGTTTCTTGCGCCTTTTTGAGCGCCTCTTCCAGAGATACTTTGCCCTGGTAGGCGGAGATGAATTGGTTGTTGAAGTTGTTCATAATTGTCGGCAGCGTTTCTTTGGCTTGCCATGGAATCGAGTAGGAGTTTCCGGCTACGAGCGCAGCGCGCAGCGGATCTTTGTCAAAACCAAGCTCTTTCGACACGGATTTGCGGGATGGCAGCGCCAGACCTTTGCTGGTCCACGTTTTCATGCCTTCTTTGCCGGTCAGGTAGGAGATCAGCTCCCATGCTTCCTGTTTATGCTTGGAATTTTTGTTCATGACGTAAGCGACGGTGTAGGCCATTGTCGCTTTTTTGCCAAGGACGGTCGGAACTTCCGCCGTGCCGAAGTCAAGATCCTTGAATGTGTTTTGCAGGTAAGGAATCGCCCAGTTGCCTTCGATCACCATCGAGGCTTTGTGCTGGCCGAACATTTCGCCGCCCCAGCCGGCGCCGAGATCTTTCGGCTCGCCTGCGGATTTGTCCTTCAGGTGCATGTCAACGACCGGCTGCAGCCCCTTCAACGCTTCAGGGGACGAGAAAGCCGCGTTGCCGTTATCGTCGGACACTTTGCCGCCGGCCGCTTGAATCATGAACATTTGACGAGCCAGCTCGGGAGCCGTACCGAATCCGTAACGGGATACTTTGCCGCCGTCAGCCTGCGTCAGTTTTTTGGCGGCGTCCTGGAGCTCTTCCCAAGTAGTCGGAACTTTGGTGATGCCGGCGTCCGCAAAATCTTTTTTGTTATAAAATAACGCTAGAGTGGACGTATCTTTCGGAAAGCCGTAGCTTTTGCCGTCCTTGCCTTTAAAGGCGTTGACCAGCGGCTCTTCGAAATCGGCGACGTCAAATTCAGGCTTCACGTAGCCGTCGAGCGGTTCGAGCACGTTTTTGGCAATCAGGCCCGGCGCTTCAAAAGCGTCAAGGAAGAACACGTCGGCTCCTTCGCCGCCCACCAGACGCGTCTTGATTACGTCCATGTATTGGTCCGCGATGACGTCGAATTTGACCGTGATGTTTGGATGTTTGGTTTGAAAATCTTTCAGCACCTGTTGGAACAGAGCTGTTTCTTCAGGGCTGGAGCCCCAGCCGTTCAACGTAATCGTAACGGGCTCCGAAGATTTGGATTGGCCGCCCGCCGTAGCCGCAGGAGCGGATGGGGCAGGGGACGCACTGTTCTGGCTGCTGCCGCAGCCGGAAATGACGATCATCGAAGATAACGCAACGAGTGAAATGCCGGTAAGCCATTTTTTCATAGATAATGCCTCCCTTTTTTTTACCTATCTCTACGCGTCTATACGTTTTATGAATGAAGCACTTGAAGACCGGTCGTATTGTGGAGCACGTCGACTGCAATCTTGTGCGATTGCGGGTCAAGCTGAACGTGCAGGCTCAATTTGCCCTGCGCTAACGTCATGTGGTGGACTTTCAACTCGGTCATTCCCGCCGGAAGCACCGGATTCAAGCGGATCGTGCCACCCAGCGCGTCAGGCTCGATCCCCAGCATCGTTTGCAGGAATATCAGCGGCGTGCCTGCCGCCCAAGCTTGCGGCGAGCAAGCTACCGGATACGGCACAGGTTCCCCGACGGATTCGTCGTATCCGCAGAAAAGCTCAGGCAGCCTGTCGTATTCGAAGCTTTCCGCCGCCTTCATCAAGCCTTTGATGACCTGCAGCGTCTCTTCCTTGTAGCCGCAGCGGCTCATACCGAGCAGCACGAGCGAGTTGTCGTGCGGCCAAATGCTGCCGTCGTGGTAGCTCATCGGGTTGTACCCCGACGATTCCGTGCTCATCGTGCGGATGCCGTACCCGCTGAACATATCCGCGGCAACGAGTCTGCGCACTACGGATTTGGCCCGGTCAGGCTGCAGCATGCCGGACATCAGAACGTGGCCCGGGTTGGTCGTCACGGACTGCACCTGCTTCTTGTCGGCATCCAGCGCGATCGCGTAGAAGCCTTCGTCCTCCATCCAGAAGCTGTCCTCGAACTTCTGTCTCAGCTCTTCCGCGGAACGCTCCAGCTCGCCGGCCAGCTGTTCTTTGCCCAGCTTGCGGAGGATCGGGGCGAGCTTCGTTTTGGCATGATACACGTAGCCTTGCACTTCCGCCAGCGCAATCGGCGCTTTGGCATAATCGCCGTTCTTGTGCACGACCGAGTCGCCGGAATCTTTCCAGCCCTGGTTGGCGATGCCTTTGGACGATTTTTGATAGTATTCCACAAATCGGTCGCCGTCCGCATCTCCGAACAGATCAATCCACTTGAGCGCGTTTTCAATGTTCGGCATCAACTGCTCGATCAGCGCCGTATCCCCGGTCCAGTCGACGTATTCGGCGGCCAGTAGAAGGAATAGAGGCGTCGCGTCAATCGTGCCGTAATATGGCGTAAAAGGAACCTGATTCGTCAGCGCCAACTCGCCGTAACGAATTTCGTGCATGATTTTGCCCGGCTCTTCATCGCGCCATACGTCTTCTTTGGTGCCTTGATATGCGGCCAGCGTGAGCAGCGTGCCTTTGGCCACGTTCGGCTCTGCCGGCAGCATTTGCAGGGCGGCTATCAGACTGTCGCGGCCGAACGGCACCGAATACCACGGCAGTCCGGCTACCGGGAATCGCCCATAGCCGAGATCGGTGAGCAGCACCCGCAGGTCTTGAAGTCCGCGGTTGTACAGGCGGTTGAACAGCGGGTGATCGCTCTCCACGGAAGCGGTATTGTCGTCCCACTCCTTGTAGGAAGCTTGCAGCTGCTCGATCGCTTGCCCGGCCGGAACTTGCTTCGGTCCTTCACCGTCCATGAAAGGAGCGATGAAGAAAGTGACGGACTGGCGCTCTTTGGGAGCCAGCTCAAAGCGGTAAGCGACGGTGCCGTCTTCGCCGATCGACGTTTCCGCGCGATCCCAGAGGATGTGCGTCTGACGGGTTACACCGTCGGAGCCTTTGTATCCTTTGATCAGCTTCCCTTGCTCGCGAACATCCGGGAGCGTGTCCCCGAACGTGCCGTTCTGAAAGCCGCGAACGACGAACATGTCGACGAAGTCGCTTTCGAAACGGGCGGTAAAGTCGAACGCCACAGGTTTCGGATAAAAGTTGGTAAATGATACGGTTTCGTAAAGCGCTCCTTCATAAATGAATCGTTGTCTTTCCAGTTCTACGGATTCTCTCCAAAGAATCAACTGCCCATCCGATTCCATATGAGGGTTTGTCAAGCGAATGGCAGCGATATAATTCGTTCCTGCGGATGAACTGAGCAGAATCGGCTTTTTGCCGTTGATCCGGATTTCGAAGCCGCTCAGGAAGCGGGTATCCTTCGTATACAGACCGTGACCTGCTTCATTGCCAGCGGGAATATCGCCGGTTTTATCGGTCATCAGAAAGAGATCGTTCTCTTTAATGACGCGGTAATCCATTCGGGCCACCTCTTTTCTCTGTGTTTTCTTGATGCATCCATGTGCAATCTAATTACCGAAACGTTTCGGATAAATTTGAAAAGAAGGGGAAAAGTGAAAGAAGTGGAATTAATCCGTATCATTTCCTTTTTCCCGCTTAATGATTCAACCGTTGTAGCGACTAAAACATTTCCGAAACGTTTTGGCAATCTCTATTTTTGATTATACATAACGATCTATTCGTTGACAATCCCCTAAAAACACTTTTTTAAGCGTTTTCAAAAAGCGGATAATTAACGTTGAAACTCTAAGGGTAATATATTAATATAGAATTTATACGAAAATTGAATGAAATATTGCCAAAACGTTTTGGAAAGGGGCGAACACGCAAACCATATGATTACGATTAAAGATATCGCAAGAGAAGCGGGCGTGTCCGTCACAACCGTTTCCCGCGCGCTTAACGGATATGACGATGTGAGCGAAGATACCCGAAAAAAAATTCAGCTTATCGCGGAGGGGCTTGGTTACAGTCCGAATATGGCCGCCCGCAGCTTGATTTCCAAAAAAACGAAAACGCTCGGGCTGCTGCTTTCCGGCATTACCCGCAACAGCTCCAAAGACAGCATTGCGTTTGAAACTTTATGCGGCATGAACGACCGGGCCGGGGAGCTGAATTACGATCTCATTCTGTTCAGCACGACGCCGCAGAAGCAGGCCGCAAAATCGTACAAATCGCTGTGCCAGGAGCGCGGCGTCGACGGCGTCATTATTATGGGCATCCGGTTGGACGACCCTTATTTAAAAGAAATCGTCGGCTCCAAGCTGCCTTGCGTGCTTATCGACATTCCTTTTAAGAACAGCAATGTCGGCTATGTGACATCGGACAACGTTCAAGGCGCATACCGGATGACCAAATATTTGATCGATCAGGGTCACCGCAAGGTGGCGCTTGTGAACGGCCATGCCCAGGCCGACGTCAGCATCAAGCGTCTGGACGGCTATCGGCAGGCGCTGCAGCAAGCCGCCATCCCGTTCGAGGAAGAGCTGGTGCTCGACGGAGGGTTCGCCGATGACAGTGCCCGTGACGCCACTTACCGGCTGATGTCGCAGCACCCCGACGTTACCGCGATTTTTTGCGCCAGCGACTTGATGGCGTTGGGCACGATGCAGGCGCTTCGCGGCCTTGGACTGAGCATTCCGGGCGATGTGTCGGTGGCCGGGTTCGACAACATCAGCATTTCCGCGTACTGCTCTCCGGCATTGACCACCGTAAGTCAAAACCCCTACGAAATCGGCTATCAATCCGCGCAAATGATGATCGACATGCTGGAAGGACGTCAGGTTGCCAAACAACTGGTACTCCCTACCGAAGTGCTGGTCCGAGCCAGTGTCGCGGCGCCCAGAGCGCATTAATCCGGCGCTGCATCCCAATTCGCTAAGTATGACGAATAACGAATCTCCAAAGGCCGGGCGCGGCTTTTGGAGATTTTTTGCAATCGGGGGGCTTGGTCGTTTGGAAGGGTATGGCACGAAGATGGCAGAGTCGTTCGTTCGTGAGCCGGCTTGGGGGCGCGATACTCGGTTTAGGTAGGGAGCCTGAATTGTTGGCGTGGCCAATTTGTGAAGCATTTAGAACTGGCAAGCCCGAAAAACCTGCAATAGTACAGGCATTCTCCGCGGAAATGGGCTGTTTTAGCAAAAAGCCTGCAATTGTGCAGGAATTCCCAATCAAAATGGCTCCGAGCCCATGTATTCGCTGAAAAGCCTGTACTTTTGCAGGTTTTCTCTGCGCCACCAGCTGCTCAGGAGAAGCTTTTTCGTCTGCAAATGCCAGAGGCGAAAGAATCATATTTTCTCGGAAAATGATATAATAGTGGCAAAGTTCACGAAATATCTTGCGAAGTAAAGGATTTTCGTCTTTTATGTCGAAAGTATATAGGCTATCTATATGATTGGGATGTGATATTGTGATCGAAATGCAGGACGTATGGAAAACATACTCCAACGGTACTCATGCATTGCGAGGGATTAACATAAAGGTGGACCGCAACGAGTTCGTGTATGTTGTGGGGCCGTCCGGAGCCGGTAAATCGACGTTTATGAAATTGATGTATAGAGAAGAGAAGCCGAGCAAAGGGCAAATTTTTGTGAACGGCTTTAATTTGGAAAAGCTGAAACAGCGCAAAATCCCGTATGTGCGCCGGAATATTGGCGTTATTTTCCAGGATTACCGACTTTTGCCTAAGCTGAATGTGTTTGAAAATATCGCTTTCGCCATGGAAGTTATCGAAGCCCCCAAGAAGCAGATCAAGAAGCGCACCATGGAGGTGCTGGAGCTTGTAAAGCTGAAGGATAAAGCGAATTCCCTGCCTTCCCAGCTGTCTGGCGGCGAGCAGCAGAGGGTGGCTATTGCCCGGGCAATAGTGAACAATCCTTCCGTCATTATTGCCGACGAACCGACAGGAAATTTGGATCCCGACACGTCATGGGGGATCATGAAGCTTATGGAGGAAATCAACTTCCGCGGCACTACGATTGTTATGGCCACTCACAACAAAGAAATCGTCAACACCATGCGCAAAAGGGTCATTGCGATAGAGCAGGGCATTATTGCTCGTGACGAAGTGCGGGGGGAATACGGCTATGAAGATTAGTACGGCCACTCGTCATTTGCGGGAGGGCGCGAAGAACATTATCCGCAACGGGTGGATGACATTCGCTTCGATCAGTTCGATCACGATTTCCCTGTTCATTCTTGGAATTTTTGTACTGATTACTTTAAATATCAACGATATTACGGGCCAGATCGAGAAGCAGGTTGAGATCAACGTTTATTTGGAGGTCAACACGCCGCAAGATCAGATCACGCTTTTGGAAGGCCAGATTAAAGATATCCCGGGAGTGAAGACAGTCAAATTCGTTTCCAAGGAAGAAGGACTCGTCTATTTGCGGGGCAAGCTTGGCGAGAGCGGCAATGAGCTGTTGGAAGGCTTTGACGGCAGCAACAATCCGCTGAATGACTCGTTTACCATCGAGGTTGACGATCCGCATAATGTAGCGGCGGCAGCTGATAAAATTTCCGCGCTGAATCTGGGCAAGGATCCCAAGCCGATTTATAAAGTGAATTACGGCAAAGGAACTGTCGAAACGCTGTTTAAAGTGACCGAAATTATCCGTTGGGTCGGCATCGGCATTGTTATTCTGTTGTCGTTCACCGCGGTATTTCTCATTGCCAATACGATCAAAATTACGATTTTGGCGCGCCGCAAGGAGATCGCCATTATGAAGCTCGTCGGCGCAACCAACTCTTTCATACGTTGGCCGTTTTTTATCGAAGGCGCCTTGATAGGATTCGTAGGCTCTATTATTCCGACCGGATTGATAGTAAGCGGGTACTGGAAGCTTATGAACATAGGATCGCTGGATATGAACCTGCTCATGATCAAATTGACGCCGTTCCACAAGATCGCAATTACGCTAATCCCGCTGCTTATTGGCATCGGCATCATCATCGGAATATGGGGAAGCCTGATCTCCGTCCGCAAATTTTTGCGCGTATAAGAAACAATGTCTATAGTTTCATAGTTATGCAGTTTGCTAGACTTAAGTTCCAGGTTCGGTTTGGAAGAATGAGGAGGCTAAGTGCTTGAAAAAGAAGATTCTGCCCTTGTTGTTGTCATTTGGAATTGCAGGTTCCCTGACGGTTCCTTATGAAGGCTATGCCGCTTCAGCTACGGAAAAGATCGATCAACAGCTGTCCCAGCTTAAAAAGAAAAAA
The DNA here is from genome assembly GCF_059820445.1 of Paenibacillus sp. sgz302190. NCBI lineage: Bacteria > Bacillati > Bacillota > Bacilli > Caryophanales > Paenibacillaceae > Paenibacillus > Paenibacillus sp. sgz302190. Next base: position 81,307 of record NZ_JBZYAO010000023.1, read on the forward strand.
GCGGATATGCAGCAAAAAGCAAACGACGCCCAAAATCAAATCACGCAAGTTCAAAATGAAAAAGAACAAACGACGCAGGATATGAAAACCATTATCACGCAGGTGAACGAAGCGAGCAAAAAGCTGACTGAACTGAACAATCAGATCGACGATGTATCCGATCAGCTTCAGGAGAACGCCAAACAGCTGGATGATGCGGAGGCGCGGGTCGTAAGCCGCGACCAGATGCTGAAATCGCGGGTGCGCCTGATGTATATGAACGGCTTTGTCTCCTATATGGACGTGCTGATGAGCGCTACCAGCTTTTCCGATTTCCTGAACCGTTTGGAGGCGCTCAAATCGATCGTCAACCAGGATAAGGAAATACTGGAAGCGAACAAGAAAGACCGGGATACCGTCGAGCAAAAGAAACATGAGACCGAGCAGCAGCTTGAGCAGGTTAAGGGACTGTATGCCGAAGCGGATGCGACCCGTACTGCGCTGCGGGTGAAGGAGAAGGAAAAAGAAGTGAAGATCGCTTCTTTAACCAAGCAGGAGAAAGTGCTGGAGGATATCTCGGAGGAGAGTGAGCAGCAGATGATCGCCATGGCCAAGCAGGAGGCCGATCTCCAGGCAAAGAAGCGCGCCGCGGCCGCGGCGGCGGCAGCCGCATCGAAGACCAAAGTGGCGTCGCCCTTCACATACAGCGGCGGCAAATTCGGCTATCCGCTTGAGACCCAGGGCGTATTAACGTCCGATTTTGTCAATCGGATCAATCCTATAACCGGAAAGTCGGAGAATCACAAAGGAATCGACCTTGCCGTACCCAAAGGAACGGAAATCCGCGCCGCGGAGAACGGTTCCGTCATCTATGCATCCTGGATGAGCGGCTATGGCAACTGCGTCATTATCGATCACGGAAACGGCGTCTGGACGATATACGGCCACATTATGAACGATGGCATTTATGTGAAAAAAGGCGATACGGTCAAACGCGGCCAGAGAATAGCAGGTGTGGGCTCTACGGGGCAATCGACCGGGAACCATCTGCATTTTGAAGTCAGAATCAACGACAACCCTGTAGATCCCAAACCTTACTTGAGATAGGACAACTTGGAGTCCGGCGGGCGGAGTTACTTTTGTGCGGTCATTATGCATAAAATGTAACTGCTGCGATACTTCATCGGTCAGACTCCTTGGTTATAAAACGGGGAACGCTTGTCATATACTAAACAGGCGGGCTGTTCGGAAAGCAGGCCCCGGATACAACAACTTCAGCCGAATCCCGGCTGACACGGGTTAAGGACAAAAGGTGGTGAATCACGCTGTGCAATTCAAAGGGCGAACGGTGCTTGTCTTTATTTTGTTATCGATGTTTGCAAGCAGTATAGTGACGTTGACGATCGTGGATTCCTCGATGCTCGCCGCATGGAAGGGAAAGCCGGCGGGGAGCGCCGCTGTGGCGGCCCCTGCTAATTCGGGAATGACCAACAAGGATTTGAGCAAAATCGCGACGACTTATCAGTTGATCGAGAACAAGTTTCTGAATCAGACGGATCATGACAAGGTCATTAACGGCGCCATCAACGGGATGCTGGAATCGCTGGAAGACCCGTTCACCGTGTACATGGATCAGAAGGAAGCCAAGCAGTTTGACGAAAGCATTACTTCATCTTTTCAAGGGATTGGCGCCGAAGTTTCCACGGAGGACGGAAAGGTCGTCATCGTTTCTCCGATCAAAGGATCTCCGGCCGAAAAAGCGGGCATTCAGGCGAATGACGTCATTTCATCGGTAAACGGCGAAAAGCTGGACGGGCTTACGCTGAACCAGGCGGTTATGAAAATCCGCGGGCCCAAGGGCACGCAGGCCAAGTTGGAATTGATTCGCCAAGGCGTAGGCGATCCGATTCAGGTGATCGTCGTACGCGATGATATTGATGTAGAAACGGTACATGCGGAAATGCTGCAGGATCAGATCGGTAAAATCGAGATTCGCCAATTTTCCTCGAATACGGCGACCCGATTTGCGGAAGAGCTGAAAAACCTCGAAGCCAAAGGCATGAAAGGGCTCGTCATCGACGTGCGCAACGACCCGGGCGGCCTGCTGAACGTCGTCGTCGATATCGTCAATCCGTTTGTCAAAGACGGCAAGCCGATTGTACAGGTGCAGAATCGCGACGGCAAGCGCGAACCGACCCCTTCCACGGGCAAGGGCAAAAATTACCCGGTAACTGTGCTTATCAATAAAGGAAGCGCCAGCGCTTCCGAGATACTGGCGGGAGCTTTCCAGGAAGCTGTCGGGAGCAAAATTATCGGCGAAACGTCCTACGGCAAAGGCACGGTGCAGGTTACGTTCGAGAAGGAAATGGGCGACGGCAGCAACATCAAGATGACGGTATACAAATGGCTGACGCCAAACGGCAACTGGATTCACAAAAAGGGAATTCAGCCCGATATCGCCGTCGAGCAGCCCGCATACTTCAAGGTAGCTCCGCTCACGAAGAAAACGGTTTTGAAACAGGATACAACGAGCGACGATGTGAAAAATTTGCAGTTGATGCTCACCGGGCTGAACTTCGCGCCGGACCGCACGGACGGCTACTTCAGCGACAAGACGGCGCAGTCCGTGAAGGCGTTCCAGCGCGTGAACAACTTGCCGATGACAGGCGAAGTGGACACGGAAACGGCGAACAAGCTGGAAAAATCGATCTTGGCGCAAATCCGCGAGCCGAAGAACGATCTGCAGCTGAAAGCTGCGGTGCAAGAGCTGCAGCAAAAGCTTGCGAAATAAATATGCGCGCAGATATTGGAAATTCGCCGTTTAGGCAGGAAATCGGCGCCGCTGGTCGAAATCAAATAGGAGGGATGCCCCCGGGTGTCCTTCCTATTTCTTTTTATCAAGGAGCCTCGATCTTATGGAATTTGTCGCGCAACTTCTAGAAAGGTTCTTGTATGCGATTTTGCAGTTGTTGATCAATCCTTTTTACTATATAGGCATTCTGTTTATCATCCTTCAATACCGGAAGCAAGTTCAGTTGGAGCGCAAGCTGTTTCATACGAAGCTGCACTCGATGCTGAGCGAAACTTGGCGGATGGTGCTCTGGGGATGGATCGGCGGCCTCGGCGCCTCGGTTCTCATCCTTTTTGCCGGAGTGAGCGTGCAGGCGGAATCGGTCATGCTTTTATGGGCGGTTTCCATCGTGCTGCTGCTATTCCGCGTCCGTTTTCTTTGCTTCGCTTACGCCGCGGGAGTTCTCGGCATTGCCCATACGATCGCCGTGTGGCTTCCCCAAATGGCAGAGCTGCGGAAGACGGCTCCGGTTCTCGAGTGGATCGCAAATGCGGACGTTCCGTCGCTTCTGCTGATTGCGGCGGTGCTGCACCTGCTCGAAGGGCTGCTGGTCGGTCTCCAGGGAGCGAGAATGGCCAGCCCGCTGTTTCTGGAAGGCAAGCGCGGAAAAATCGTCGGCGGCTACCAACTGCAAGGATTTTGGCCGGTTCCGCTGTTTCTGCTTGTGCCGTTTGCAGGCGGCAGTACGGAGGCTGTGCCGTGGGAGACGCTGCTCGGCGCCCAGTTGGACTCGGGCTGGAGCATGCTCGCCTTCCCGGTGATGATCGGCTTCACCGAGCTGACGGTTTCCAAGCTGCCGCGCGAAAAAACGCGTCTGAGCGCAAGCATGCTCTATTTGTACGGGATCATCGTGCTTGGGGCGGCTGTCGCAGCCGCCTACTGGACACCGCTGGTGATTCCCGCATCGATACTGACGATCGGGCTGCACGAAGCGTTGATCTGGTATCACAGCTGGTCGGAAGCGAAGCAAGTTCCGTTCTTCGTTCATTCCCCTAAAGGCCTTATGGTGCTGGCCGTAATTCCGAAGAGTCCGGCGGCCGAGATGGGCATTCTGGCAGGTGAAACGATTCATAAAGTGAACGGCCGCAAAATAGCGGGCAAAGCCGATCTTCATGCCGCCATGCAGCTGAATCCCGCGTTTTGCAAGCTGGAAGTGCTGAACGGGCAAGGCGAAGTGAGGTTTGCGCAGAGGGCGATCTTTGCAGGCGACCATCACCAATTGGGCATTATTTTGGCGCCGGATCAGCAAGCCATGTATTATGTGGAACATCGGCCCATGCATCTGTTCTCCTATTTGCGCGGCAAATTGACGGGCTTATTGTCGAACGATTCCGGCAAGCCGATGTAGAATTAAAAAAACCTGCATTTCTCCTTACGGAGAAGCAGGTTTTTTGGGTTGGGTCGGCGTCAGATCGTTGCGCAGGACGATGATTTCGACGCGCCGGTTTTTCGCGCGGTTCGCTTCGCTGTCGTTGCTGACTTTGGGCATCGTATCGGCATAGGCGGTTGCGACGAACTTGTCGTCCTCCACGCCTGCGGTATCGCTGAAATAGCGCAGCACGGACAGCGAACGGGCGAACGACAACCCCCAATTGTCCTTAAAGGGGGAGCCTGTCGCGAGAGGAAGGTTGTCCGTATGCCCTTCGATGCTCACTTTGGAGCGAAGCGTCGGGAACAGGGAGGCCAGCTTTTGCAAAATCGGGTATGAAGCCGGCTTCAAATCCGCCTTGCCCAAATCGAACAGGAACAGATCGTTCAGCGTTATCGCAACTCCGCGGTCCGTATCCGTTGCAGATACATCGGACTGAAGATTTTGCTCCTGAATATAGGCTTGGATTTGTTTCAGCAGGTCCTGAAGCTCTTTTTCCTTCTTTTCCTTCTCGGCGTCATTCTGTTTGGTATCCACGTTCTGCTGCTTGAAATCTTTATCCTTGCTGTCCGAGTCGCCCTCCTTCGGGGTTATTTGGCCGCTGATTCCCTTGCCGTTTTCCAAGATGGAGTCGGCTTTTTGAAATTGCAGGTTTAAGGCCTGGGCAAGAACGGAATACTTTTGAACATCAACTTTGCTCATGGCGTACATGATGATGAAAAAAACGAGAAGCAGCGTAATAAGATCGGCGTAGGTAATGAGCCAGCGCTCGTGATTGCTGTGCTCCGGCTGTTTCTTACCTCTCCTCGGCATTGCCTGCACCTGCCTCTCGCTGATCGGTTGCGGACGATTTGTCGTGGAGGAAGGAGTTCAGTTTTTTCTTGATCAACTGAGGATTTTCGCCGGCCTGCAGGGCGAGTATGCCCTCAAGCATCAGCTCCATGTCGGCTATTTGCTCTTTGCCGCGAAGCTTGATTTTGTTGGCGATAGGCAGATAGATCAGGTTGGCGCTCATGACGCCGTACAGGGTCGCTGTAAAAGCGACGGCAATCGCCGGACCCAGACTGGAAGGATCGTCGAGGTTGCCCAGTACGTGAATCAGCCCCATGACGGTGCCGATAATACCCATTGTAGGGGCATAGCCGCCGCCTGCCTCGAATATTTTGGACATGTTCTCCATCTCGTGTTCGATAGCGTCCATTTCTAGCTCCAGTATTTGGCGCGTCAGCTCGGGATCCGTACCGTCCACGACCATTTGAAGACCGTCTTTCAAAAAGGGATCGGCGTGATCCTGGGCGCGCTGCTCCAAGGCAAGAACGCCTTCTCTTCTTGCTATTGTGGCCATATCGACGATTTCGGCGATCATAGCCCCCGGGTCTTTAGGCGTTTGTACAAAAGCGATTTTGAGAGCTTGAGGAATTTTTCTCAAGATGCGTCCGGGAAAGCTGACGGCCACCGCGCCGAACGTTCCGCCGAAGACGATCAGCATTGCGCTGGGAATAAGCAGCGAGTTGATATGGCCGCCGTCCCACATATACCCGCCGATCAAGCCGGCAAGTCCAAGAAGCAATCCCAGAATAGTTGTCAAATCCATGATCATACCACTCCTATTTCAGCATAAGAACTATAGGGCAGAGTAAAATGCCGGTATCCTGATGGCGGCAAACAATTCGCAGCATCGAAACCAGCAGATATTGCCGTTTGCAACATGACAGCAAGAAGAGTATAATGGAAAAAGCAGAACAAACATTCTTATCGGAAATTTAAAATATTTGGAAGTTCTTATTTAATATCGGAAATTGAATACAGAAAGTTTATAGACAGTTTGATTTCGATGGTGCGGGTGATAATGATGAATGAAATTACGGTCAGTTCAAAAAAGTTTGAGCTTGTTTCGGAATTCGAACCTCAAGGCGACCAGCCCAAAGCGATCGATGAGCTTGTGAAGAGCATTGAGGCGGGGAACAAGCACCAGGCGCTGCTTGGCGCGACCGGTACGGGCAAGACGTTTACGGCGGCGCAAGTCATCGCCAGGTTGAATCGTCCGACGCTGATTATCGCGCACAACAAGACATTAGCCGCACAGCTGTGCAGCGAGTTCAAAGAATTTTTCCCCAATAATGCAGTCTCCTATTTCGTCAGCTACTACGACTACTACCAGCCGGAAGCCTACATCGCATCCTCCGACACCTACATCGAGAAAGATTCAAGCATCAATGAAGAAATCGATAAGCTTCGCCACTCGGCGACAAGCTCGTTGTTTGAGCGCCGGGACGTCATTATTGTGGCGAGCGTATCGTGCATTTACGGTTTGGGATCGCCGGCGGAGTACGGTTCCCTGCTGCTTTCTTTGCGTGTGGGGATGGAGAAATCGCGCAACGAGATTTTGCATCGTCTCGTGGATATTCAATATCAGCGGAACGATATGAATTTTGTGCGCGGCACGTTCCGGGTGCGCGGCGATGTCATTGAGATTTTCCCGGCGTCGCATGGAGAGCAAGCCGTCAGGGTGGAACTGTTCGGCGACGAGATTGAACGGATTACGGAAATCAACGTGCTTACCGGCGAAATTATCGGCGAACGCGAGCATATCGCGATTTTCCCGGCTTCTCACTTCGTGACGCACGAGGATTCGATGAGACGCGCATTGGTGGACATTGAGCGGGAACTGGAAGAACGGCTCGCCGAGCTTCGCGAGCAAGGAAAACTGCTGGAAGCGCAAAGACTGGAGCAGCGCACGCGGTATGATATCGAGATGATGCAGGAGATGGGTTTCTGTTCCGGCATTGAGAACTACTCGGGCCCGCTGACGTTCCGGGAGCGGGGAGCGACGCCTTATACCCTCATGGACTATTTCCCGGAGGATATGCTGTTCATCGTGGACGAATCCCATGTAACGCTGCCGCAGATCCGCGCGATGTACAATGGCGACAGAGCGAGGAAGGAAGTGCTGGTGGAGCATGGCTTCCGTCTGCCTTCCGCTTTGGATAACCGCCCGCTGCGTTTCGAGGAATTTGAGGATAAAATCAGCCAAATCGTATATGTTTCCGCAACGCCGGGGCCTTATGAGCTTGAGAAGTGCCCTGAGATGGTCGAGCAGATTATCCGCCCTACAGGGCTGCTGGATCCGATTATTGAAGTCAGGCCGACCAAGGGGCAGATCGATGATTTGCTGGCGGAGATCCACGAACGGATCCGCAAGGACGAGCGTGTGCTGGTCACGACGCTGACCAAGAAGATGTCCGAGGATTTGACGGATTATTTGAAAGAAGTCGGAATTAAAGTCAGGTATTTGCATTCGGACATTAAAACGTTCGAGCGGATGCAGATTTTGCGGGATTTGCGGCTGGGGACGTTCCATGTGCTTGTTGGGATCAACCTTTTGAGAGAAGGGCTTGACCTGCCGGAAGTATCGCTGGTCGCCATCCTGGATGCGGATAAGGAAGGGTTCCTGCGGGCCGAACGCTCGCTGATCCAAACGATCGGCCGGGCGGCGCGCAACGCCGAGGGCCGGGTTATCATGTATGGGGACAAAATTACGGATTCCATGGAAAAGGCTATCCGTGAGACGAATCGCCGGCGCAGTATCCAGGAAGCGCATAATGAGGAGCGGGGCATTACGCCGCAAACCATTGCCAAGAAAATCCGCGACGTGATTGAAGCTACGAAAGTAGCCGAGCAGAAGGCGGACTACCTCACGGAAGCGAAGAGCGCGAAAATGTCGAAAAAAGACCGGGCTTCGCTGATCGAACGCCTGGAAGCGGAGATGAAGGAAGCCGCCAAGAACTTGCAGTTTGAGCGTGCCGCCGAGCTTCGCGATGCGATTATGGAGATGAAGGCCGAGGCATAGCCTGCCATGCCGGTATTATTGATTAGAGCAGAGCGTCCGGATTTACCGGATGATGCGATAAGAGGACTTGAGAGGAAGGGTACCTGTGTCCAGAGACAATATCGTGATTAAGGGAGCGAGAGCTCACAATCTGAAAAACATTGATGTGACGATTCCGCGCGACCGGTTTGTCGTGCTGACCGGGCTTAGCGGCTCAGGCAAATCGTCGCTGGCTTTCGATACCATCTATGCGGAAGGGCAGCGCAGGTATGTGGAATCGCTATCCGCTTATGCCCGGCAGTTTTTGGGGCAGATGGATAAGCCGGACGTGGATTCGATCGAAGGCTTGTCGCCGGCCATTTCCATCGACCAGAAGACGACGAGCCGCAACCCCCGTTCCACTGTCGGAACGGTAACGGAGATTTACGACTACTTGCGGCTGCTGTTCGCCCGTATCGGCAGGCCGCATTGCCCTACGCACGGCATCGAGATCACTTCGCAGACCGTGGAGCAAATGGTCGACCGCATCATGGAGTACCCGGAGCGGACCAAGCTGCAAATACTTGCTCCCTTGGTATCGGGACGCAAGGGCGAACATGCGAAACTGCTGGCCGACATTCAAAAGCAAGGCTTCGTCAGGGTCCGCGTAAACGGCGAAGCGATGGATCTCTCCGAGAAGATCGAGCTGGACAAAAACAAAAAGCACAGCATCGAAGTCGTGATCGACCGGATCGTCGTGAAAGACGACGTTCATGCCCGTTTGGCGGATTCGCTGGAAACGGCGCTGAAGCTGGCGAACGGAAGAGTCATCGTCGATATTATCGACAAAGAGGAGCTGCTGTTCAGCCAAAACCTCGCTTGTCCGGAGTGCGGATTCAGCATTGAGGAGCTTGCTCCAAGAATGTTCTCATTCAACAGTCCTTTCGGGGCTTGTCCGGAATGTGACGGTTTGGGCAGCCAAATGATCGTGGACCCGGATCTGCTCGTTCCCGATAACAAATTGACCATAGAAGACGGCGCATTCGAGGCGTGGGCGGGAAGCACTTCGAACTACTACCCGCAATTTTTGGCTGCCGTATGCGATCATTACAAAATACGCCGCGACATCCCCGTATCCGAGCTGAGCAGCGAGCAGATGAAGGTTCTCCTGTATGGAACAGGCGGGGAGAAGATCCGCTTCCGCTATGAGAACGATATGGGAGCGTCGAAGGAAGCTCTCGTGCCTTTCGAAGGCATCATCCGCAATTTGGAGCGCAGATACCGAGATACGTTCTCGGACGGGATCCGGGAGCATATCGAATCATACATGAGCACCAAGCCCTGCCCGAAATGCAAGGGTCAGCGCTTGAAACCCGAGACGCTTGCCGTTACGGTCAACGGCAAAAACATCGCCCATGCTACGGCACTGTCCATCGGAGAGGCGCAGCAGTGGTTTGAGGGACTCGAACTGACGGACAAAGAGCGGGCCATCGCTCATTTGATTTTGAAAGAAATCAATGCCCGGCTTGGTTTCCTGGTCAACGTCGGTCTGGATTATTTGACGATGCACCGGGCCGCCGGTACGTTGTCCGGAGGTGAAGCGCAGAGGATTCGTCTGGCGACGCAGATCGGTTCCAGTCTGATGGGCGTTCTCTACATTTTGGACGAGCCCAGCATCGGTCTTCATCAGCGCGACAATACAAGACTGATCTCTACGCTTGAACATATGCGCAATCTCGGCAATACGCTGATTGTCGTCGAGCACGACGAGGACACGATGATGGCCGCGGATTACATTATTGATATCGGACCGGGAGCGGGTATTCACGGCGGTCAAGTTATCGCCAAGGGAACGCCGCAAGAACTGATGGAAGACCCGAATTCGCTGACAGGCCAATATTTGAGCGGCAAGAAATTTATTCCTATTCCGGCCCAGCGCCGCATGCCGAACGGCAAGTGGATCGAAGTGAAAGGCGCCAAAGAGAACAATTTGCGCAACGTCTCTATCAAAATACCCCTTGGTGTATTTTCGGCAGTGACGGGTGTCTCGGGTTCTGGAAAAAGTACGCTGATCAACGAGATCCTTTACAAAACGCTGGCCCGGGATCTGAACGGCGCGAAGGTTCGTCCCGGCGCATACAAGGAAATCAACGGGTTGGAACACGTTGACAAAGTGATCGACATCGATCAATCGCCAATCGGCCGTACGCCGCGCTCGAATCCGGCTACGTACACAGGCGTATTTGACGATATCCGCGACCTTTATGCGAATACAGGGGAGGCGAAGGTACGCGGCTACAAGAAGGGCCGGTTCAGCTTTAACGTGAAGGGCGGGCGCTGCGAAGCCTGCCGCGGCGACGGCATCATCAAAATCGAGATGCACTTCCTGCCGGACGTTTACGTGCCTTGCGAAGTGTGCAAGGGCAAGCGCTACAACCGCGAGACGCTGGAAGTGAAGTACAAGGGCAAAAGCATTTCCGAAGTGCTGGAGCTCACCATCGAAGACGGCTGCGAGTTCTTCAAGAACCTTCCGCGCATCCACCGCAAGCTGCAGACGCTGCTGGACGTGGGGCTGGGCTATATGACGCTCGGCCAGCCGGCGACGACGCTGTCCGGCGGCGAAGCCCAGCGCGTGAAGCTGGCGGCGGAGCTGTACCGCCGCAGCACAGGCAAGACGATCTACATCCTCGATGAGCCCACGACGGGGCTCCACATCGATGATATCGATCGTCTGCTGAAAGTGCTCCACCGCCTCGTAGAGAGCGGGGAGACTGTGCTTGTCATCGAGCATAACCTCGATGTGATCAAGACGGCGGACTATCTCATCGATCTGGGGCCGGAAGGCGGCAGCCGCGGCGGACAGATCGTAGCTACCGGCACGCCGGAGGATGTAGTGAAAGTGGCCGGGTCCTACACCGGCCAGTATTTGAAACCGATCCTCGAACGCGATCGCGCCCGTTCGGAGGATTATGCCAAGCGTCTTGAGGTGTTGGAAGACGCTGTCGGATAACACCAAAGCCCGGACCCGCGACACTTGTAAGTGTCGGTAGGGTCCGGGCTTTTTTACCGCCTAAACGTTTGTCACGTCATTTCGCCGAGCTGGGACAATCTCCTAGCAATGCGAAGAAAAATTGCTGCAAAAACTCTCATGACGCCGTGGACGTCACCCCACATAAAGAAAATAATCAGGTCTACCGTGTTATTTTCGTATAAAGTGCAGCTTTTTGCTCGTTAATACGCTGGCAGCGAAACATTCCTGCAAAAGTCATACTGTTGAAAAACCCCGCGTCAGAAGCGATACCCACAATCTGCCTGGCTGTACGAAGAAAACCTGCAAAAATACATGAATTTGCGTCCGTGATCGCTGGACACGAATAATTCCTGCAATTGTGCAGGCTTTTCAGCGGGGACATGGGCTCAGACCCATTTTGAGCGAAAATTCCTGCACTATCGCAGGCTTTTTGCCAAAACGGGCCACTTCCATGGAAAAAGCCTGCACTTTTGCAGGCTTTTCGGGTAAGCCTGGGAGATATAAGACATTTTTTGTTAAGATTTAACTGAATCATACAAGCTTCGACAATTTCAACCTCTTTCAAGACTACGGTAAACGGGGGTATAATTAAAGTGAATTATAGATTAATAATCGTAGACAGACACGGTTAAAGTAGATATGGAGGATTCCTCATGAAAATAACTTTTGAAATTCAACAACTGGTGGCGCAACTCGGCATTGATGCAGCTAGCTTCGAAGCATGGAAAGAACAAGAAATGGTACATAACGCCGATAGAAAAACCGTTCCCTCCGAAAAAAAGGGAGCTTCCGTATATGAATTGGTCATTTGAACAAAAGACGGCAGTTGAAAAGTAAAAGCAAGGGGGAAGTGCAGCAGCGGCCCGCTTGTTTTTTGTTTTATGCATATTGACAGCATGTCCGGAGTTATAAATATTTGAGGAAATGGACATTTTATACTTACGCTGCAGATTGGAGAAATCGCAGTTCATTAAGAAGAATCGTTCAATTGGTTCGTGAGTTCCATCGTGTCCATCAGCTCTTGTCTTTGAGTTAATGAATGGCAAGGGGTTTTTGCATGCAAATCTTGACAAAGTTGTTACACATACGGGGAATCACTTGATTCTTGTTCACATTCAGGCTAACATAGTAGTAAAATAGCTGAAACTGTGCCATGCACCGAGTTATCAAGAGGAGGGTTTCGCAATGTTATTCGCTGAAGAAGCGGCAGCAGCAACAACAAGTACATATAGTTCCTTTGATATTTACGTATTGCTCTTCACGCTCATTATCGCAATCGCTTTCGTCAGGCAATTGATTGCACCGAAGAAAAATTTGTTTGCACTTGGCTTCGCCACAGTCGCATTAATCGTATTCGGCATCATGGATGTCGTTATGATCAAAGGCTGGTAAATAAGCGTTAATGAACGAAACGAATCAATAAAGCCCGCAGTACCGATGAATCGGTAGCCTGCGGGCTTTTTGGCTGTGGTGTTACACCCACCACATCTCGCCGAGAGGTTCTTTGATGAGAACTTGCTGGAGGTTTTGCACGGCTTTGGAGAAGCCTTCATCGACGGACATCAGACCGTCTTCATGCTCGATGCTCACGACGTAATCATAGCCGACCAGACGCAGCGCGCTAATGATGTCGGCCCAAGTTTTCAGGTCGTGGCCGAAGCCTACGGAGCGGAACTGCCAAGCGCGGTCCAGCATGTTGGTGTAGGGCTGCATGTCGGTCAAGCCGTAACGGTTGACGTTGACCGGATCAATCGTCGTATCTTTAGCGTGGAAGTGGTGGATTGCTCCGGCGCGGCCGAGAATTTGCACCGCTTGCACCGGATCGATACCTTGCCACCACATGTGGCTTGGATCCAGGTTGGCGCCGATCACTTCGCCTGCCGCTTCGCGCAGACGAAGCAGCGTCGCCGGCGTATGTACCGAGAAGCCGCCGTGCAGCTCGAGAGCGATTTTGATGCCGCGGTCGGAAGCGAATTTACCGGTCTCAGTCCAGTAAGGAATGACTTTGTTTTCCCATTGCCATTTCAGCACGTCCTGGAAATCGTTCGGCCAAGGGGCTACAGGCCAGTTTGGATATTTGGCATCCTCGTGGTCCCCTGGACAGCCGGAAAACGTTGTAACAACCGGAACTTCCAGGCGCTGAGCCAGTTCAACGGTTTGAATAAATGTATCGTGGTACTCTTTAGCGATTTGTTTTTGCGGGTGCAGAGGGTTGCCATGGCAGCTGAGCGAGCTGATCGTCAATCCGCGGGATTCCACCGCTTTTTTGAACGCTTTCAATTTACCTTCGTCGGCAAGCAGCTCTTCCGGTTTGCAGTGAGCGTTGCCCGGGTATCCGCCGGTTCCGATTTCAACGGCATCAAGACCTTTTGCAGCTACATAGTCCAGAGCTTCCTCAAAAGGCTTGCCGCTGAACAGAACCATAAAAACGCCTAATTTCATTAGGTTACACCTCCATAAATGGTAAAAAAAGAACCACTACAAATTATACCACCACTACAAGCCAAAATGAAGCAAGCCCTTGTAGATTCTAAACACGGTTTCATAATTGGAGCTGTAGATGATGACCGAGAACGTAACGAGCGCCTGGGTAATCAAGCACCTCGTATAAAAATAAGCTTTGGACACTTTCTTTTTGTTCACCGTCGTCAGCTTGAACAAGTTTTCCAAAGCGAGAATAATGCCGTGGTACAGGCCGTAAAAGAAGTACAGCCACGTGAAGCCGTGCCATAGCCCGATCGACACCATAATGACGATGGAAAGCCCGGATGCGAGCTGGCGGGATGGGGCTTTGCGCGAGAAAAACATAAAAATATGATCGCGGAAAAAGTCGCCCAAAGTGGCGTGCCAATTCCGCCAAAACTGGGTCATGGAAGGCGACAGGAACGGTTTTTTGAAGTTTTCCGGCATCGTATACCCCATAAGCCGTCCGAAGCCGATGGCGATATCGGAGTACCCGGAGAAATCAAAATAAATAAGCGCGTAAAACCAGATCATCAGGAACAAGGACTGGTGCGTATGCAGATCCTGCTTCAACACTTCGTTGAAAATCCCCATCATCCACGTCACGACGACCAGCTTCTTGAACAACCCGAGAATAATCCGCTTCACGCTGTCCTCAAAAAGCGCCGAATCGACCTTATAAGGCTGCTTCGTATCCGCCATAAAATCGCGAAACTTCAAAATCGGGCCGGATGTGAACGTCGGGATGAACAAAATATAATTGCAGTAATCAATGGCGGGCACTTCGCCGTCTTTGCCGAAAAAGTACGCGAAATAATAAGCGTCGATCACTTTCAGGACGTTATAAATGAGTCCCAAATAAATAACCGCGTCAAAAAGCGGGTTGTGGAACACATCCATGACGAAAAGCCGGACCCCAACAAAAACGCCGACAACATTAGCGGCGATCGCAAAAATAAACGTCGCCTTCCGGCGAACGTTCGTTCTGCAAAGGTAAACAAATCCGCCGTAATTGATCAGCGTATACACGGCGTAGAACAGGCAGAGCTTTATGCTGAACAGCAGCAGGAAGCACAAGCTGAATACGATCATGAGTATTCTTTTGTTATTCGCCCACTTGCGCGTGAGCATCAGAACGGCGATCATGCCGGCCATGGCGACAATCGCGTTCATGTTCATATAAAACATGGCTGCAGAACTCCTCGTATATGCTGCTGGAATAGCCGTAGCATCTAGAATTTCTCGTAAATAAACAAGCCCTTGCCGGTGAAATAAATCAATACCAGGTACAGCATGACGAGATAGATCAAGATTTCGCAGGTTTTTCTAACGATTTTAGCCATGCGTCAACCTCCTTCGTGAAAAGCGGCGCCCCGTCTTCGCGGTTCAAATGAACAAGGTCGTGAAAATATTTGGGTTCGTAGCGGTCCATCACATCAAGCGTCGGCACATTTGCCGCCTGAAGCTGAGCATTTACAGCTTGCTTGAGGGATGCGACATAAGGCGGCTGGGCGTACGCTTTGTTCCAAGGCATCCAGACGACGCGCAGCGGAAGCCGGTGCTCTCCCGCATAGCGAATGACCCACTGCATCGCATCGAGATTCGCCTGAAAGTCCTTCAGCGCCATCCAGCCGAACCGCTTGTCGTAATCGGCCCATTTCTCTTTCAGCGCGGCATCGTCCTGGCGGCCGGGGTACAGCTCTTTATCGATCCAGCGCGGCTCGTAGGCCAGACTGCCTTTGAATAAATTTTTGGCGAATTCTTCGCCGGAATCCCGGAAATAGTCGCGGTACGTGTAGACGTACGGCTGGTACCAAGGCTTGAACCACTGGTAAGTCGGGTCGGTTTGCAGGCTGTCGATCATCGTATGCACGTCGATGCCGATCACAAGCTCGCCTTGGAACTGGTACAGCTTGCGGTCCAAAATTTCCTTCAAATCGGTAATTTTCCCGTACGACAAGCCCATTTCAACGAGATGAGCGTCCGACTTTTCTTCGATGTAGGAAGCCGTAACCGAGGAATTACCGAAGAAAACCGGCCCCGATTGGGACCAGCCGTGGTGATAAAGCGTTTTGGTAAAATCGTTTTTGTAAAAACGGCGCGAGCTGACCATCGGGTTCCACCATGAAACCAGCAGGTCGGAAAGCACGAGAGCCAGCAGCAGGCCGAGAATAAAGCTGTTTTTCTTAAGAAAAGCCGCAAACTTCACAGGATATCACTCATTATCAGGTGGATTGGACTGCATGATGAAATCGACAATTCAGAGCATCCGTCGCACGAGGGCGCTTCACTTACAGCTACAGCGCCTTCTCCTGCCATGCATGGTACTGTTCGCGGAAAGCCGCCGGCCACTGCTGCTCGTCCAAGCCGTACTGCGCGAGGAAAGCGAAAGCCCAGCGCTCGATGCCGAAGCCGACGCAGCCGGTCACGGCGTTGCGCTTGCCCATTTTGATATTGAAGGCATTGCCGAACGTATTGCTGTGGAAATTCACGGAGCTGCAGGCGATCGACTTGTTAATATGCGGAATCGTCAAGCGCAGTTCGTATTTCATCTCCTGGTTGCGTTGGAAAGAAGCTTTTACCTGGAAATCGTTCGTAAAGAACGGATCGTTGGCAATTTCCAGCAAGCTGTCCACGTTCCATTCCACAGCCAGCTCTTTCAAATATTCGATCGATTTGAGGCGGTTTTCCTTGACGAAATCAGGCTTGCCGACAAAAATAATTTCCCGCATCGAGAAGTCGAGCAGCCTGCCGAAATCGCTGTGGTTTTTGGATTCGAAGCGGTGGCATTTGGCAATGGCCGTAACAACGATGCCTTCGCCTTCGAGCGTCTCGTCCTGCAAGCCCTCGTAGCAGTGATAGCAGGTGGAAGGGTTCATCGTAAAGTTGGGCTTCGGCATGCTGCGGTCAAGATCCAGAACGTGATCTTTATTCCAGCCGCCGGCTTCGCGGATCGATTGGGAGAAGGACTCGATAATGTCCAGATCCTCACGAAGGTGCGTCAGGAAATGAATATGTTCCGGGAACGACGTGAAATGATTCGTTTTGTTCAAAGTTTCGGCATGAATGACGGCAGGATAAGATTCCTCCTGAACGCCTTCAAAGCGGTTGGCGATTTTGGTCACAAAGGAGTAATCCAGGAAGCGCATCAAGCTGGAAAACGGCTCGCGGAAAATAAACAATCCCGGCTCCAGCACTTTAATGGCTTTGCGCTCAACCAATTCGGCAACGATATCGCCTTCGTACGGCGTATCGACTTTGTGTTCGAACAAAATGTTTTCCTTGAAGCCAAAATCGCCCTTGGAAAAGCGCTCGATCAAACGCTCGATACGCTCGGCAATGACCTCGTTGCCTGCCGGCGATTCATGTTCAATATGGATGTGGCCGTCAGCGATGCGAATGTCGCGAATATGCTCGTCGACGAAAGCGGAGGCGTATTTGAGCTGTCCATGCTGGCTTTCAGCCAACCGTTCCAAAGAAATGACACATTGCATGCAAAGTTACCTCGCAGTCTTAAGGGATATGAAATCGGCGATTTCCCGAACCGTGTTCAGCGGATACAGCATCAGATCCTGATTCGTCACCTGGATGCCGTATGTTTTTTCGATATGGGCAATGAGCGCGGTAGCGCCGATGGAATCAATAAAACCGTAATCGAACAGATGGACGTCAACGCCGAAATCGTCGTCATCCTCTTCGATTTCATAGCGCTCGCGAATGTGCTGCTCCAGCTGTGCTACAAGTTCTTCGTTGGACATGTTGGAAAGCCTCCTGATTCAAGTAAAGTAAAAGCAAAAGGAAGGCGGCGTTCCTTTAAGGTGACTGCGCCTTCGCAAAGGTAAGACGGGTGAGATCCCCGTACCGGGTAATCGTATACGTATGCGCCTGGGCGTCATGCTCGATTGTGGCGTCCGCGGCATCGAAGCGCAGTTCGTCCGGGCTGTAAAGCTTGATTTGCTGCAAGCCCGCAGATTTCAGTTCCAGCTCGTATGCGTCTCCTGCCTTCTTGCTGAGGGAGAACGGTACGTTGGAGCGGATCATGTGAAAACGGTCGTCGTTCCGGCTGATGCGAAGCGTAGTCTCCTTCGATACGCCGACATAGAACCGGGTATCCTGAGCGCTGTAAATATCGGAGTCGCTTTGCAAAGAGTATTGGGCGAATCTGGCGCCTTTTTCCACGACGACTCCAAGCGTACCGGCATATTCGCCGGCAAGATCGGGCACTTTGGCCGTGTTCGGCGTCAGCGTCGCATTCCAGTGCGGATTGCCCCCCGCGATAACATCCTTCAGCCTGTCCCACGCATATACGGCCCACGGGCGGCTGACGCGGACTTCGCTTTTCATTGCGGCCAAAAACGATTTGGCCATCTGCGTCTCGGTCATGAAGTTGTAGTCGTGCTGCGTCCGCAGTTTATCGAAATAATCGGCGAATTCGGTTAAATCCGCGATTTTTGCAGGTATTGGAAAATGGTACTCGATGTGCTCGAAATAATCAATCGGCATATCGAGCTTGACCATGGATTCAAAAATGTCGGTTGTGGCGTAATCGCCCTGCCGCAGCACAGGCGTCGGCGCATGAATAAGCATCGTCTCTTCGGAACCCTGCTTGTCTTGCAGCAGGAAGGGCAGCGACCAGATCGAGTCAGGCCGGGGAATGACCGGCGATTCCGACGGCAGGAAGCCGAAGTTGTACCACATCCCTTGCGCCTGCTCGCTGAGCAGCGTCTGCTGACGTTCCGGATTGTTGATGCGCCACGTGTGCTGATTCGTACCCGGATGCAGCCACGGGATGCCCAGCTTGTCAAAAGCTTGCTTTTGCAAGGTCAGTTCCTGGCGTTCCTGTTCGGCACTTTTGAAATTATGCACGAACACGTGCGGATTCAGATCCAGATGATTGTTTTTGGCATACTGGATAAACTCTTTAAGCTGCGCCTGATAAGGAAACTGCGGATCGTCGATCGGAACCGAAGAACCGAATTCGACGCCGCCGACGATCAGGTCGTCTTTGCCGTCATGGTTGAGATCGAGCCAGAGCGGAACCGAGTAATGACCGGCAACCAGTGCGCGGTTGCCCATCTGGTTGAGGGTTGCACCCTCAAGGGGACCCTGGAGCGTCCAGGCGCCGTCTGCGCCCTGGAGGTAGATCAGCAGGTCCCCTTCATTGCTGCCGACCACAAGGTCCGGTCGGCCGTCGCCGTTCATGTCGCGCACCGCAGGCGCGGCATGGGTTCTGCCGCCGGGCAGCCGGAACAGCTCGCGGCCCTCGCCCAGCACAAGGGCACTAGCGCTGCTGCCCTTGTACAAATAGACGCGGCCGTCCGCAGCGCCGGCCACGAGGTCGAGCTTGCCGTCGCCGGTGATGTCGGCGACGGCTACCGCTGCAGGCCCGCCGGGCAGCTGCAGCGGCTTGCCGCCCGCGCGCAGCGCCGCGGGCTTGCCGAAGCTGCCGCCTGCAAGCTGCGGCAGCACCTGCACGGCCCCGGACTCGTCGGAGACGAGGAGGTCCGGGCGCCCGTCCCCGTTCACGTCAGCGGCGTGAACGGTGGTGTAAGGCTTCAGCCGGAGCGGCTCGCCCGACTCCAGCTTCAAAGGCACCGGCGCGGCGAACGTGTCCGGCAGCGCCACGCCCTCCGGCGGCGGCTCGCTCGCGTACGCCGCCGGGTCAGGCCCTTGATTCGTGTACACGTACACGAATCCGTCGGCGCTGCCGGCTAGCAGGTCGATGCGGCCGTCGCCGTTCAAATCCGCGGCGGCCGGGTACGCGCGGTAAGGCAGCTCGATCGCGCTCGCCAGATCGCGGTACTGCGGGAACACGGCTTGCCGCAGAGGCTTGCCGCCGCTCATCACGTGCAGGCCGCTGGCGTAGCCCGAGCCCGGCAGTTCGCCGGCGAACGCGGGCTTCGCGTTCGTCCCGGTGTTCAACTGCACGGTCAGGCTTTCGCGCCACTGGCCCCAATAAAACGCGCTGCGTACAAGCGTAAACGAGGGGATCTCGTTATACTTTTTGAGCAGCTCGGCCCAGGCGATGCCGTCCTTTTGCTGAATCGCCGGCATCGCTTCAAAATGGTTCTGAAACGCCATCGCCGGGCGTCCGTACGGGCCGAGCACTTTTTTGACGCTGTAGCCGAGCGTTTCCTTGGAGACGTACGCCAGCATTTCGCTGCGGAACTGCATATTGGCGGCCGCGAAGGCGAAGTTGAAGTACGGCTGCAGGGGCAGCTCTCTTTTGTTGAAATAAGCGCTGCCCGGCGCCGGTTTGCTCTCGGCCTTGTACTTGGCCGCAAGCTGGGCGAAGCCTTGAGCCGGGTCCATCCCGCTCTGCATGTCGTAGCCGGTCGGGAAATAACGATTCGGAAGGAACGCGCTGCTGAGCAGCACCGTGCCTTTGCCGGCTTGATTCCATGTACATAGCGCAAGCCCGTTCATCGAAACGACCGTCTGCGCGGAAGAAGGAACGAGGCCATACCCCCAGTCAAACCCGGGCAGATCGGTCATGGCATTGTGCTTGAAGTAACTGTCTGCAAACAACCTGAACACCTGCTGCAAGCTTTGCAGATTGTAGCTGACATCAGGGTAGCCGAAGCTCGGCGCCGCCGCTCCTTGCGCTCCTTGGCTGCTTGGCGCCCCGATTTTCTCCACCTTGCCGGCGCCGAGGAATTCGGGCGGGAAGCTGGCGGCAAAACCGTTCTCAAGCAGCAAGTGGCCGCCGTTGTTCACGTACTTCATTAATACGGCCGCGTCCGCCTGCCAGTCGGCTTCCTGCCGCAGCGCAGGGTCCAAATAAATCGCGTCGTATTTGCTCAAATTGCGCGCTGACAAGCCGTGCAGGCCGGCTTTTTCAACGATCAGATTCGCTTGCAAGGATTGCTGAAAATTTCCGTACGCCGCAGAGTCGTAGGTGTCCCCGCCCGTAGCGTAAAGCAGCTTGACTTCGTCGGTTTTCGGAACAAAAAAAAGCACCGAAACAATAAGAATAAAAGCAAGGACGATACCGGCAACCAGCTTGAAAAAACGAATTTTCGACAAAACCAAAGTGGTATCCCTCAATTGCTGTAGTGGTAACTATCCTTGCCATTATAGCATTTACTCCGGGGTTTGTTAACTTGTGCAAAGCCTCCCCGGGAGGGAAGACCGGCTTGTCCGGAAAGGGGCGCGTGCCCGAATTCGCCTGGCGGGTTCTTTCCAAGCTCCCTCTATGGATTCCCTCCCTCTCTTTCTGTTACACTAAAGAATAAATATAGAAATGTTATTTGCGAAAGGATTTGCTGCCATGCGTACGTTACGCAGAGAAGATATAGAATTGCTGGCTCCGGCCGGAGATTGGGATTGCCTGAGAGCCGCTGTGGCTAACGGAGCCGATGCCGTATTTTTCGGTGTCGAAAAATTTAACGCCCGGGCGCGCGCGCACAATTTTACGATGGACGAACTGCCGGAGATTATGTCGTTTCTTCATCTATATGGAGTCAAAGGTTTCCTCACGTTCAACATCCTCGTTTTCGAGGAGGAGCTGGATGAGGCGAAGCAGTTGATCGACGCTTGTGTCGATGCGGGCGTCGATGCGGTCATTGTGCAGGATCTCGGTCTTGTGAAAATGATTCGCGAAATTTCGCCGGATTTCCCGATTCACGGCTCCACGCAGATGACGATCACCTCGCCGGAGGCGGTCGAGTTTACGAAGCCGTTCGATATCGAACGGGTGGTGCTCGGGCGCGAAAACAACCTGAAGCAGATTAAGCAAATCGGAGATCAGGCCAAGCTGCCGATGGAAGTGTTCGTGCACGGGGCGCTGTGCGTGTCCTATTCGGGGCAATGCCTGACCTCGGAAATGTGGGGCGGCCGCTCGGCGAACCGCGGAGAGTGCGCGCAGGCGTGCCGGCTGCCGTACGATTTGATGGTCGACGGCGTGCAAAAGCCGATGGGTGACATCGCCTATTTGCTGTCGCCCAAAGATTTGGCGGCGCTGGAGCTGGTGCCGGAGCTGATTGAGGCCGGCGTGACGTCCTTCAAGATCGAGGGCCGGTTGAAAAGCCCCGAGTATGTCGCCAACGTCGTGAGCAAGTACCGCCGCGCGATCGACCGCTATTTCGACGGCGAGAACCCTCGCCCGACGAAGGAAGAGCTGCGCGAGCTGGAGCAAAGCTTCTCGCGCGGGTTCACGTTCGGCTTCCTGCAGGGGACGAACAACAAGCAGCTCGTCGAGGGGACGTATCCGAAGAGCCGCGGTGTGTTTGTGGGCCGCGTCAAGCAGATTTTGCGCGACGGGGTGATTTGCGAGCTGGAGGCGCCGCTCAAGCGCGGCGACGGCATCGTCTTCGACGCGGGGGACCCGACGAAGAAGGAGGAAGGCGGCCGCGTGTACGACCTGCGCCGCAAGGGCGTGAAGCTCGAAGGCGAGGCCGAGGGCGGCCTGATCGAAATCATTCCGGGGCGGAATGATGTGAATTTGGGTAGGCTGCACGTCGGGGACCGCATCTGGAAGACGAACGATCCGCATTTGGACAAGCGGCTGCGCCAAACGTTCGAGACCGACAAGCCTTACCGGACGTTCCCGGTCAGCGTCACCGTCACCGGCGCCGAAGGCGAGCCGCTGAAAAGCTGGTGGACGGACGTCCGCGGCGGCCATACCGTCTTTGTCCAATCCGAGCTTCCGCTCGTACGCGCGGAAAAACGGCCGATGGACGAAGCGCTCTTTCAGGAGCAGTTCGGCCGGCTCGGGGGCACGATCTACGAGCTTGCCCAGCTGGAGCTGTCGCTGAACGGCGAGCTGATCGTGCCGATGCGGGAGCTCAACAGCATGCGCAGGCAAGCTGTCGAACTGCTGGAAGACGAGCGCCAGAAGCCGCGTTCGTATCAAAAGCGGCACATCGGCGTCTACAGCGATGTGCTCGCCGCGGGGGCAGCAGGTGCCGCGCCTGCCGCGCCTGCTGCGTCCGGGCAAGCCGTGGACCGCACGCAAGTGGAACTGACTGCGCTGTGCCGCAATCTGGAGCAGGTCAAGGCCGTGCTTGAAACCGACGTGAATTTCATTTACGCGGATTTTGAGTTCATCAAGCAGTTTCCGGCTGCGGTCGAAGCCGTTCATGCTGCGCGGCGCAAAATCGCTCTTGTAACACCGCGTATCCATATGCCCGGGGAGACGGGATATTTTAACAATATATTGAAGCTTGCTCCGGATGCCGTACTGGTGCGCAATACCGGCGCTGTATATTATTTCCTGAAACAACAGCGGGAGCGCGCGAACGGTCCGCATCCGCAGCTGATCGGGGATTTCTCGCTCAATGTGGCTAATCACAAGACGGCTGCGCTGTTCCTGGAAGCGGGGCTTTCCAAGGTGACGCCTTCTTACGACTTGAACATCCAGCAAATGGTCGATCTGCTGCGCCGCACGGATACGTCCAAGCTGGAGGTAGTCATTCATCAGCATATGCCGATGTTCCATACGGAGCACTGCGTGTACTGCACGTTCCTGAGCGAGGGAACGAACTATACGAACTGCGGCCGTCCATGCGAGGAGCACAGCGTATCGCTGCAGGACCGCGTCGGCATGTCTCATCCGGTTCGGGTGGACGAAGGCTGCCGCAACACCGTGTACAATGCGATCGATCAATCCGGGGCGGAGTATTTGAGCCATTTTATGGATCTGGGCGTGCGTACTTTCCGGGTTGAATTTTTGGAGGAGACGCCGGACAAGGTGAAAGAAGTGATTTCCTTGTACCGCCGTGCGATCAGCGGGCAAATTAGCGGCACCCAGGTGTGGAAAACGCTGAAAGCTACCAACCAACTGGGAGTTACGCGGGGGCAACTGGTAAAATAAAGAGTCGTATAGACTGCGGGGAACTCTCTATCATAATGAAGGCATGGTTTGGCGTTTCGCACCGCATGCATCTCCCGGCGTGCGGTCGACCGCATGGAGGAGAATGCAATGTCTTTAAAAAGCTTGACCATTCTAAAGGAAAAAATGGTTCATTTCCAGGAGTATCCGTTCTCTTTGCCATTGATAAAAAGATTGGAATCCATTGAGTTTTCAAGCAATGTCACATTTTTTGTGGGCGAAAACGGCTCCGGCAAATCGACATTGCTTGAGGCAATCGCGTATCAATGCGGATTCAATACTGCCGGCGGGGGACGGAACAACGCCTATCATGTGGAATCCTCCGAGGCGGCATTGGGCAATTACGTGAGGTTGTCCTGGTTCCCCAAAGTAACAAACGGATTTTTCCTGAGGGCGGAGTCGTTTTACGAGTTTGCTACCCACATCGATCAAATCGGGAGGTACGAATCGTACGGAGGCCGCTCCCTCCACAGCCAGTCTCACGGAGAATCGTTTCTCAGTTTGTTCAACAACCGGTTTAGAGGCAAAGGGATCTATTTGTTAGACGAGCCCGAGGCGGCGCTATCGCCGGCAAGGCAGTTGTCTTTGCTCAGAGTAATCAAGGATCTGTCCGGGGATTCGCAATTTATTATCGCGACCCATTCGCCCATATTAATGGGATACCCGGGCGCTCAAATTATAAATTTCGACGGCGATCCGATTTCGCAAATCGTTTATGAGGATACCGATCATTACCAGATTACCCGGCGTTTTCTGGAAAACAGGCATGCGATGCTGCGCCATTTATTCGACGATTCGGACGACGAACGGGATACGTAAGACGCCCGGGGACTGTCGAAAGACCTGATCGGTATACCCGTCGGCCGGCACGCAGAGGCAGGAGGCAGGAAACCTGCAAAAGCGTAGAAAACCCGCAAAAGTCAGACTACTGCAAACCCGCACGTTAGGAGACAGCACATATCTGCTCGGCAACTTGGACAAGACTTGCGAAACTTGGAGAAAACCTGCAAAAGTGCAGTTTTTTGCTCGTGAATACGCCGGCAACGAAAAATTCCTGCGAAAGTGCAGGCTTTTCATCGCTCACCCGGCCTTAGACCCGTTTTAACCGGAAATTCCTGCACAATTGCAGGCTTTTCGTCAAAACGAGCTACTTTCACGGAAAAAGCCTGCACTTTCGCAGGTTTTTCGTTGAAACGAGCTACTTTTACGGAAACTTCCTGCCCAATCTCAGACTTTTCACCAAAACTAGCCACTTTCACGGTAAATTCCTACCCAATCCAGGCTGTAGAGAAAGTCCAATGGATTTGCCCTTAGATTCATTTTATGAGGGGAGCTTCCATTTACGTTAGGAGACAGCACATATCTGCTCGGCAACTTGAAGAAGACTTGCGAAACTTGGAGAAAACCTGCAAAAGTGCAGTTTTTTGCTCGTGAATACGCCGGCAACGAAAAATTCCTGCGAAAGTGCAGGCTTTTCATCGCTCACCCGGCCTTAGACCCGTTTTAACCGGAAATTCCTGCACAATTGCAGGCTTTTCGTCAAAACGAGCTACTTTCGCTGAAAAAGCCTGCACTTTCGCAGGTTTTTCAGCTTGCTAAGCCACGTTGCGAATGGCTGCGCCCCCAATTAGCGCCACTTCCGGCAGCCTTAACAAAGCCCACCCATGCCGCCGGGCTGCACCCATAACGCGCATTATTCTCAAGATAGTGCCGCGACTTTCTCGGGCGGTCTGACAATCGCAGATTTTGCGGGCTGCCACTTTAACAATGAGAGCTGCTGGGGCAGCTCTTTTTTTCGTTTGCATGGACCTGCTGCATTCAAGCCAATATTGCGATCGGACATCCTCCATACATTTAGGCGGAAATATGTCCGGTCACTTTTCAAGATGCCATGGATTGGGCATGATGGGAGTATATCCCTCAAATTCCTAACTTTGTTCACATTTTAGTCACAATTTTTTAATCTAATTTTCAGATTGGCTTAAGGTTGGCTTATTGTTGCAAAGGTATAGTGATGAGGGTTTCTATGAACGAGTGTATGAAATGGAGGGTCATTCATGCTTGAGGTCAAACAGGTCAGCAAGCTCTATGAGAACCAGCGCGGCGTGCATAACATCGATTTTTCGATGCAGCGCGGTGAAATCGTCGGCTTTCTCGGGCCGAACGGCGCCGGTAAAACTACAACAATGCGAATGATTACAGGATATGTCAACCCGACGCGCGGGCAAATACTTGTGGACGGGTTTTCGATGGCGGATCACCCGAAAAAGGCCCGCCGGAAGATCGGCTATTTGCCGGAGACCCCGCCGCTGTATCCGGAGATGACGGTGCAGTCTTACTTGAAATTTATCGCGAACCTTCGCGATGTGCCTGTCCGGGAGCAAAAGCTGCGCGTGGGCGAAGCTATAGAGAAGCTCGGATTGCAAGGACGCGAGAAGCAGGTCATCCGCGGCTTGTCCAAGGGCTACAAACAGCGCCTGGGGCTCGCGCAGGCGATTCTGCACAAGCCGGATCTGCTTATTCTGGACGAGCCCACGTCAGGGCTCGATCCGAAGCAGATCATCGAGATCCGCCAGCTCATCCGCGAGCTGGGCGAGAATCATACGGTGCTGCTGAGCACGCACATTTTGCCTGAAATCAACACGCTGTGCAACCGCGTGCTGATCATTAACGCGGGACGCGTCGTGCTCGACGAGCGTCCGGAAAATCTCGGCCGCACGATGGGCGAGACGTTCGAGGTATCGCTCGAGGTCAAGGGCCCGCGCGAGCGGATCATTGCCGAGCTGAGCGGCCTGGAAGCCGTGGCCGGCGTGAAGGAGCTCGGCGGCGCGGAAGACGTGTCGGACGAGTCCGCCGTATCCGGCATGGAGGCTTCCGAATCCGTGAAGCTGCTCGTGACGTCCGCAGACCGGTCCGATATTCGGGAAGCGCTGTTCTTCCGTCTGGCCGAGGCGGGCTACCCGATTTTGGAAATGAAGCGGGAAAGCTTGAGCCTGGAGGACATCTTCCTCAAGCTGACGACCGACGAGCCGGCAGCGCAGGATTCGGCTCACGATGGCGAAGAGGAGGTGGCCGCCGATGCGTAGAGTATGGGCGATTTGCTCCAAGGAGCTGCAAATGTATTTTTATTCGCCCGTTGCGTACGTGGCGTTCGCATTTTATGTGGTGCTGTCGAGCTTTTTCTTCTACGTCAATTTTGTCGCCGGACAGCCGCCGATTGTCGATGCCCGTTACGTGGTCGGCAACACTACTTTTATCTACCTGTTCATCATCCCGCTTTTGACGATGCGGCTCGTAGCCGATGAGTTCCGTCAAGGGACGGATGAGCTGTTATTGACTTCGCCGGCCGGGATCGGGGAAATTGTTTTCGGCAAATATTTGTCGGCATTGGTCGTACAATTAGGTCTGGTTGCCATCAGCCTGATTTATCCGCTCATCATGTCGGCATTCGGGACTCTCGACAAACCGATTTTATGGCTGTCGTATCTCAGCATGTTTTTGCTTGGCTGCGCGATGATGGCCGTCGGCTTGTTTGCGTCCAGTCTGACGAACAATCAGATGGTGGGCGGCATCGCCGGATTCGTCATTTTGCTGCTGCTGTGGCTGCTGGATTGGCTGGGCGACAGCTTTGGCGGCAAGCTGAAGGAGTGGGTCGGTCAATTTTCGCTGACCAGCCATATGGCGAATTTGCAAAAGGGCGTTTTGCACGGCGGAGACATTCTGTTCTACATCACGCTGGCAGCGGTGTTTATCGTGCTTAGCATACAAGTACTCGAAAGAAAGCGCTGGAGGTGAGAAGGGTGAACAAGTGGATACGGGGTACCAATGCGACTATTTTGTCAATCGCCGTTATCGGCATTTTCATCATTCTGACGATTTTTCTTCATTCGCTCAAAGGCTTCCAGATTGACTTGACGAAAAATAAAAGCTTCACGCTCTCCGACCAGACTGTGAACACGCTGAAAAATTTGAAGCAGGACATACACATCATCGCCTTCACGAATTCCGGCCAGCAAAGTGCGGATGATTTTCTCACGAAGCAGGTTACGGATTTGGCGGAAGAGTACAAAAAACAGACGAGCAAAATCACTTTCGACCAATACGACATGCTGAAGCAGCCTTCCATGGCGAAGCAGTACGGCGTCGATCAGAGCGGAACGCTTGTGTTCGAGATCGGTGACAAGAAGAAAAATATCAACTTTTACGAAATGTTCAACGGTCAGCAGGATGGCTCGTATACGTTCAGCGGGGAGGAAAAATTTACGCAGGCCATCAACAGCCTGACCTCCACGGAAAAGCATACCGTCTACGTGCTGTCCGGCCACCAGGAATACCCTCTTACCGCCATGAGCGTGCTCAGCAGCAGCTTGCAGGGTGAAAATTACGATGTGAAGGACCTTAACCTCTACCGCGAGGGCAAAATTCCCGATGACGCGCAAATGCTGCTGCTGCTCGGGCCTCAAACGGATTTGAACGATAAGGAAACCGAGCTGATTAACGCCTATTTGAAAGATAAAGGCAAAATTTATATTGCCCTGGGCTTTAACAAGGACATGGCGACGAAATGGAAAAATATCGATTCCATCATGAATACGTTCGGCGTTCAGGATCAGCATGCGGTGGCGATTGAAACGAAGCAAACTTCTTTGTTCGATCCGCTTACCATTATTCCAGAGTACGGTTCCCACGATATTACGAACAAATTGTCCAGCTACAATCTGGTGACGATCATGTCGCTCGCGATTGCGCTGAACTCGGATGAAAGCAATACGAACTGGACGAGATCGCTGCTGCTCAAAACGACGGACAAAGCTTACGGGGAAACGGACATTAATCTGCTGACCCAGTCCAAGACGAAGCAGGATGCGAATGACGTGAAAGGCCCTCTGAACCTCGGTTACGCGATCGCGAGCAAGGATAATAAGCCGAAGGCGGTCATTCTGGGCGGTTCCACGTTCCTGCTTGACCAGGATATTCAAAATCAGGGCAACAAAGACTTTGCTTTGAACAGCATCGGCTGGCTCCAAGAGCAAAAAGAGCAGGTTACGATCCGCCCGCGTGAAGGGGCAGCCATTCAGCAAGCCGTCATTACGGCCAGCCAGGCGAATACGATTTTCCTGACGACGGTGGTGTTCCTGCCGATTCTGTTCCTGGTCATCGGGGGTCTCATTTGGTGGAGGAGGAGACGGGGATGAAAAGGTTTATTCCTACGATTCTGTTAGTCGTCGTTTGCATCGGAGCGTTTTGGTACGCTTCGAGCAAAGACTTCTTTCGAGAGAAGAAAGAAGAACCGAAAGCCCTCGTTTCGATTCAGCAAGAGCAGGTGCAATCCTTAAGTTTGCATACAGCGCAGCAGCAGATCGAATTGAGCCGCAAAGACAGCGGCTGGGCTATGTCGAAACCGTCCGCA
Organism: Paenibacillus sp. sgz302190; assembly: GCF_059820445.1. NCBI lineage: Bacteria > Bacillati > Bacillota > Bacilli > Caryophanales > Paenibacillaceae > Paenibacillus > Paenibacillus sp. sgz302190. Next base: position 110,050 of record NZ_JBZYAO010000023.1, read on the forward strand.
GCGCCGCTGAACACGAACCTGGTGAACAGTTGGCTTGATGCGTTCGGGCTGGTCAGCCAGGAAAAAGCAGTCGAAGACAACGCCGCGGATTTGTCCAAGTACGGGCTGGATCAACCGTCTCAAGTGTATGAAGTGACGATGAAGGACGGCTCCAAAAAAGGGTTGCAAGTCGGGGCGGCGCTTCCGATCCAAGGGTATTCTTACGTGAAAACGGAGAATTCACCGGCTGTTTATCAGGTTAGCGACCAGTCGCTGTCGCAGCTCAACAAGGCTCCTCTGGATTTCGCCGAGACGAGTCCGATTCTGTTCGACAACGACAAGGTGCAGAGCGTCAAGCTGACGTGGAAAGGCCAGACGTGGACGCTGACGAAGACCGACAAGGACAAGGTTACTACGGAGGCGAACTGGAAGCTGGGAGACAAGGAGCTGAAAGGGGCGGACGCCAGTCCGCTGCTCAATCAGCTGACCTTCCTGCATACGGCGCAGCTTCCGCAGCCTGCGGCGTCCCAGCCGACGGCAGGCGGCGAGCTTAAAGTGGAACTCGGCCTGACTGCCGATGGCAAGGATACCACGGAAGTCTATGAAGGAAAGCTGAGCCAGGACCAAGTTTGGCTGGCCAAACAAGGCGGCGAGTGGTCCTACGCGCTGACCGCAGCAGACGTGCAAAAATTGGCCGATGCCTACGCCGGCAAACCTGCGGGGACTGCATCGCCATAACCCCAAAACGACTACCCCCATTCCGGGAGGATAGTCGTTTTTTTTCGCCGGAGCGGGTCGTCCGAAGATCAAGACTGGCGCAGCCCGCTCTTCCCGACGCTGACCTCTTCCCGGATAGCTGCTTGCACGGGGAGTAGTCATGAGGCGGCTTGGCAGGCCAGGCCGGGAGGAAAACCTGCGCGGATCGTGCGGGAATTTCCTGCGGAGCCCCAGCGCAACACCGCGTGCAGCACCCAGCGTGCGGTGCTGCGCTGCATGTCGGCGGTCGGCCGACCACATTGCTGCACAATTGCAGGAATTTATCGTGGCAAGCGCGACTTGGAGCAAGAACCTGCAAAAGCCAGAGTGTCGAGAAAGTCGCGACACACTTTCAGGGCTGCCGGAGGGGGCTTGATTTTAGAGTGCAGCCATATGTGTACGTGAAGCGGCTTGGCAAACTTAAAAGCCTGCGAAAGTGGAGCGACCAAGCATAGGTCGAGTGAGGTAGCAGGTGGGAACCCTGCTTGGAAAGGTGTTAGCCACATCACCAATAACGAGTCTTGGAACGA